>CAJBVW010000270.1 GCA_903959175.1 uncultured Pseudomonadota bacterium
GCTGTTTCTTGGATACAGAAACAGCGTGATTTCAGAAACAGCGGTGCTGGCCCGAGCCGAGGACGGGATCTCCGGTCTCCTTCCCGAGGGGTGGACGTGCGGGCGTCGTAAGGCCTCCGCGGGCATGGACCTGGCCCTGGTCCTCCGTGCCCCCGACGGCGTCACGGCCGATCTCGTCGTCGAAGTGACGGTGCGGCTTCAGCCTGGGCTCGTGGCGGCGCTTGCGGAGCGCCTCGCGCGTCTCGCGCGTCTCGCGCCTGCCTACCCCGTGGTGGTCGCCGGCTGGTTGAGCCCGCTCACACGGGCCTCGCTGACCGCTGCGGGGCTCGGGTACGTCGACCTCACCGGGAACGTCGACCTCCGCCTGTCCCGACCCGGACTCGTGGTGAGGATGGTGGGCGCGTCCCGCGACCCCTCTCCCGCGTCGGGCACGCTCGGTAGCCTGCGTGGAGCGGGGGCGGGACGGGCGGTGCGGGCGCTCGTCGACTTCGCTCCGCCCTATGGTGTCCGGGAGCTTGCGAAGGCGTCGGGTGCGTCGGCGCCGGTGTTGTCCCGGGTCGCCTCGCTGCTCGCGTCGGAGGCCCTCCTCGAGCGGGATGCACACGGAAGGTTCGTCGTCGTTGGCTGGGAGGGCGTGCTGCGCCGATGGACGGCGGACTATCGCTTCGGAGGCTCCGAACGGGGGGTGAGCTACCTCGATCCTCGTGGACCAGCGGCCTTCCTACGGAAGCTCGGCACGCTCGAAGGACCGTGGGCGGCGACGGGGACGTTGGGCGTTCCTCCAGGCGTGGCGGTTGCACCGGTCACGATTGCGACCGTGTACGTCCCGTCCCCGGAGAGAGCGGCGCGCGAACTTGGGCTCGTCCCGGTTGAGCGCGGCGCGAACGTGCTCCTGGTGGGGACCAGTGACGTGGATGAGCTCTCGCGTTCCGGCCCTGGGCCGGATGGTGTCACCCGATGCGCGCCGAGCCAAGTGGCGGCCGACCTCCTGACGGGACCGGGTCGGGGGACTGCGGAAGGGGAGGCATTGATCGAGTGGATGAGCGCCAACGAGTCGACGTGGAGGAGGAAGCCATGATGCCACCTCCCGAGTACGTCCTGGCGCGAAGGGTGCTCCTCGATGCGCTCGCCGGCCTCGCGGGCCAGCGTGACGCGATCGTGCTGGTCGGGGCTCAGGCCGTCTACCTGAACGTCGGCGACGCGGACCTTGCCGTGGCGCCCATGACGACCGACGGCGACCTAGCGATCGATCCGCGACGGCTCGTGGACCTTCCCGTGATCGGAGAGGCGCTGGCTTCAGCGGGCTTCGTCCCCGGCGCGCAGCCTGGGTCGTGGCGGGGCTACGGCGGTGTCGTGGTCGATCTCATGGTGCCGAGCGGCCTCGCGTTGCACGCGGGGCGCCGGAGCGCCGATCTCGGTGTTCACGGTCGGTTGGCGGCGCGGGCTGCCGCTCACGTCGAGCCGGAGGAAGAGATCCGGGCCTCTACCGAGGTGTTGGCGGCGCAACTCCTCGCGGCAGTGCGGCGCCAGGGGTAGCAACGGCAGCACTGCAGCCGAACGGTTGCGGGTACCGCGCAGAACGTGAGCCCACTGCCTGAGTCAGTTCGAACCTTCTGCGTCGCACTGTAAGCCGACGTTCGGGCGCAGATGCAGATACTTGGAGGCTTGCTTCCGAGGATCGACGTGCGGGCGGGCGAGGGGATGGGAGAGGGGTTGGGGCGGTGATACATGGGTGATACATCGGCGTGTATCAGGGGCGCCGTGTGGGAGCGGCTCGCACGACGCACGCGCTCCCGGTCGGGCCGGATCCTGGGCGAAGGTCTCCCCCGGCGCCGCCCCGCAGGCCAGCACGTCCGTGCGGAAGCGGTCGAGGACTCGGTCCTGGTCGCCCTCGTCGCAGGTGAAGGCGCGTCGTCGGGTTCAACGGGGCAGGCCCCGGACCTGATCGCGCGCGAGAGAGATAGAGGGGAGGGCCCGGCGTGCGGTCTCGCGTCCGTGCGATGAGGCGACCCGCGTTCTTTGTGCGTGCCGACGCGATCGTAGCGTGTCCAGCGCTCCGCTGCACCGAGTGAGTTGTACGAAGGGGGTTGCAAATTCGTGAAGAGTGGGCCTAAAAAGAAGTGGGGTAGGAGTAGTTATGGGACGCTCACAGACGCGCCGGCGAACGAGTCCATCGAGTCCTGGTGCCGCGGCCGGTGCCGGGCACGCCTCCGCTGAGGACCGCCTCGGCAACTCTTCGTCGGGACATGCTGGCGCAGCGCGCGATGGACGACGGTACGAGCGACGGCGGTGCGCCCATCCCTTACAAGGCCGAGATGGAGCGAGCATTCGGACAGGACTTCACCGGCGTTCGGGCGCACCACGGACCAAAGGTCCTGCAGGGGGCAGGGATGCGGGCCGGCGCGCGTGGGGAGGATGTGGTGTTCGACGCGGCCAACCCCTCGAAGGAACAGGTGGCGCACGAACTCGCGCATGTGGTGCAGACCCGGAACGGCGAGGCCGCGGCAGAGACGAGTCGCGCGGGCGACACCGCGGAGCGGGAGGCGGTAGACGCGGGGAAGGCCGTCGCACAGGGGGAGGCAGTCGAGGTCAGTGCGGCCGCTAGCGGCGCCGTCCAGGGCGATTGGTTCACCCACCCGGACAGCGCCATCGGAGACGCGTTGAACTCGAGGGACAATGAGGCTCAGCTCGACGCCGAAGAAGATCTCCAGGACTTCATGGCCGAGTCGTACTCGCTGGCCAACTTCCATCCGAGCACTGGGCGAGGCCTGTTCGACGCGGCCTATGATCCGGCCGGCGGCCTGCTTAAGATCGTTCTCAAGGTCTTCCTGGACTTCAAGAGCGGAGACCCGGCCGATCAGGAGTGGGTGAAGGGGAGCAGCGGTTCGGCCCATCCCATCGCCGGTTTCGCGTGGACTCCGCAGGAAATCCAGACATGGCGGACCGGCGCCCTTTCGACGGTGCAAGAGGCGTGGTCCGACCAGTACTCCTTCCACAGTACACGCCCGTTCTGGGAGGCACTTCCCACCGTAAAAGTGGCGGTGCGACGAGCAGAGCACGGGGACATTGCACGAATCCGAGACCGTCGGAAACGACGCGGGCAGTCTGGACGTCGATCAGCACTCGATCGAAACCAGCACGCGCCACGCATACGAGGAGGCTGAGAACGCGAATCCGGGCGCCGTCTTCTTCGAACCCGCAGCGGGCGCCGTGGACGCTGCAGGCGACCAGGCGCTACGTGGCCTGGGCCAGGTGCTTGGCAAGGCTGAGATGCCGCCGTTCCCGGTCACCCTCACCGGGCACTCCAGCACCGAAGGTTCCGCGGAGGAGAACGAGCGTCTCGCTGGAATGCGCGCGATGGCCGTTGGCAGTATGCTCGTCGAGGGCGGGGCGAAGAAGCAGCCCCTGGTCACGAACGACGGGGAGCGCGATGCGGAGGCGACATGGTACTGGCGACGCGTGGACATCTCGGTGGACCCCTTGGACAGCAGCCAGATGACTGCATGCCATGAGTTCGGCCACATGCTTGGCCTCGGCGACGAGTACCCGGCAGCTGACGACGCCCCCGGTAAGCGGCCGCGACGGGTCGGGACGCCCGTGGCGCACTCGGACCTGGCACAGCAGCTCATCCCTGGCCAGCAGGAGGTTGTTGCACATCACGACGACAGCTTCATGTCCGTCGGTAACGAGATTCGTCCACACCATTACGTCGCGTTCCTGGAGGCCCTGGGCACCATGACCAGTACGGCTGCCGAATGGGCGATCGGAGCTGGAGGCGCGCTCCGGGCGCGCGAGCCAGGCGCGGCGGAGCTGACCCCGCCGGCGGGCGGGACCACGGCCACGTCGTGATGCTCCTGATCCTCGGACTAGCTTGTCAGTCCCCTCCTACTTTGGCCGCGAGCAGTGCCGCGACCGAGTGCCGGGTGGATACGGTTGCGGCCGGTGCCCCGGGCCTGGCCGAGGGTGTACTCATCCAGGCCATCACGGCGTCGGATCGGTGGGGGGAGAGCGGCTTCAGGGTTTGGCACGACGGCCGGTACGAAAGGCGCCAACGCGGGGGGGCTTGGGTTGTCCAGACGCCGCTTGACGCCCAACGCCTTGAAGCATTGGGCGCTGCGATCCGGGGGGCGTCACTTTCCCAGGCGGCTGGGTGGCATCGTTCCAGCCGCCCAGCGGAGCATCGGGAGACGGGCTGGATCCAGGCGGACGGGGCGACGGTCGCGATCGACACCGAGTGCGAGGTGGAGTCGGTGGATCGTATGTTCGCGGAGATCGCGCGCATCTTCGGGATGGCGCCGCCCGCTGCGCCAGGGTGAGCCCACGGCGAGCCGCGCGACGGGATGACGATGTCGGCGCCGTGAGCGAGCCATTGTCTGTCTCGATTAAAGACGATAACTGTCTCGCATGCACCACGCCGACCTCCGCGATGCCCTTCAGACGCTCGGCGAGCTGCTCGCCGCGCGCGCGCAGCACTACGACATCGTCGTCATCGGGGGTGGCGCCCTTCTCCTGCTCGGGCTCATCGATCGGCCGACCCGCGACCTCGACATCGTGTCCCGCATCGACGGGGGCCGGTGGCTGGAAGGGGAGCCCATGCCCATCCCGTTGGCGAACGCGATCGAAGAGGTGGGGAGAGCCCTCGACCTCGACGACGACTGGCTCAACGCCGGCCCGACCGACCTGCTGCGGTTCGGCCTGCCGCCGGGATTCGCCGAGCGTGTCGTCTCACACCAGTACGCAGGCCTCACCGTGCGACTGGCCTCACGCGTGGATCAAGTCGCCTTCAAGCTGTACGCAGCGGTCGATCAGGGGCCTCGCAGCAAGCACTTCAAGGACCTGCAGCGGTTGACCCCTGCTCGTGAAGAGCTCCTCGCCTCCGCCCGCTGGTGCCGGACCCACGACACGTCCGAGGGCTTCCGGGACATGCTCGTCCAGGCGCTCGCCTTGCTCGGCGTCGAGGATCCCGATGTATAGCGAGGCGATCCGGCGCGCCGCGGGCGACCTTGCGTGGAGCCTGTGGAGCGAGCTCGGGGTGTCCGGCGTGCTTCGTAATCACCCATGTACGGCGATCGATCTGGAGCCGCTGCTCGCGTTCACGCCCACCTTGGCGCACGAAGACCCGCGCCTCTTGGAGCAGGTGCTGTCGTGGTGCGTCGACCACGCTGACCGCGTGAACACCGGCCGGTTGGCCACGCTGGTCAAGCAGCTCCCGGCCCCGGCGCGGGTGACCTTCGAGGCGTTCGCCTCCACGGTCAACCATGTAGCCGGCACCCGGTGGCCCTCTGCTGGCCCGGTTTGGGATCCGCTACCGCGCCTCCGTCCGGTCTCGTTGCCCATGGGGCGCCCGGCGCTGGTGCGCCTTCGCGCCCGCGCGCTCTGCGGCGTGGGAACCCGCGCGGACGTGCTTTGCGATCTGCTCGCGCGCCCCGGGGCGTGGTCCACCGCCGCGGCGCTTGCCGAGGCAGGACATTCGAAGCGGAACGTTGCGCGGACGCTCTCGGAGCTAGAGGCTGCTGGCATCGCGGTGCGGCTGCCGAGCGGGAACGCGCTCCGCTTTCGGCTCGCCAACCCGGCGGCGTTGGCGACCGTGCTCGGAGGAGTTCCACCCGCGAATCCCGAATGGCTCGCGGTCTTCGAACTCGTGACGATGCTCCTCGATCTCGCGGCCATGGAGGGGAACTCGTCGACTGTGCGCCGCGTTCAGGCGAACACGCTACGCGACGCCGCCGCGCCGCTGGCCGAGCTGCTCGGGCTCGCCGCACCGCCGCAGACGAGGGGGGAGCCGGAAGCATGGGAGCTTCTGGCGAGCTGGGGGGCCGCCCAGGTGGATGGCCTCGCGGGAGGCTCCTCGGCGGCGCTACGCGACGCGTAGGGGCACAACCGAACGAGCTGACTGCGGTAGAGTGGCGCCCCTTGTGGGAGACGATTCGAACTCTTTCGGTGGCTCCAGAGCCTGCCGTGAGGGCATAGATGGAGCTGCTGGAAAGGTTGCTTCCGCGGATCGGCATGTATGTCTGCACGACGACGTGAGGGAGCCGGGCTGGACGCGTCGGCGCGGGAGCGCTATCATGATAGCGTGCGCGAGGGGAACATGGCTCAGCTCATCGTTCGTAATCTCGAGGAGGACATCGTAGAGGCGCTCAAGGCTCGAGCGGTCGAGCATGGTCGGTCCGCGGAGGCCGAGCACCGCGAGATCCTGCGCGCCGCTCTGCTGGGGCCCGCGGCAGGCAGCTCGCTGTGGGCCTGGCTGGCGGCGATGCCCGATACCGGCGACGACCTGGACTTCGAGCGGCACAAGGACCTGCCACGGGATGTCGAGCTGTGAGCTGGCTTCTCGATACGAACGTCGTCTCCGAGATCCGGAAGGGCAGCCGCGGCGACCCAGGGGTCATCCGGTGGGCATCGGGACGCGAGGACCAGGCATGGCTCAGCGCGATGACTCTGGGCGAGATCCGGCGCGGCATCGAGCTCAAGCGACGCAAGGACGAGGTCGCTGCCCACCGCTTGGAGGTGTGGCTTCACGGGCTCCTTGCGAACTTCGGGTCGCGCATCCTGCCCGTCGACGAGCGGGTGGCTGAGGTGTGGGGTCGCTTGAACGTCCCTGATCCGATCCCGACCGTGGACGCGTTGATCGCGGCCACGGCATTGGTGCATGGGCTGACGCTCGTCACGCGCAACGTGCGAGACGTTGCCGGAACCGGCGTACGGGTATTCAATCCCTTTGAAGGCCCGTCGTAGGGGGGCGACGTACGGCCTGGTGGTACCAGGGGGGCTCGAGGCGGACTCCGTTGCCGGCCCATCCGCCCGCGCGGCCATCGTCCATCTCGAAACCGTGTTTGTACAGCGCGGCGCCGTCGGGCCCATCGTGGCGGTGCGGGCCGCCGCCGACTGGGTAAGAATGGCGCCCACTGCTTGAGTCCGTTCGAACCTTTTGCGTCGCGCCGGAAGCCGACGTTCGGGCGCGGATGCAGATGCTTGGAGGCTTGCTTCCGAGGATTGGGGTGCGGGCGGGCGAGGGGACGGGGGAGGGGGTGGGGCGGTGATACATCGGTGATACATTGGCGATACATCGTCGGTGTATCAGGGGCTTGATGCGCGAGGTGGCGACCCCATCGGCCGGGGATGCAGGGGTGGGCTCGGGGAGGGTGCTGGGCCGCCGATGGCGCCGAGCCCAGCGGGCAGGGTGGGTGCCGTGGAAGGGGAGGGGCGGTGGGTTCGGCGGGGAGGGGCTGCCGTGGCGTCCGAGAACGTGTTGTTGAGCGATACGATCTGAGTCCCGAGGGCAGGGCTTGCGCTCGGAACGGTTCGCTGAGCGATACGATCTGACTTCGCCTGGCGGCGTGGCGCACCGCATCGTCGCTCTCAGCGATACGATCCGGCATGGTCAAGCGCGGCGCCCTCTCCGAGTACGTGGACAACCTCCAGGCGGCGGGGCGCCTCACCTTCACCCGGGAGGAGGCGATGGCCGCCCTCGAGGTGAGCATGGAGGCGCTGAAGCTCGCCGCGCTGCGGCTCTCGAAGCGACGGCGGCTCGTCTCACCTCGGCGCGGGTTCTACGTGATCGTGCCGCTGGAGAACCGGGAGGCGGGGGCGCCGCCGTTGGAGACGTGGCTGCCGGGGCTGTTGCGGTTTCATGGGGTACGGGCAGGGGAGGTCGTCGTTGAGGGCGTGGAAGTCGTGGTGACGGTGGATCGGGCGCTCAGGCAGTGCCAGTGCGGCTTGTGGGAGGTCACGTTCAGGCGCTTGACCCCTTGGTGTTGAGCGTCAGGCCGCCAGCCGCGGGGCCTTCAGCACCGAATACTTAGCGCGGAACCCGAAGTGTGCGGTGACCCGCCCTCGAGGTGTCCGCCCGCGGTACCTCGTCGCGGAGTCGGCGGCAGACGGACCCGAGGCGTGGCGTGGCGTTCGTAGCTCAACGGCGATAGTTGATCCTATGTGCATTAGTCGCCCGCTCACCGCGCTCGTTCTCGGCCTTCTCGGATGCTCCGGTCCTGAAGATTCGTCCAACGAGAAAGAACGTTGGGAAGGGGCCAATCCCGGCGAGTGCGAGGATCGTGCGGACAACGACGGCGATGGCGACTTCGACTGCGCCGACGCGGATTGCCTCGGCTCGCCTGATTGCGTCGACTCCGACACCGACGATTCCGCGGGCGACACGGACACGGGAAGCGTCGACACGGGCGACACCGAAGACACCGGGCCGTCCGATGAGGACCGTGACGGCTTCTCGGCTGAGGATGGAGATTGCAACGATGTCAATCCGGCCATCAATCCAAGTGCAACGGACCTGGTCGGTGACGGCGTCGACCAGAACTGCGACGGGTTGGACGGCATGGACTTGGATTCGGACGGCTTTCCATCGCAAGCGTCGGGCGGCGCTGACTGTGACGACGGGGACGCCGCGATCAACGAAGACGCGGGGATCGGTGACCGAGCTGATGGCATCGATTCGAACTGTGACGGGTCCGACGGAGTCAGTATCGATTACCGAGCTGGCCGCATTGCGGTGGCCGCGAGCGGAGTGCGTCTTCACAACGTAGGGGATGTCAACGGCGACGGCGGTGACGATCTCGGTGTACTTGTTGATCAGGATCTCTACGTGTTTTGGGGGAGCGCAATCGCTGGGGAGGGCGAGTTTACCATTCACGATGCCCCCTTGGTGATCAGCGTCGATGACTATGCGCCCGGTTCTTTCTCGGTGAGCGGCGGAGATATGGACGGGGATGGCTACGCGGAGGTGGCGATTGGTCTTCCGGGTTTCGAAGGCACGGAAGAGATTAGCACTCAAGGCGTGGTTTATATTATGGACGGAGCAGAGATAAGCGGCGGTGGATACTTTCGGGCAGCGGTTGATGCGTACACCACTGTCAACGGCAACGTCGATCGTGGCGGCTGGGGTTCGGCGGCAGGCACCTATGTGGACTTGACAAACGACATTGATCGCGACGCGCGGAAGGACCTTCTCGTGGGCGCGCCAGACTATTACTTTGGGGGCACGTACTTGTTTCTTGGGAACGAGTATTCTCCGGGCATCAAGTCGCTCGGCGAGAACCGTGACATGACCGGCGACTACTCCGGCGCCTTGGTAGGCGAGTACTGGGCTTCGTACACCTGGGCTTCCTCTGGGGACTTCCCCGGCGCGATTTCTGACGTCAACGGCGATGGCTCCATGGAAATCATGACTGGCATCAACGGCTCTAGCGCTGGCCTGCCAGTAGCGGTTTACTCGGGGGGGAGCTTTCGCGGAAGCATCTCCGCGAGGGGTGCGCTCACCAGTGCCTGGGCGTCAATCGAATCCACCGACTCCGCGATAGTGCTAGGCGATCTCAACGGTGACGGATTCGATGAGGTGCTCGCAGGCGGCGTCTTCGATGGCCGTTCGCTGACCGCAGGGAGCCATGACGGCTCGTCTTATGAGTACACCATGTCGCCGAACGTCGACGCACACTATGGGGCACCTCACGCTGATTTCAACGCCGACGGCTTCGATGACGTAGTGGATTCTGGCGGAGGCCTCATCTTGGGCGCAGCGGAGCTGTCGCCTGCTATCGGCGTGGACGTTGCGATCGATTGGGGCGACTATGTGTTTGTTGGACAAGCCACGCTTGGCGACTTCAACGGCGACGGGCGCACGGAACCTGCTTACTCATGCAGTGTTCCTACCGGCACTGGATTCGCGATTCTAGTTCCCGGCCTTCGGGTCGAGTGAGCGACAGAGGCTGGCGAGGTTTCCAGGCACCGGGCGCGCGCGGCCCGACGCGAGTACCCGTTCGTGCGTTCGACGAGCGGATCAGTTTTCCCTTCTGAAGCGGAGGGTTAAAGCCACCGAGTGGAGGTTCTATGCGTGTTGTCGGAGGGATCGTTGTCATTCTGGGTACGCTGTACGGCTGTGCCACCCCGTGCGAGCAGGCATGCACTCTTCTGTACCGGGGTGGTCAGCACAACTGCTCGTTTCCCGAAACGCCGGGAGGCCCGCCGCTGGGCTATGAGGAAACCTGTTTCGCCGCCTGCGAGGAAACCTCGAGTCTCAACGACCGCATTGCCGATGAGCGACTTTCCGTGTGGTCCGAGTGTGTCTTGGCCAACCGGGAGGATATTCGGTTTGAGAGCGCGAAGTACTCCGCGCCGGACGAGGTGGCCTGCAGCGTGGCGTACGAGGAGTGCGGCGACAGTCCCTGCGCCTCTGGGCTCAATGCTCCTGCTCGGGGCGGAGTAGTCCCCGAAGAAGCCTGCGATTAGTGCGGACAGGGCCGTGTATGGCCTTGTGTCGACGGTTCGACCCACCCTCACCCAGCCTCCACCCCAATCTCCCCAAACTTCCCGAGCGGCACCGCCTTCCTCATCCCCGCCTTCAACCGCACCGCGTACTCCGCCACCGTCCCTCCGCTCGACCCCGGCCGCAGCCTCGGCCCGGCGGCGTCCTGCACGGCGATCTCGGCCGCGAGCTGCGCCGTCACCACGTCGATCGCGGCCACGGGCACCACGAGCACGAGCACGGATCGAAGGTTGTAGAATCCGAACTCCCCAAACAGCTTGATCGGGATGGTGAGCCCCTCCCCGTCGGGGATGGCGAGCGGGTACACGTCCACGATGCCGCCGAGGACCGGCCGCTGGTACTTCGGCCCGATCATCAGCGAGGAGAGCAGGTCTCCGAGGTCGACGCCGAGCAGGGCTTTCAGCCCGTCGAAGGCGAAGGGCCCGACGCGAACCGCGGTGGTCGGCACGGTGAGGTTGATCCGCATGGCGGCGGGATCGGCGCGCAGCGCGGCGTTCACGAATCACCCCCACCCCGACGGCCCGCCGGAAGCACTTCGGGGATGAGGGCGGCGCCGTTGCCGTGGTCCTCCTCCTCGATCTCGCTGGGGTCCGCGGCGTCGGCGAGGTCGGTGTCGTCCTCGTCCTCGTCCTCGTCCTCGTCCTCGTCCTCGTCCTCCTCGTCACCCCGCACGGAGCCGCCACCCGCCGCGCCCCCGCCGGACTCGAGGAGCTCGAGCATCTCCTCCTGCCCCTTCGCGATGACGACGAGCGCCTTGCGGATGCCGGGGAGGTGGCGGAGCGCGCCGAGCGCCTTCGGGTCGAGCGCCGGGAGCGCCGACTCGATGCGGCGCAGGCAGCCGTAGATGTCGTCGAGGGCCTGGACCTGGCGGTAGGCGAGGTGCGACTGGTGGAAGGCCTGCTCGTCGGGCGAGAGGGCGCAGAACGCCTCCACGGACTCGACGAAGCTCTCCTCGGTCGCGGTGTCGAAGCTCTTGGCGTAGAAGGTACGAAGTACCTGCGCCCACTCGGGCGTGGTGAGGGTGCGGGCGCGGGGCAGACGGGTAGCGGTCTCCGACATCGGAGCCTCCTGGGGTGAGGTGGACGGGGGGATCAGGCCGCGGCGGACTCGCCGGACGGCGGCGGGTTGGGCGGCGCGGTCGCCGCCTGGGCGGCCATGAGGAGGAGGGCGGCGAGCTCCTTGCGCGTCTTCTCGTCGCGCAGGATCCTGCGGACCTCGGGGTTCTTCATCGCCTCGAGGAGCTCGGGCGAGGCGTTGACAATCTCGGCCAGCTCGATCATCTCCGGGGCGAGCCCGAACTTGGCGGTGGCGAGCACGCGCCCGAGGCCGCCGAGCTCGGCGATGAACTGCTTGCCCAGCTCCTCGCGGACGCGGCCCTCGCCGTCGTCGCCGCGCTGCTGCGACTCGACCTCGAACGCGCCGATCTTGAGGTTGGTCAGCTGGCCGACGATGTTCTCGTTGGTCCGCTGCGCGCGGGCGAGCTGGCCGCTCTGGCTGGTGATGTGGGCGTTCTGGAGGTTGGCGAGGTGCGAGTAGGTGGACTGCACCAGGGCGATGAAGTTCTGGTAGCCCTCACCGAGCGCGCGCCAGGTGCGCGGGTCCGGCGAGGTGTCGGGGACGAGCGCCGGGAGCGCCACCGTCGGTGCGGGGACCACGGGCACGTCCTCGTAGTCGGTGTTCGTGCAGAGGAAGCGGGAGCTGTAGATGACCTTGTCACCCTTGCCCTTCCACAGGTTCACCTTGAACTTGGCCTCGCGCTGCCCGACCATGTTCTGGTCGGCCATGTGCTTGATCCAGCGCACCGCGGCGTCGGCCAGCACGGCGTAGGTCACGCCGTCGTAGGTGCGCGCCAGATCGCCGAGCGGCTCGCCCTCGGGAAGCTCGCCATCCGCGTCCTCGTCGGGCTCATCGTCGTCGTCCGTGGGGTCCTCCGCCTCGGACTCGATGAACGGGCCCAGGTCCACGGCGCCGAAGCACACGCGGCCCAGCTGCGGGTAGCCGTTCCGGTCGAGGACCTCGTGCACGGTGATGTGCGTGATCTCGGTGCACCGCTGACGGATCACCGCGTCGATCATGTCCAGCTTCTCGAATTGCAGATCGTCCATCATGGTGGCCTCCGGGGCGTAAGGGGGTGCTCAATAGTTGAGCATTTCGACCCTCCCAGCCTATCTCAGCGGCTCGTAAACGGGGCCAATTTCGGCGTTGGAACGCCTACCGCGCCTACCGCGCCCGACGCGGTTTTAGAACCGCGCTCCCTACCGCCACGGTGCCCACCCAAACCGCGTGTGGGACCGCCCGGTCGGCGACCAAACCGCCCCCCGTGAGCGCCCGACCGCGAGCCGGGACGACGTTACCGCGGGCGACCGCGAGGGGTGCTCGCAGCGACCGCGTACAACCGCGACTCACGATGTGGGAGACCGCGCTGATGTCCAGCCCGTGCGGTTCCTCGCGGTTGGGGCGACGCGCAGAAATCGGCTTTTCGAGCACCGGATCGGCTGCATAGTAGTCCGTGTCAGCCGGGCTCCCCGGTGACCCGAATCTCTCACCGGCCCCGCCGGTCCCTCCTTCCCGGCGCGGCCGGAACCCCCTCCGAGGCACGAATGAACACGGCACTCTCCAAGGCGATGAACGGCGAGAAGGTCCCCGATGGCCAGGTCAAGGGCGCGCTCATGGAAGCCGCCGGCAAGCTGAAGAACCTCGGTGGCAAGATCAGCAAGGCCCGCGAGATGTCCGAGACGATCGCGGACGCCGTGATCGCCACCGCGGAGACGCAGGGCACCGTGTTCGCCGCGTCCTTCGCCGAGGGCTACTTCGGCGAGGAGAAGATGGACCTCGGGCCGGTCGACATGCGACTCGGCGGCGGCCTCATCCTCGGCGGCTACGGGCTCTACAAGTCGATGTCGGGCAAGGGCGGCCAGCACGCGCTCGCGCTCGGCAACGGCCTCCTCGCCACGGGCATCGGCCGCATCGGCCGCGGTGCCGGTAAGGCGCTCGCCGAGAAGAAGGCCGGCGCCACGCCGCCCCCCGCCCAGTCGCCCAACGCCGCCCCCGCTCCGGCCCCCGCCGCGGCGCCCGCTCCGGCGCAGCTCAAGGGCGACGACATCGGCGAGATCGCCCGCATGGTCCGCATGACCCCGGGCACCGAGGGCGAGCGCGTCGAGGGCCGGCGTCGTGATCGCGACGGCGACCGATCCGACCGCTTCGTCCGCGCCCGGCGCTGATCCAACTCCGAACCTCTCTCCCTCCCGCTTCACAGCTCCCAACCCAGGAACATTCCCATGACCGCACCCATCTGGGCCCTCGTGACCTTCACCGCCGACGGGGAATGCCTCGTCGACCGCACCTCCCTCCGCGCCTCCCTTCGCATCGGCGACGAGCCGTCCTTCGGGGCGGACGACGATGACGACGACGAGGACTTCGGGGACGACCTCGGGGATGACCTCGGCGACGACCTGGGCGACGACCTCGGGGACGACCTCGGCAGCGACGCGAGCCGCGAACGCCGCATCCGTCGCCTCCGCCGGCGCCAGGCCAAGCTCCACACCCGCGAGGAGGCGCTCGAAGCCAAGAACCGCCACCTGAAGCGCAAGCTCCACCACGCGAAGAAGGGGAAGGTCGTGCAGCGCAACGTCACCGTCACCGGCACCGTCGCCACCACCGTCGGCCAATCGATGAGCATGACGCTCACGCCGCGCACCAGCCTGCACCTGTCGAAGATCTTCGCCACGGGCGACTCGGCCGCGACGATCAACACGATCATCTCCGGCGACGACCCGGTCGTGCTCGACAACCTCGACGCCGCGCTCATCGCGCCGACCGCGTACCACGGGCCCAGCTTCGGCGGGCGCGTGCTCCGGGCGGGCGTGCCGGTCACGATCAACTACACGGCGGGCTCGACGACCGCTGCCCTGAAGCTCAGCTTCTACGGCAGGGCGCGCGTCAAGAACCCCAACTGCTGATGTGGGGGTGAGCCGTGGGCGTTTGCAAGCTGTCCCGTCGATCCGGCACCGCGAAGCTAGCCGCTTCGGTGGTCGCCGGGAACGCGGGAGCGGAAGGCGAGGTGCTCACGGCGCAGTCCATCGGCGCGGGCGACGGCGACTGGCGCATCATCGACCTCTGGTCGGACGAAGCGACTCCTTGGGAGGCGCGCCTCGTCTGGTCCGGCGGCGGCGGTGCCCAGCGCACGGCGCTCCTCGACGTTCCCAAGTGTACGCGGGTCTGCGTCCACGCGACGATGCTCCAGATCTTCGGCTCGAACCTGTCAACCTCGTCGGACATCGCCGCTCGCGCGGCCATCGCAGACGGTCAGTGTGACACCGAAAATCAATGGACCGTCCGTGGCAGCAGCGCCCAGATCATCGGGGGCGGCGCAGGTAGCGTCAACGTCGTCCCGCCGCCGTGGGCCCGGTTCGTCCGCCTCGAGCTCTCCGACTCCACCCTCTCTGCCACCACCTTCGTCGAGCTCCTCGACGTGAACGCCACCCCGCGCGCCCGGTACCCCGTGGACCAGCAGCCCAACCCGGGCGTGCCCCTCGGCGATGCGTCCACGGTCAGGTGCGTTCTGCCCACCGGCTCCTACGCCTGGCGGGTCGTCTTCCTTCTCCATCTCTGATTCCAGAGGACTCCCGCCATGAAGTGCTACTGCAACCGCTTCGGCTCGAAGCTGCTGAACATCGCTCCCGCCGCCCCGGTGACGGTCACCACGGTGGGGACGCCCTACCGGATCCTGCCCGACCAGTCGGACGGGCAGACCGACGCGGCGCAGGACTACAAGTTCGTGACGAACCTCAACGTCGTGGGCGGCTCGGGCACGCCCTCCGCCCAGCTCGCCATCCAAGGCTCCGTGGACGGCGTCCTCTGGTTCGACGTGGCGATGGGCGCGAGCCGTACCGCAGCCGGCGTGTACGCCGAGATCGTCGATTCCGCCAACGGGCTGCTCATGCCCTGGGTGCGCGCGAAGGTCACCGTCGCCGGGACCACGCCGCCCTCGATCGACGCGACCATCGACATCGTCTCGACCGGCCCCTTCCAACTCTCCTCGACCTGATTCGGAGACCTCCCCGTGATCATCAAGGTCGCCCTCACCTTCAACGAACGCGACGCCGTCAGCCTGCTGAATTGGCTCGCGCGCTGCAACGCGCGGCTGCTGCGTGAGCGGCCGTCGTTGCCGCTCTTGTACGCAACCAGCGTGCGGTACGAGCGGGAGGAGGAGGAGCTTTGGAGCGACTACATCCAGTTGCTCGCCCAGGGCTGGGAGGACTGCGACGCGCTCGCCTCGGCCCGCGCCGGTGAGCTGATCGCCCGCGGGTGGAAGGCGCTCTCTCCGCGTGATCCCGGCTACGCCGCCGCCAAGGCCGCGAACCTCTCTACGATCCCCGCCGAGGTCGCGCTCACGACGGCGGTGCGCCAGGGCGAGCACGGGCTCTACCACTGCGTCGTCCGGTACGTCGTCGACGGCACGGTCTGGTTCGACGACCCGTCCGCCCGTTTGGGGATGCTCCCGGAGCGCCTCGACGGGCAGGAGTGCCACGCGCGCATCGTCAACCGGGTCCGCCTCGCGGGCATTCGTCGTGACCCCGACCACGTCCGCCGCGTCCAACGCCACGCCCTCCACGCTCGCCGCCGTCAGCTCGACCGGCGCCAGGAACCCCGATGACCGCCTCCTCCCGCTACATCCGCGCCCGCGTCGTGGACTTCTCCGGCCCGGACTTCGCTGGCGAGGTCGCCGGCCCCAAGCGCAAGCTGTCCGCCAAGGAGCGCCAGATCCGGCGCAAGCTCCGGCGCGCCCGCGCGCTCAAGCGGCGCATCGCCCACCTCCGCATCCGGCACCCGCTCGGGTGGAAGGGCGCCGTGAAGAAGGCAAAGGTGAACCTTCGGATCGTGATGAGCGATCTGCGCGCGCTCGGCTGGAAGCCGAAGGCCCCGACCCGCGCCCGCAGGCCCGGCGAGGACGAGCTCGACGCCGCGCTCGACGACATCCCCGAGGCCGAGCCCGGTGACACCGAGGAGCCCGACGAAGGCATTGAGGACGCGGCCGAGCCCGCCGACGACGAGGCTGCCACGCAAGGCAACTGGCTCGACGGCTACCTCGGCGCCGAGCCTGCGGAGAAGCAGCCTCTGCGCGACCTCATGCGGCGGGCCGAGCGGTTCGTCACGGCGCGGTGGTCGAAGCCCGTGCCCCTCGGGTCCGCCGCTCAGATCCAAACGAAGCCCGGCCAGCGCGCGATGGTCGCGACCGTCAGCCCCGGACTGTTCATCGTGCAGGTCGTTTCCGCCGCCGCCGCCCGCAAGATCGCCGGCGACAACGTAGGTATCCTCCCGCTGCTGCTGTACCCGCTGGTCAAGAACCAGGTGCAGAAGATGCTCGCGCCGAAGCCTACCGCGCAGCCCGCGCCCGCAGCGGCTCCTGCCCAACCCGCGCCCGCCCCGGTCGCTTCTGCCGGCTGCGATGCCCGGTACGGGAGCTGATCATGTCGACCACCCTGCCGGTCAGCGCCGCCTCCGTCCTCGAGCGGCTGAGCGCCATGCGGATCACCGCAGAGCAGTCGCTCTCGCAGGTGCAGGCATACCTCTCCTCGAATCCACAGCCGCTTGCCCGCGTTGTCGCGGGCTATCGGGCGCTGCTCTCCGATACGGGCCGCCGCATCATCCAAGCGCAGGCGAAGGTCATCCAGGCGCGGGCAAAGAACCCGACGGACCCGACGCTCATCGCGCTCGAACGCCGCACCGTCGAGCTGCTCACGATGTGGACCGCGCACGCGCAGGGCTACTCGCCCTACGAGCGCCCGGCGACCGAGGCCGAGAAGAGGGGGACCGTCGAGGTCGGCGCGGCACCGGGCGTCATCATCGCCATCGCCATCGGGGCGGCGGTCATCGCCGTCTCGCTCACCGGCATCGCCTGGGCGGTCGTCCACTACAAGGAGGCGCAGACCCTCTCGGAAGAGATCGCCATCGTCGAGCGTGATCCCTCTCTCGCCGACGCCATCGCGAAGATCAACGCCACCGCGCCGTCGTCCGCACCGCCCGACCTCCCCAACCCGGACTCCGGGGGCGGCTTCGGTTGGTTCCTCGCCGCCGCCGCCGTCGCCGCGGCCGCCATCTTCATCGTTCCCAAGCTGGGAAAGGGGTAGCCCCATGTCCGAGAAGTTCCGCCTCAACATCGTCGGGCCGGACGAGGACGTGCCCCGCGTGCTCCTCGCCTACGGGCGTGGGTGCGGGGGCGAGGTCGCCTTCGTCATGCGGCCGCGCGACAACACCGCGCTGCTGGTCCACCAGATCAAGAAGCAGCCCGCGAAGGTGTGGCGCACCGACCTCGGCCTGGCACCCTCCCACGCCCCCGAGCTCGACGCCGCGCCCGCGGACGCCGTCGCGGAGCTCCGCCGGATGAAGGCGAGCCCGCCCCCCGCCGGCCCCGCGACGCTGAAGGGCAAGTGGGCCGGGACGCTCTACTGCGACGACGGCACGCCCCGGATGGTCCTCGAGCGCCGCGTCGCCAGCTACGGCGTGCTCAAGCTCGCCTCCAAGCCTGATGGGCGCTGGGTCGCCACCTTCGAGCGCATGGGCAAGTGGTTCAGCCAGGCGAAGCAGGAGAGCGTCGAGCGATCCGCGCTCGCCGAGGCGATCACCGCCGGGATGGGCATCGTCGTTGGCCTCGTGTCCGAGGCGTGCTCGTTCCGAGACACGCGCCGCCGCAACGCCGTGGACGCCGAGTTCGCCGCCCAGTACCCGCCGCGCCCCGCGCCGGACGTGCGTGACCCGACCGAGCGCTACAAGGGCAAGTCCAGCTTCAAGGCGGTCGAGCAGGCGGACGGCTGGGCCGTCGTCAACGACGTGGGCTCGGTCGTCGCCAAGTTCGGGCCGCGCGAGAAGGGCAAGGCCGAGAAGCACGCCAGCGCGCTCACGCGGGGCACGGTTCCGGTGGCGAGCGTCGCTCAAGACATCGCGAGCGGGTTCGGGCTCGGAGGGATGCCGGGCCTCTTGGTGGTGCCGTCGCTCGCGGACGTGCCGCTTCCCCCGTCGCCGCAGGGCAACGGGGAGGCCAAGCGGGACGCCGCCGCAACCGAGAAGGCAGCGGACTCCCTGGCAGACTCGGCGAGCGGCCAATGGGTGAACGCCGCCGAGGTGCCCGCGCTCCTCACGCGCGCCGCCAAGCTCCTCCGCCACGCCGAGGCACTGGTGAAGTCGCCGATGTGCTCCGGCAAGGAGCAGAAGATGGCGTGGGAGGACCTGCGCCGTGGCGCCGACGCCTACAACCAGGTGCGCGAGGCGCTGGAGCGCGGCGAGAAGCCCGACATCCTCACGACGCTCCGGCGCATCGCGGAGCGCGTGTCGCTCGCGGCCGCGCGGGCGGGGAAGTCGTGCGCGGCGGGGCAGCAGAAGATCGGGAAGGCGGCGCGGAGCTCTGACGAGATCGCGGCGGGGATCACGATGCGGGAGACCCCCGCGTCCGAGTGGTCCGTCGGCGAGACGGTGTACCACCAGGGCAAGCCGTGGGAGATCACCCGCGTGTACGCTGCCGGCGACGAGGTCTCGATCCGGCCTGTCGGCGGCACGGTGTCGAAGGCCGCGGTGCCGGTGTCGGCCATCTCTCGGACGCCGCCGGCGACGGTGCCGATGCAGCCGGTGTGGCCGCCCGCGGCCGCACCGCAGGCTGCGCCGACCGCGAAGGCGCCGAGGACGCGGAAGGCGAAGACGCTCGAGGTCGATCCCGCGAAGGACCAGGCGCTCGTGAACGCCTTCGCCGACGCGATCAAGCAGGCGGCGGCGCAGATGGGGGGTGGGGCGTGAGCCGGTGGTTCTTGGCCATCGGGCCCTCGCTCGTCCTCGTGTCGTGCGCGGTTGCGTTCGCGCAGGATGCGGGCGGGATGCCCGGCGCGGCGCCGGGCGGGATGCCGTCCGCTGACTTCCTGCTCTCGATGGGGCCCTACGGGGCGCTCGTGTGGGGGGCGTATTTGCTCGGGAAGGGACTGAAGATCTCCCATTCCGCCGATCCTCGACCGTCGCGACGCCCGTTTCCGTACGGTCTGATTCGGCAATTTCTATGATCGCTTTGGCGGCTTAACGATGCTTTTACAATGGCTTCTCTTCGCACGGACGGCGATCGGGCGGATCATCGCGCGCCTCCGAGGTAGCCGTGTCCACCTTCCTGATTCCCGATTCCCTCGAACTCCGTCCGGTGGTGCTCCGGCACCTTCCCCTTCTTCGCGAAGCGATTGACCGTCTCGGGATCCGCGACGTGATCGACGACTTGTTGCCGCCGGACCGCCGTAGCGAGGTCTCGGATGGCGATTGTGTCACGCTGATGATCGCCAACATCCTGCATGGCCGCGTGGCGCTCTACAACATGGGGGATTGGCTCTCGACCACCGATGCGGGCGTGCTTCTCTGGGAGGGATGCCCCGCTGGTGCCTTCGGAGACGACCGCCTCGGCAAGTGCCTTGATCGCCTCTGGGATCTTGGCACCGACAACGTCGTGACTGCGGTTGCGAGCCGGTACCTTCAATCGGACGACGCCCCGGGCGAGTACATCGTGCTCAACGACACCACGACTCTCGCACTGGAAGGGGCCTACGTGCTCGAGAACTACGACAAGGAGGGTGCCCCTGTGCCGAAGCACGGCCACTCCAAGGACCTCAGGCCAGACCTCAAGCAGCTCGTCTACGGGCTGTCCCTCCATGGCGCGGCCGGGCTTCCCCTGGTTGGAACCATGCTCGATGGAAACACCTCCGACCACTCGGCCAACCGCCTGCACATCGAGAAACTCGCCGCACTGCTGCCGCCCGAGGACGAGGTCACGTTGGTGGCCGACTGCAAGTTCGTCGACGCCGAGACATTGGGGAAGGCGTGGCGAACAGGCTTCCACTACGTCTCACTCCTCCCACGCACGTTCTCCCTGCGCGAGGAGCTGGTCGAGAAGGTGCGGGCCGGCGGACTCGAGCTCGTCGAGGTCGATCGCTCCCCCGGGCGCACGCAATCGGACCCTGAGCGGGTGTACCGCGCCGGCTCCGTCACCCAACCGTTCCCGGTGCGCGACCCCGTCGACGGGGCCCTGGAGTTCGTGCAGCATCGCTTCCTCGTCGTAGAGTCCTCCCAGCTCGCCCTGGCACATGAGGCGGGCGTGCCAGGCGACCTGGCGCGGGACGAGAAGGCCGTGCGAGACGCCTTTCGCGTCGCGGGCAAGACGGCGTTCGAGTGCGCCGACGACGCGCGGAAAGTGATGGAGAAGGCGGCGGCCAAGGCAACGCTTCACACCGTGGAGGCGCGCGTCGTCCACGTCGAGGAGACGTTGAAGCGCGCGCGACGCGGCCGGCCTCGGGCGGGCGAAGAGGCGCCCACACGCACGGTGTGGCGAGTCGAGTTGGTGGCGCTGACCGTTGCGGAGGCCGCCGTCGAGCGCGCGCGGTTCCATGCCCGACACTTCGTGCTGCTTACGGACCACGTCGACGGCGAGAAGTGGGCCGACGCCCGCATCTTCGAGACCTACCGTGCCCAACACGCGATCGAGGGGCACACCGGCTTCCGGTGGTTGAAGGGGCCTGCTGCCGTCGCTCCCGTGTTCCTCAAGCTTCCCCACCGCGTCGCGGCGCTCGGCGTAGTGTTCCTCCTCGCGCTCATGGTCCGCAACTGGATTCAAGCCCGCATTCGAGCCGGGCTCGCGGCCACCGCCACGAAGCTCCCCAACATGAACGACCAAGCGACCTCCAAGCCGACCACCGAGTGCGCCTTCCGGCTCTTCCAGCACGTCGCGGGGGTGCTCATCTGCACCGAGGACGCTGTGCTCGAACGGCGTGTGCACGGATTCACGGAAGTCACGGACCGCGTGCTCCACCTGCTTGGATTCGAGCCCGAAATCTTCTGGACGCCACGCCGAAAATCGTGGAGCTCTGCGTAGAGATGGGCGGAATGTGGGGAAGATCACGATCCAGGTGGAGCTTTCGGAGCGGGACCGCGAGTTGATTTCCCGGTTGAGTGGAGGTTCCTGACCGGACAGTTCAGGCGGCCGGCGGCTTACCGCTACCCATCAAATCTGGATACAGCGTGCGGAGAAGTTCGACGTAGGGAGCCCAGGTTGCCCAAACTCGATCTGCTGCCTCTCCAACCCGTTCGACCTGTTCCCGATGCTGCTTGTCGTAGTCTTTAATGAACTGCGTAGAGGCCTTGACCGATAGCACGTACCGTCCCGCGGTCGTGTGGGAGACCATCTCGTTGGCGGTCACGGACATGTAATGTTGGAGAGCCGTGAGAAACTCAGAATGCAAGGCGGCAAGAAGCTCGTCCACAAAGACGTTTTCGGGCCGCTCGGAGGCGCGAAGGTATCGGCCCATCACGTCGAAGTACCGATCTTCACCGTAGGCTGCGTGCGTATCCGCGTAGACATGCCAGTCGTACAGCCACTCGGAGCTGATTATCTCCCAGTATCGCTGGGAGACGCCCAAGTCGACGTCGCTGTGCAGCGCCCCGTCACGGGGTTCCTTGGACGCGGACAACATCGCGTCGGCGAGCACCTTCACAAGCGCCTCCTTCACGCGAGCTCGGTCCTCCGGTGCGGCACCCTCGACGAGCTCGTAGTCGATGGGCCAGCGCCGGTGACGCAAGTCGAACGGCAGCGCGTCTGGCTTGCCGTACGCGGTGTTCATGATTCCGATGATCCGCGACCAGCCTAAAGTTGCGGCGGCGTATCCGAGTTCGAAGACGACGTTCGCGTTGGGCGTGGACTTCTGATTCTCCCCCGCGCTGTAGGTGGCGACGATTGATGCATCCCAAATGAAGACGTCGGCTACCGCGATTTTGGAGAGGATGGTCTCGGCAATTGAGGGTGTACCGCCTACGTCCTTGGTGTCCCTATCAACCGTGATCAAGATGGCATGATTCTTCTTGACGTTCTTTGCCGCCGCTTCGATGCAGCCTTGCAGGAAATTCCGGTTTGTCTGGTGGGACGAATCCGCCTGCCAAGACCAGAAGACGGTGATCGAATCGGACACGAGTAGATCCTCGCCGCCGCCCTAACGCGGTTGGCTCAAGCGCGGCGGAGTCCAGCTCGTTCTTCGCGGTAAGCGAAACCCGCCCGCGGTAAGCGAAACCCGCTCCCCATGCGGATCAGCGGCGGGTACAGCACCCCGATGCGACCCTCTCCACACAGGCACGGGGCGGCCGGATGACCCCCGCCGCCCAGCTCCTCGCCGCCGTCGTCCCCATCGTCCGCACCCGCCTCCCGCGGGGCGTGGACGTCGACTACCTCGACGACTTCGTCGAGCGGAACCGCGCCGTCCTCGAGGCGGTCATCGCGCAGAACCTCGGCCCGCTCCTCGGCCGCCTCGCCGCGAACCGGCCGATGGACGAGGACATCCCCGAGCTCTGGTCCGCCGCGAAGCGCACCGCTGCGAACATCGCCGCGATGGCGACCGCGGCGAACCTCTACGCGCAGAAGCGCACCCCGAACGCGGACGAGCGCGCCGTCCTCGCCGGGTACTCTGGCTGGGGCGGGCTCTCCATCCAGGCCGCCGCCGGGCGCTTCCCGCCGGGCTTCCCGCCCCCGGAAGAGCGCGGACTCATTCACGAATTCTACACCCCATCGAAGGTCGCCCGGGAAGTCGCGCGCGTCGTCGCGCCGCTCGTGTCGAGCCTCCCACACGACGGCCCCACGGTCCACGCGCTCGAGCCGTCCGCCGGCATCGGCCGCTTCCTGCGTGCGTTCGAGCCCGTTCCCGGCATCACCTGGCACGCCGTCGAGTGGTCCGAGCTCTCCGCGCGGATGCTGCACGTTCTCCGCCCCGACGTCGACCTCATGCTCGCCCCGTTCGAGCGGTGGGTGCGCGAGAAGGGCGCGGCCGCCACCGGGCGCCTCGGGCTCGTGGTGTCTAACCCACCCTACGGCATCCGCGGCGCGTCCATCGCGGAGGACCCCGAGCGGGCCTACCGCGAAAAGATGGCGTACCACTACTTCCTTCGTCGCGGCCTCGATCTGCTCGCCCCCGACGGCCTCGGCGTGTTCCTCGTGCCCGGTGGCTTCCTCACCAGCCGCACGGCCCAGTTCGTGGCCCTGCGCGAGAAGGTGCTGAAGCGGCACCACCTCGCCGCCGCGTACAGCCTCCCGAGCGTCCGCCCCAACGGGCGCGAGGCGATTTTCCCCGGCGCCATGCTCGTGACGGACCTCCTGTTCTTCCGGGCCCGCGGCGGGGAGCTCGACGCCATCGACTCTGCGGACGAGGGCATCGCCGCCGGCGCCTACTTCAAGGAGTTTCCCAGGCACATCCTCGGCCGCGAGATCGGCGACGACCACGGCGAGGACGACCAGACCGTCAAGCCGCGCTGGGGCTACGGCGTCCTGGGCGAGTTCACGGCGCTGCCCGATCTGGTGGAGCGCCCCGTCTGCGGCGACTGCAAGGTCATCTCGTTCCCGTCGCGCCAGGCCGCGGAACCCGGCGCCGCCAGCGGTCGCGTGGGTGTCACCCGCGTCTCCGAGGCCGATGTCACCGACCTCCCCCGCGAGCTCGCGAGCGCGGTCCTCCTTGGCCTGCGCGTCGACAGGTACCTCGCGCTGGTCGCTGCCGAGAACGCCGAGGAGCCGCCGCTGCTCTGGCCGGAGCTCCATGAGGGGCTCGCCGCGTGGCACGCCACCAACGGCAACCCGCACGCGCTCATCGAGCTGGTGAAGCTCGCCCGCGCCGGGAACACGGGGGCCGAGCGGTTCCTCTCCGCGTTCGACCGCGCCGGGCACCTCATCGACGGCCTCCGGCGCAAGCCGCCCGTGTTCGAACCGCGCTTCACCGGGCGCGCCGACGACGTGGTGGCGCAGGCCGAGCACCTGTTCCGCACGGCGCGCACGCTCTCCCTGCGCGAGCTCGTCGACTACCACGCGGGCCTCGGCGGGCCGTTCGCGCCCGACCAAATCCGCGCGAAGGTCCTCGCCGCGGGTTGGTGCCTCGACGGTGCCACGTTCTCGGAGCTGTACCCGTCCGACGTGTACCTCTCCGGCTCGCTCTGGCCGAAGATGGACCGGGCGATGGCGCGCCCCGAGGACGCCCAAGCGAAGGCCCAGATCGCGCGCCTGCTCGACGTGATCAAACCCGCCATCTTCGACGACATCGAGGGCGTGTCTGCCCGCCAGGGTTGGCTCCCGCTCGACCTCGTCGCCGAGTGGGTGAACGCCACCTACACCGGCTACGACCCCGTCCAGTTCGTACGCCAGGGTGGCCTGCTCGCCCCGAAGGGCTGGCAGTACGACCAGATGTCGAAGAAGGAGAACGCCGGGGACATGCACCCCGAGGTGCTCCTCATCCTCGGCTGGATCAACCACGACAAGACGATGTTCGCGCCGTCCAAGACGTTCGACGACGACAACGAAAAGGACATCGACAAGATCCGCATGAAGAAGGCGGCGGAGTGGGA
>CAJBVW010000271.1 GCA_903959175.1 uncultured Pseudomonadota bacterium
CGTGGGCTTCCGGTGACATCGCGGACCTGGCGGATGTGACGTTTGCGGGGGAGCGGGCGGGGGATGCTGCGGGCCGCACGGTGCAGCTCGCCGACATGAACGCGGACGGCCTGGACGACATGCTCGTGACGGCGCCGTCCGCGGATGAAGGCGCGACCTATGTGGCCTTTGCCCCCTTCGCTGAGGGGGAGCTGTCTCTCGCGGACGCAGACGCGCGGATAGAGGGCCCGTACGCGCCGTACTCGTTCGCCGTGGGCGACGCGGACGGGGATGGGATCGCGGACCTGTTGATGGGCTCGCCTGGAGTCGCCTACTCGTCGCTTGGCCAGGAGGTCCTGCTGTTCGTGGGCCCCATCATGGGTAACCTGACGGAGGAAGACGCAGTCTGGCGGCTGCAGGGTGGACCCATCGAGTATAGCTATGACTTCCTGGGCGACGCGCAAGACATGGCGGACCTGGACGGAGACGGCGCAGACGAGCTGATCGTGGGCGCTCCAGGCGCCGAGGACGGGGACCTTCGGTCGGTCGGGGTGGTGTACGTCTTTCCCGGTACGGTGAGGGGGGAAACCGACTTCCCAGGCGTCGGGAGCGACGCGGTGGCGAGGCTGGAAGGCGTGTCGTCAGGAGACTATACCGGCGCAACGCTTGCACACGAGGACCTTGATGGGGACGGAATCGCGGACCTCTTGATCCCCTGGTCGTCGAGCGAGGGTGGGGGCGTCCGGGCGGTGTACTCCCCGGTGTCCGGCACCATTGGGCTGGAGGATGCCGATGCGGTGTGGGACCTGACTACAGAAGGTGGTGTTGCTTCCAT
This sequence comes from uncultured Pseudomonadota bacterium, assembly GCA_903959175.1. Classification (GTDB taxonomy): domain Bacteria; phylum Myxococcota_A; class UBA796; order UBA796; family SXON01; genus CAJBVW01. The sequence continues at coordinate 815 of CAJBVW010000271.1, forward strand.
CACGGCCGTGGATGTGGATGCGGACGGCGCGGTAGAAGTGATGATGGGCGTTCCCTTGGACAGCACGAAAGCGCCCCGCGCGGGCGCTGTCTTTGTCATGCCCGGTACTCCCGGACCGCACAGCCTGGCGGACGCGTGGGCGACCTATCTGGGGATGGGAGAGGCCGAGCACGCGGGAACGTCCTTGGCCACCGGAGACTTCGACGGAGACACTCGGGTGGACCTTGCGGTGGGCGCGAGTCGCTCCGACGCGGGCGGAGTCGAGTCTAGCACCGGCGCGGTGTACCTCGTGTACCAGGTGGACGCTGGGACGCACGACCTCCTCGAAGTGAGCGGTACCCTTTGGACGGGAGGCCCGTCGGACTACCTCGGATGCAGTATGACGGCTGGCAATGCGGATGACGCAGGGGGGGCGGACCTCCTGGTCGGGGCAACAATGGGTGAGTATGAGACGACACGGTCGGGTGCGGCCTACCTCACGTTTGGCCTGTAGGAGGCCCCATGGCTTGGGGGAAAAGCAACGGCGCCATCTCCGTGTATGTGGAGGGCGCGTACAAGGGCTACGCCAACAAGACCAGCACGGCCACGCTTTACCTCCCTGACGAGTCCGGGGGCGGCAAGCTCCGGATGTGGGACATCAGCGCGGGGAGCGTACAATCCTTCTTTCGCGCGCTCGAGCCGGCGCTGGATTTTGTCCCGGAAATTTTCGAAGAGGAGCCTCAGACGTCCCTCACCGCAAGCCGAGATGAGATCCCGATCTGGCAATGCTACCTCGACTCGAACGCCGACTTCCAGTTCTCGATCGACACCGACCAGTGGGCCGACCGGATCCTGATCCAAACCGGCGTGCCAGCGGAGCGCCGCCAGTTCTGGACCCGGTTTCAGCGGATTACGAGCTACTCCGCGGGCGTCGGTCCGGGGGGGAGCGCCGACACCATTCCGACGCGCGCCCTCTTCAGGGTCATCTACAAGGACCCCTGCGTGATCGCCGTCCCCGAAGCGGCCGGCGGCGGATACCTGATGATCCTCGTGCGGTACCGGACCCGCGAAGAAGACGCAACGCTGCCCAACGGCACACTGGAACAACCGGACGTGGGCACCTGCATCAGCGACATCGTGTGCTACTGGAGCGTAGACGCCACGTTCCGCGGCACCTACGGCACCACGCTCAAGGGCCCGTTCCTGCTGGTAGACTCGCTCGACGCCCTGGACGACCCCTACCTGTACGAGGAGGGCGAGGCGCGCACAAAGGTGTCCTTCCGCCCCTGGCTCGGCGTCCCGGGTGCCGTGTTCGTCGGCAACGATCTGTATCTCTACTACGTCGTCACCCCTCCCTACCCAACGAAGGGGGGCGCCAAGGACGGCGCCCCCTACCTGGACGAGGAGCGGGGCCTGGAAGAGGAGGTTGGCAGCTTCAACGACGGCGAGGGCCTCACCCAGGTGCTCGCCTTCCGGGTCATCTCGCACGCCGAGTACACTGTCGGGATCCGGATGGGCCTCGCTGACACAGACGAGGAGAACTGGACCACCGCCAGCGCGATCCCCAGCGGGCC
>CAJBVW010000272.1 GCA_903959175.1 uncultured Pseudomonadota bacterium
CCTCGCGCCCCCCGCCCTCGCGGCCGCCCTCGCCGCGGTGCTCGCGTTGCCCCGCGCCGACCAGCCCGCCGCCGTGCGCGCCCTGCACGCGCGCCTGCCGCACCCCGCCGCCGAGCCCTGGAACACGGCGTTCGGCCCCGACTCCCTGTACCAAGCCTTCACCGAGTCGACGCTCGCGCGCGGGCTGCACGCCGCCAACCGCTCGACGCTCCGGCCGCTGCTGGACGCGCGCGCCGGGGGCTTCCGCGCGGTGGAGGTCGGCGGCGGCGCCGGGACGGTGTGGCAGGGGCTGCTGCGGCCCGGCGACATCGGGGAGATCGTCGTGGTGGACCCCCACCCCGACGGCGCGAGCGGCGTGCGGCGCGTGGCCCCGCCGGGGGTGACGGTGCGGCACCTCGCCGTGCCGGTGCAGGAGGCCGCGCTGCCCGAGGCGGACGTCGTCGTGTGTTCGCTAGTGCTCCACCACGTCGCCGGGGCCGACGCCGCCGCGCGCGCCGCGGTGGGCCTGACCGGCACGGGCAAGACGGAGGCGCTCGCCGCCTTCCGCGCTGCCGTCGCGCCGCGGGACGGGCGGGTGCTGCTCAACGAGGCCGACATCTACTGCGACATCGGCCTGCCGCCGCGCGATCCGCTGCTGTACGACCGGCTGACGGACTCGTACGTGCGTCGGTTCGCGCTCGCGCTCGTGGACGACCTTGCGACGGCGCGGGACGACGCCTTGCGCGCGCGGTGGACAGCGATCCTGCGTGACTGGTCGCTGGGGCAGGTGGAGCTCGCGGGGAGCGCCACGTACGCGGAGCGCGACGTCTACGAGCTGGACGTGCCCGCGTGGCTCGATCTGATCGCCCGCGCCGGCCTCCGCGTGGAGCGCCGCGGCTTCACGGATCGGTGGATGCTGTTCCACCAGTACGTGCTCGCGCCCTAGGGAGGCGCCGGGGGAGCGCGGTACCGGGCGCGGCGGTGCGGTAGAGTCCCCGGCGGAGGGCGCGCCGTGGCGAACGAACCCGTGTACGAGATGATGTGGGACTGCCCGCGGTGCGACACCAAGCACCTGCTCGGCGTGACGCACCGCTACTGCCCCGCGTGCGGCGCGCCGCAGGACCCAACCAAGCGCTACTTCCCGAAGGACGAGGACAAGGTCGCCCTGGTCGACCACCCCTATTGGGGCATCGACAAGAAGTGCGCGAACTGCGAGACGCCGAACAGCGTGGCCGCCCACTTCTGCGTGAGCTGCTCGAGCCCGCTGGACGGGGCCGCGTCGGTCGCGCTCAAGGACGCCGAGCTGGCCGACGGGAGCAAGGCGCCGCCGCTGGCCCCCGCCCCCGACGCCGCGAAGAAGTCCTCGAAGAAGGCTGCGAAGAAGGGCGGGATGACCGGGATCCTCGTGGGGGCGATGGTGCTCCTGGTGGGGCTGGTCGTGTGCGGCGGCGTCGGCGCGATGCTGTTCTGGAAGCGCGAGGCCGGCCTGACCGTGGCGGGGCACGCGTGGACGCGCGAGGTGACGATCGAGCAGTACGCCACCGTCAAGGACGACGCCTGGAAGGCCGACGTCCCCGCGAACGCGCGCAGCGTGAGCTGCGTGCAGAAGGAGCGGAGCACGACGAAGGTGGCGGACGGGGAGGACTGCCAGACGGTGAAGGTCGACCAGGGGGACGGCAGCTTCACCGAGAAGCAGAAGTGCACGACGAAGTACCGGGAAGAGCCGGTGTACGACGACCGCTGCTCCTACCTCGTGGACCGCTGGACGAAGGGCCGCAGCGCGCGCGCCGCCGGGGGGCTGGCGGAGGCGCCGGCGTGGCCCGTCGTGACGCTGACGTGCGCGGGCTCCGTGCTCGGCTGCGAGCGCGAGTCCGATCGCTCCGAGACATACACGCTCTCCTTCACCGGGGACGACGGGGCCGCGCTCTCCTGCGACGTGGCACAGGCGAAGTGGTCGACGCTGCCGGTGGGCTCGAAGTGGAAGGCGCCGGTGGGCGTGCTCTCCGGCGCGGTGGACTGCGACGCGCTGACGCCGCTGTAGTCGCGGGCCGCCGCCGCGGGGCCCCTCACGTTAGGCGGCGGGCATGACGCTCGTCGGCTACACCGCGGTCCTCGGCCTGCTCCTGCTCGGCGTGAGCGACCTGACCGCCGGGGCCTCCGGCAAGGACCTCATCCGCCTCCGTCGCGCGCGCCTCGCCGGCGCGGCAGCGTGGCTCTTCGGCATGGGCGCCACCGCGCTCGGGCTGGGCGCCGGGTTCTCCAGCATCACGACGCTCCCCCCCGACCAGCAGGCGGTGCTCCTGCCCGGGATCATCCAGGCGTCGGTGGGGCCGGGCGTGGTCGGGCTCCTCGGCGCGATGGCGCTGGCGGCGGCGGCGACCTTCGTCGAGCGGCGGCAGAAGTAGGCGGCGGCGGCTCGGAAGCGGGCGACGGGAGCGGGGCGGCGGCGCAGGGTTCGCCGCGAAATAAACGGTAGCACCGAGGTCGACCCGGGGCCGCGGACGCAAGGAGCGAAGAGGGAGCATGCCCCTGGCATGTGACCGATGAGCGACGCCGCGCACGCGAGTCCCGGGGCGGCCGAATGCACCGTTTATTGAGCGGCGAGCCCTCAGAAGCTCGCGTAGCAGTCCACCTCGAGGATCGCCGTGGGCTCGAAGGCGACGGCGCCGGTCACGGGGTCGGCCGTCCAGTCGCCCTGCTCGAGCACGCCGGTGACGTCGCGGAGGCGGCCCCCGGTGGGGTCCTCGCAGACGCCGCAGCGCACGTTGCAGGTGCGCAGGTGGAGGGTCTCGGTGCGGACCTCGCCCCAGGAGAGGATGGACTGGAAGGTGAGGTTGGTCTGCCGCCACTTCGCGATCTCCCGCATGACGGGGAAGAAGTCCTCGTCCGCGACGGGGGGCGCCGCGTAGGTGGCGTAGTCGGGCACGGGGTCGAGGCCGGGCGGGGTCACGTCGAGGGCGGAGAGGAAGTCGCACCGGACGATGCGCTGGCGCTCGAGGGCGACGTGCTCGGCGTCGAAGCGGATGACGTCGAACCAGTTGGGGTTGGACGCGTTGGTGGTGACGGTGCCGCCGTCCACGAGGGGCTCGTACGCGAGGACCCACGCCTCGGCCTCGGCGGCGTCGTCCGTGCAGAAGCTGGGGCTCTCCTCCGTGCCGATCCAGCGCACGGGCGTCGTGAGCCAGGTGGGCTCGGCGTAGCCCTCGGGCACGCTGCTGCGCCAGGGGCGGATGGCGGTGCAGATGTCGTAGTTGGAGTAGCTGGCGGCGCAGTCGGGGAGGCCGGCGCCGTCGTAGACGAGGACGCTCGGGTCGGGCACGTCGCGGCGGCAGCCGAGGGCGACCAGGGCGGCGAGGACGGGGGCGCGCGGGGACATGGGGGGAATGTAGCCGCTCGGGGCGGGGGGAAGAGGCGGGGGGCGGGGGGAAGGGGCGGGGCGGAAGGGGCGGCGCGCGCCGGCTTCGCCGGCC
>CAJBVW010000273.1 GCA_903959175.1 uncultured Pseudomonadota bacterium
AACCCCGGCTCACCGTTCAACATCAAGGCGGCGTCGATCACGCTGCGGAACTTCAACGCCGAAGAGGTCTCAGACCTGCTCGGCCAGCACACTGCGGAGACCGGTCAGGCCTTTCTGCCTGAGGCGTCTGACGAGATCACGCGGGTCACCGACGGCCAGCCCTTTCTGGTCAACGCGCTCGCGGATCTGTGTGTGACGGCGCTGGTGCCTGACCGCGCCGTACCGATCACCCTCGCGCACGTCGACGAAGCCCGCGAGCGCCTGATTCGCTCGCGCACCACCCACCTCGATAGCCTCGCCGAGCGCTTGAAGGATCCGCGGGTGGCGCACATCGTGCAGGCGGTGATCCTCGGGGATCAACCCTTGCAGATCGACACCGATGACTTCCAGTATGTCGTGGACCTTGGGCTGGTGCGCACCGCGCCGGGCGGCGCTGAGCCGGCCAACCCGATGTACCGCGAGGTCCTTGCGCGGCAGCTGTCGATCAACCTGCAGGCCAACCTCGCTGCGCCGTGGTGGCCCTGGGCCACACCGGAGGGGCGTCTGGACTTCCCTGCGTTGCTGGTCGCATTTCGGCAATGGTGGCGTGAAAATGCCGACATGCTGCCGCCGCAGGCGCCGAGCTACCCCGAGGCCGTTCCGCATTTGGCGCTGTGCGCGTTCCTACAGCGCGTCATCAACGGCGGAGGCCGCGTACACCGCGAGTTCGCCGCCGGCCGCGGCGCGATGGACCTGCTGATCGAGTACGGGCCGGATCGCTTCGCCATCGAGATCAAGCGGGTGCGCGCGCGGGACTCGCTCGAGACGGTGATCGACCGCGGCGTGATCCAACTTGGGCGCTATTTGGACACCGTAGGCTTGGATCACGGTTGGTTGGTGGTGTTCGACGTGCGGCCGGATCGCAGCTGGGAGGAGCGGCTTTGGGAGCGGGAGGCGGAGTTCGAGGGAAAGCGGATCAGGGTGATTGGGGGGTAGAGGGGCGACGACGGCCGGAATCTCCGGCGTGGACTGCGTGTCCAGCTTTCGCCTGCAGGCTTGCACGACATGTGCGAGCGCTTCGCGACCGCCCCTGCCCACGATCTTCCATTCGCGCTCGCCCACCGTGAGATAGGGCTTGTTCCAAGCGTAGTTGTCGGTGTCGAGCTAGGCGTCGGCGAGTGTGCAGGTGCCATCGCCGAGATCAGGCAGACCCGCGCGCGTGGGCGCGCCTGCGAGGGCTGCGGTGGGGGTCATGAGCCAGAGTGCCCACAGAAGGAAGGGGAGGCGCGTGAGGTTGGTCAAGGCTGGACTCCGGGTTGCGTTTGCCTGATTGGAAAGGGCGCGGGTGTGTCAGTTTGCGCTGCACACGTATCGGGCGACAGTCCTGCTGCTCACACTGTCGCATCCACAGCCCACCCAACCCGTCCAGGTTGCGACGGTGGCGTCACCGCTGAACGAGATGCTGATGCCGCGACCCGCCGGGCTCGCGCCACCATCCGTGCTCCCCAGACCCTTGTACTCTACGCCCGAGCCGCTGGCGATGTAGATGTATTGCCCGACGGTGCTCCCATCGCACATAGCGGACGCCGACTCGGTTGAGCCACAGCAACCCACGACCATCTGCTCGGTGGCGCTCGAGAGGGCCTCCCAAGCATAGGTACGAACAGCGGTCTCGACGCTCGCGCTCGCCGATGCGGTGCCGCCGCCGGTGTCGATCACCGTGACTTCGCACGTCCACGTTTCCTCTCCCCCCACGTCCGCGCCGTCCACGAAGCTGCTCGTCGCCGCGTCGGTGGCCCCGGTGTACTCCAACCCGTCCACATCCCACGCGAACGTGTAGGTGACGGCATCCCCGTCGGCGTCGGTGCTCGCGGTCACGACCTCGCAGGTCAGGTCGTCCTCGCTCATGGCATCTACCGGGGTGATCTCCACCACCGGCGCGCTGGGGGCGGTGTTGGACACGGTCACGCTGCTCGACGTAGCGGAAGTGCTGGTGGTTCCGTCGTTCGCAGTGGCGGTCACATACACCGCCTGCCCCTTGTTGAAGTAGCTCGCGCCCGACAGCGATGCGCTGCTGCCCGACTCCTTGAGCACGCTGTCCACATACCAAGCATAGGTCAAGCTCAGCGAGTCCCCATCGGCATCACTGGAGACCACGTTCGCGGTCAACGTATCGTTCGTGTACACCGTGCTCGGCGAGAGCGTGACGCTGCTGACCACCGGCGCGGTGTTGCCGATGGTGACGCTCCCGGTGTCGGTGTCGGTGCCGGACTTGCCGTCCGACGCGGTGACGGTGCACGCGACGAGCTGGCCGGCCATGAAGGCGCCGGCGAGCGTGCTGGAGAGCGCTGATGTAGAAGTGGCAGACACGGGGGAACCTCCAACGGTCCAAGAGAAGCTGAGCGAGGTGCTGTCGACATCGGCGTCGGTAGCCGACCCCGCGCAGGTGAGTGTAGACGTGCGCGTCGGGCTGCCCGGCGTGAGGGATACCGTAGCGACCGGCGCGCGGTTGCCGAG
>CAJBVW010000274.1 GCA_903959175.1 uncultured Pseudomonadota bacterium
CGGGGCGAGTCCGCCCGCCCGGAAACCTCGCGTGGACGGAGGTCGACGCGGGTGGAGTCGCCCGACGCCGACCTCACGAAGGTGTTGCGGCCCCGCGTGTCCCCGAAGACGTTGGCCCCGCCCTTGCTTTGCACGAGGACGCCACCCGGGCGCGGATGCCGGCGCCGATGTGGCACGAAGGGCGGGCCGTGAGGGGCGTCGTCACCGAGCTCGAGGGAGCGGGCGCCGACGGGGAGAAGCCCATCCGGCGCGCGAAGGCGAGGGGACCTCCGAGGCGGACGAGGCTCCCCGCGCGCCGCATCGCCGATTCGCTCGGCGACCGTGACGTGCAGGTGGCGAAGACGACGCCCCTTGCGGCCCCACGGCTCCACGAAGGGCTGGACTGCTTGATCACGGGGGCGCCGACCCGCGGAGTATCGTTCGCGCGCGCGGGGCCCAGCCTCTGTTCCCGAGGGCGAGAGTGCCCGCACCCTCGTCGCGGGGCCACGGCAGCGCGGGTCGGTTCCACCCGCCACCCACGAGCCCGCCGGGGGTGGGAGCGGCGCGCACGTCGAGGGCGACGACGACTTCGGGGTTGATGCGCGTCGGTTCCACCCCCTCGACCGCGGTTCCGGCGGGTGGGAGCGACCTGCGCGCGCGAGCCCAAGCGCGTGTGCGAGGGCCCCGCGTCTTTGGTGGAGCGACCGGGCCCCGCTCGGAGAGCGACGCGACCGTCGGCAGCGCAACGAACCATTCGGCGCCCATGCTGCTGGAGAGACAGGCCGCCGAAGCCACCAAAGCAATGGCGGGCTGGCGATGAACGCGATGACGACTGCTGACGTGCGAGGCGCCTCCCGCGCGTCCGCGCGCGGGGCAATCTTGGCGCCGTCCCCCCGGCGTCTTCGACGGGGGGCGCATGTCCCGGGCGCACACGACGAGGCCAAAAGCCACAATTTTACTTAGGGCGCCCGGGCCGGTTCCGGCGTCTTCGCCGGAACCGAGCAGCATGTCGGCCAGTTCTCCGCCGGTGCGCCGCCTCAAACAAGCGTCGGGTCGCGGTCGTGGCCGGAACTTGCCAGGACGTAATGCTCCCACAAAGCGGCGAAGAGAGGCGCGGTCACGCGGAGTAGCCCGAGCGAGGCGGCGGCATCGAGAAGCGGAGAGGCCAGCTCCACGAACCGCGAGGCGCGCCGGATGTACCCATGGAGACGGGGCCGACGCTCGCGACGAGGCCCCGGCTCGCGCCACGCTCCACCGCGAAGGCCGACGGTGCCGCGCGCGAGGGGGATGGAGCGAACACCGCCCGCGGCTCCGCGCGAACGGGGCCCACGGAGGCGCGGCACGAGCGGAGCGGTGGGAGCGGCGCGCGCCGGAGACCCCGACGTCGTGCGGATCGTAGCGCGCCGGTTCTACCGCGGAGCGAACGCCGACGCCGTTAGGGCCCGGTCGCGCGGCGAGAGAACTCCAGCACGTGCGACCCCGAGTGACCCGACCCTACGATCCCGACACATGAGGGTGCCGGCGCGCGCTCATCCCGGCGCCGGTGTCATCGATGTTCGCGGCACGCGCCCGGCGGGAAGGACGAGCCGTTGGTCGGTCGCGGAGCGGGTGGGAGCGGCGCGAGGAGGGGGCCTTATCGCCGTGATGCCGCCGCGCCGGTTCTACCCCGGAGCGTCCGACCGCACGCACGGTCTGGGCCGGTGCGCGGGGGAGGGTGACAGGCACACGCCCACGCGGCCCGCCGGGCCGCCCGACCCAAGTCACGACCGGAGAGCCGAGCGAGCGAACACCGCGGCATCTCGAAGCGTCGGCCCGGCCTCGACTCGAGGACCGCGACGCCATCGACGTTTCAGGGCCCGTCGACGACGGCACGACCACGAGCTCGCGCCTCCCGAAGCCCACGACGAAGGGGGTGCCCCATCGCCCGCCGCTGTCCGCGCGCGGGGGGGGGGGCGAGGAAGGTAGCATCGCAACGCGCGCGGATGGCGGCGAGGCGCACGCGTTCTACGCCGGTACGCTTGCCCGGGGACGAAGGAGGTGCGCGCACCCGAGATGGCCCACACTCTTCTGTGCTCGCTTCACGAAAGGTGGCGAACGAGGTGGCGTACTGGCGGAGAACGCGAAGACGACTGCTGACGTGCGAGGCGGCCTCCGCGCGTCCCCGCGCGGGCCATCTTGGCCGCCGTCCCCCCGGCGTCC
>CAJBVW010000275.1 GCA_903959175.1 uncultured Pseudomonadota bacterium
CTTTCCCTACACGACGCACTTCCGATCTCCTCGGAGGAGACTTTGGCGTGTTCGGGCGTCGGGCGCCGGGGGGCGGCGGCGGGCGCCCCCCCGCCCCACGCGGCGGGCGCCCCCCGCCCCACCCCGCCGCCACCCGATCCCGCCGCCACCCGATCCCGCCGCCACCCGATCCCCTCGCCACCGCCCACCCTCACGCCGCGCGAGGGATGTGGAGGGCCCGCGGCCGCCTCGGCCGCGGGGTTCCGGGCCCGGCCGCACAGGATCTCCCCGCGGCGCGAGGGCCGCCGGCCGGGACCGAACGGAGCGCAGCGACCCCGCAGCAGCCCGACGCCCGCGTCCGCGCGGGCGGCGCGCCCGCCGTCCCCGACGCCGCGTCACTCCGCCGCAGGTGCCGGTGGCGCAGGCGGCGAGGAGGAGGAGGGGCAGCAGGCGCGTGAGGATGGGGGGGGGGGCTCCTGTCCGACCGCCAACCCGCGCCCGACCGCGCTCAGCGTGGGTCGAGGGACCGGACCACGCGCGGGGGCTGGCCGGACGCGCCGAGGGCGTCCACGGCGAGCTCGCGATCGAGGAACTGCACGGCTTCGAGCGCGTGTTCGCCGGTCGGCGTCACCGCGGGGCCGCCGGCGACGAGCGCGGTGAGGGGCTCCTGCTCGCGGCCCAGGCGCACGGTCACCGGGCCGGACGAAGATCTGCGTGCCACCAGCTCTTGGTCCACCCAGGCGTGCTCGGCGCGGGAGCGCACGAGGGCCCCGGCGGCCTCGCCCGACACGGCGGTCACGCGTACGCCACCCGGCCACCACACGACGCGGCCGGCGCGCACCGGCCCGACGAGCGGCCACGCGGGCGCCACGGTGTCGGAGAGGCGCCGGAGGGCGGCGTCGTAGACCTCGAGGTGGTCGCCGAGCCAGCCGGCCTCGCACACGTCCTCGCGCACGACGGCGAGCACGTCGGGGTGGCCGTCGTCGGTGGCGTCCGCGACGCGGAGGCGCGTGTGGGTGGTGGCGCCGCAGAGCGTGACGTAGGGCGCGGAGAGGCGCACGACGCCGCCGGCCACGACCCCGCCGGCCACGCCGCCGCCGCCGGCCACGACGCCGAGGCGGGAGCTGCGCGTCGTGAAGCCTTCGGCCTCGTCGCTCGGCCACGCGCCGGTGAAGGTGGCGACGGTGTCGAGCTGGTCGTCGCCGTCGAGGTCCGCGCGGAGCTGGATGCCCGTGGCCGTGGCGAGGGCGGAGAGCGGCACGGTGGCCTCGACGCCCGCGCGCGTGCGCACCCGTGCGTCGGTCACCGGCGCCACCGTCGTGAGCACGGTGACGAGGGTGCCCTCCGGGAGCCCAGCCGCCGCCTCGGTGATCACGCCGTCCAGCCGCTCGAAGGGCGCGCACGCGGGGTTGAGCCGCCCCGGGCCTTCCGACCAGCCGCGCTTCCCGCGGGTGGCGACGCGCTCGACGCCGCCGCGGCAGTAGCGGGCGGTCCAGCGGCGGTCCCACTCGAGCTCGGGCGCGATGCCGTCGCCAACGCCGGTCGCGACGCTGTCGACCGCGAAGGACGGCTCCGCGACGAAGCGCAGCGCGCCCCCGTCGAGCAGCAGCGCCGCGAGGGCCCCGTCGCGCTCGGCGGCGTCCACCACGGTCCCGTCGGGGAAGGGCGCCCACACCGTCAGGGCCGGAGCCCCGCCGGCGAAGGCCACCGAGGCGCCGACGAGGCCGATGGCGAGACCGGAGAGCGCGAGACGACGGATGCTCATTCCCCAGATGTATCGCCCCGCCCCGCGCGGCGCGTCACTCCAGCGCGGCCTCGATCACGGCGCGGAGCGCGGCGGCGCGGGCCTCGTAGGCGCCCTCGGCGTAGAGCCCGTCGAGCACGTCCTCGCTCACCGTGTAGAGGCCCATGCGGGCGGCGCAGTCGCCGAAGTCCAGGAGCACCGTGTAGAGCGCGCTCTCGGCCGCCGGGACGAGGGCGTCACCTCCGCCCCCTGCAAGAGGTCCGCCGTGAAGGAGCGGCCGTGGGCGCGCATGTGCGGCGTGAGCGAGAGGACGTTGTCGTCCGCCGGGGAGGGCCACGCCGTCCGGGAAGGTGACGCTGTCCTCCGTCACCTGGGTCGAGCTGGCGAAGACCGGCTCGGGGGCCTTCACGAGCATGGTAACCCTCCCCGTCCCCGCGCCGCGCCCGGGTTACGCGCGCGACGTGCGTACCTCCCTCCGCTCGCTCCTCCTGCCCCTCGCGCTCACCCTCGGCGTGCTCGTCGCCACCGGCGCTCCCGTACCGGAAGCGGAGGCCGCCCCCGCGACGACGAAGCCGGCGGGCGTGCCCACCGCCGTGGTCGACCCCGGACACGCCGGAATGCGCAAGTATTACGAGGCGTTGCGGGACGCCGCCGCGGGCAAGCGCGTGGCCCGCGCCCTCCACTACGGCGACTCGACCCTCGCCGCGGACGGCATCAGCCGCACCGTCCGCGCCCGCCTCGCCGCGCGCTTCGGCGACGCCGGGCCCGGCTTCGTGTCGGGCGCCAACGATCCGCGGTGGAACAAGCGGAGCGACGTGGAGACCACCCGCCGCGGCGACTGGTCCTACCGCACGATCCTGCTCGGCGGCGCGGGCGGGCGCTACGGCCTCGGCGGCGTGGTCGCCATCGGCTCGAGCGGCGCGTCCCTCGCCACCCGCGCGATCGACGCCGCGAAGGCCACGAAGCTCCAGAAGCGGCTCGAGGTGTGGTACCAGGCCGGCGCCGGCTACGGCACGGTGTGGGCGAAGACGGACGACCGCGAGGTGCTCCGCGCCCCCGCCACCGCCGCCGCCACGGAGGACCGCCGCTTCGTCCTCGACGTGCCCGCGGGCTTCTCGGCGTTGAGCGTCGGCGCGTCCGGCGGCCCGGTGCCGATCTACGGCGTCGTGATGGAGACCGGCGCGCCCGGCACCACCTGGGAGTCGCTCGGCGTCATCGGGGTGGGGAGCAAGTCGTTCTCCACGTTCAACGCCGCGCACCTCACCGCGCAGACGGCCCAGCGCGCCCCCGACCTCATCGTCGTCATGCTCGGCGGCAACGAGGCGAGCTACCCCGTGCTCACGACGGGCAAGGGCGCGGGGTACGTGCCCATCTACGCGGCCGCGCTCGCGACGGTGCGCGCCGGAGCGCCGACCGCCTCGTGCCTCGTCGTCACCCCGCTCGACCAGGGCTACTTCGACACGCCGCCGCCGGTCGAGGGCGCCGTGGCTCCCGTCGAGGCCCCCGTGGCCACCGAGGGCACCGCCCCCGTCGCCGGCGCCGCCCCCGTCGCGGGCGCCGCGGCCGCCCCGCCGGTAGAGCGCGGCCCCCCGAAGTCGCGGCCCGGGATGCCGAACCTCGTCGCCGGCCAGCGCGCCGCCGCGACCGCCGCCGGGTGCGCCTTCTGGAGCGCCTACGACGCGATGGGCGGCGCCGGCTCCGCGCTGGCGTGGGCGCGCACCTCGCTCGGCTCGGGAGACCTCGTGCACCTCTCGCCGCGCGGCCTCGAGGTCATCGGAAACCACCTGTCCGATGCGATCCTGGGCGACTACGACGCGTGGGCGGCGGGCCGGTGAGCCTGCCCCCGCGATAAACCCCAGCCCCATGCCCACCGTCCCCCCGCTCCGCGCCGCCCTCGCCGCCTACACCCCCGCCGACGCCGAGGAGGCCGCCCACCAGGCCGCCATGCTCGCGCTCTGCGACACGGCCGCGCCCTTCGCCCGCGCCCAGTGGGAGCCCGGCCACTTCACCGCGAGCGCCTTCGTCCTCTCGCCGGACTCGGCGTCGCTCCTCCTCATCTTCCACGAGAAGCTGCTCCGCTGGCTCCAACCCGGCGGCCACGTCGAGCCCGAGGACAACGACGTGTACGCGGCCGTCCTGCGCGAGGTCGCCGAGGAGACCGGCATCCACGACGCCGAGCCCGTCGGCGCCGCCCCCTTCGACCTCGACGTGCACGTCATCCCCGCGCGCAAGGCGGACCCCGCGCACCGCCACTTCGACGTACGCGTCCTGTTGCGCGCGCGCACGTTCGATTTTACCGCCGCCACCGACGCCCTCGCCGCGAAGTGGGTCCCCCTCGGCGAGGTCGATCGCGTCGAGACGGACGCCTCGGTCATGCGCGCAGTGCGGAAGCTGCTCGCGCGCTGACGTCCCGCCTCGGAGCCCGGCCCCGCGCTACTCCGCGTCGGCCCGGATCACGTCCGCGAAGGTGTCGTAGCTGCCGAACCCCACGTTGATGTCGATGATCTCGAGGTCGGGCGCGACCACGAAGAAGGTCGGGTAGCCGTAGTCGTCCCCGGCGTACTGGCCGTACACGGAGAGGCCCCACACGCGGTCGGCGAGCACGGGAGAGGCGAGGTCGAACGCGTCGATCCACTCCTGGAGCTCGTCCGTGGTCGGGGTGCCGGCGGTGTTGGAGAGCGACGGCGCGAGCATCGTGACGACGTGGACGGCGATGCCCTCCTCCGCCATGCTGGCGATGAAGGCCTCCTCCTCGCTCGCGGCGTCCTGGCACGGCGGGCAGTCCATCGCGGAGATCTCGACGACGAGGTAGGTCCCGGCGAAGTCGTGGAGGCGCACGGCGTCCTCGCACACGTCGTGGAACACGCCGTCGGGGAGGGTGGCACCGACCGCGGCAACGTAGTCGCCTTCGTACGCTGCGGGGTCGGCCTTGGGCCAGCCGCAAGCGTAGGTCTCGGCGGGGGTCCAGCCGGCGAGGGGGTCACCCGGCTGCTCGCCGAGGGTGAGGGCGCCGCGGATGTCGAAGGCGTAGTCGCCGCCGGAGTCGGCCTCGTCCACCACCTGCTCGACGGTGATCACGCCGTCGGCCTCGGTCGCGGGGCCGCGCTCGGAGAGCCACGCGCCGCTGCCGCGGTACCACACGCCGCCGCCGTAGCCGAGCCACTCGGTGTCGGCGGGGTCGCTCGTGCTCACGACGTCGAAGCACGCCTCGCGCCCCTCGGTGATCTCGGCGTCGGCGAGGAACACCGCGTCGCAGCCGGGGCACAGCCAGGGCGCGGAGTTGTCCTCGACGCCGAAGTAGGTCCGGGTGTAGGCGCAGTCCTCCGCGCCGTCGGCCTCGGCCGTGGCGTTGAAGTCGACGTTCCAGGTGATGGTCCCCGCGACCGTGCGCGCCACGCCGTCGAAGTCGGTGTCGGCGTCCGTGTCCGCGTCCGCGTCGGACTCCTCGGCGGCGTCGGTGTCCGCGGCGCCCGAGTCCGCCTTGTCGGTGCCGGTGCAGGACGCGAGGAGGAGGACGGCGAGCGGGAACAGGCGGTGAGTGGTCATGCGGAGCCTCGGCCGGTGAGTAACCGCCGCGGGCCACCCCGGACCCGCGCGGCGCTACACTCCCGCGATGCTCCCCTTCCTCGCGCTCTTCCTCCCCGCGCTCGCCGCCCCGGCGCTCGCCGCCCCGGCGCTCGCCGCCCCGGCGCTCGCCGCCCC
>CAJBVW010000276.1 GCA_903959175.1 uncultured Pseudomonadota bacterium
CTCCGCTGGGGCGGCGACTGGCGCGGCCACCCCTCCGTGTGGGACGCCTACGGGCTCGGATGGGACCCGGCGCACCTGGAGGTGCGGGGCTGCTGAGCGCGTACGAAGGAAGCCCACACGCGACCCGCGGGTTGGCGCCGTGGACGCCCTGCCGGTAGGAGGCCCGCATGTTCCTCGCCCTCGCCCTCGCCCTCGCGCTCGACGCCACTGCGGCCGACCTCCCCCCGTCGCTCGCCGCCTATCAGGAGGCGGTCGCCGTGATCACAGGCGCCGTCCAGGGCTCGCTCCCGAAGCTCGCGGCGTGCAAGGCCGTGGGCACCGAGAAGCTGGTGTTCCAGGTGGAACTCTCGGGCGTGCCCAAGGTCACCTCGGCCGTCCTCGCCGGCTCGACCGGCGCGAAGGCGAGCGCCCCGTGCCAGGAGAAGGTCGTCGCCGACGTGTTCACGCGCATGCGGCCCAAGGTGGGGCTCGACGCCGTGGTGGTGCTCGACGTGACGAGCGGCGCCCCGCGGCTGGACGGGGACGTGGCGCTCCTGGGGCGCCTCCCCGCGGCCGAGGTGGAGAAGGGGGTGCGCGCGCGCATGGACGCGATCGCCCAATGCTACGTCAACGCGCTGGAGACCGCGCCCGGCATCACCGGGGAGGTCGTCGTCGGCTTCTCGGTGCTCCCGAGCGGTCACGTCCTGATGACGGAGCTCAAGCGCACGTCGCTCTGGAACCCGGAGACCGAGGCCTGCGTGCTCGACGAGGTGCGCCAGGCGCGCTTCGCGGAGCCGCAGGGCGGCGCCCTCGCGCGGGTGACCTACCCGTTCACGTTCAAGCCGCCCGAGCCGGCGCCCGCCGACGCGAAGGGGCCGGTCGCGACGCCTCCGGGGAAGTAGCCGCAGCCGACCTGGGGATCAGGTCGCCCCTGCGTTCTTGGCGACGAGGCGCTTGAGCCAGCGGAGGCCGCGCGCCTCCTCCGACGCGATCGCGTCCGGCTCGAGGCCGAGGGCCTTGGCGGCGGCGTCGGCCGGGGTGGGCTTGCCGCCGAAGAGGCCGTAACGGGCGGCGAGCACCGCGCGTTCGGTGGGTTCGAGCTGGAAGAAGGCCTCCTCGAGCTGGTCCCAGGTGACGCCGGTGTCCGGGCCGAAGAGCGCGCCGAGGAGCGCCGGGCGGGCGGGGAGGGGCACGGCGAGGCCGGCGTCGAGGCCGCCCGGGGCGAAGGTGAGCTTCGAGTCGGGCTCGTCGAGGGACTCACCCTCGATCGCCGAGAAGTAGTCGACGGGGAGCGTGTTGGAGCGGGCCTCCTCCAGCGCCTCGGCGATGTTGACGGCGACGACGCACGCGGCGTCCCGCACGGCGTCGACCTCGTCCTCCCAGATGAGGTCGTGCGAGAGGACGACGACCTGCTCGCCCTCGTTGACATCGACCGCCCAGGCGTCTCCGTTGATGGCGGTCCCGACGATCCAGAGGCCGTGGGAGGCGGGATCGTGCCACTCCTCGCCCCGGCTCTCGGCGACGATGTCTTCGAGCGTGGGGAGGAAGATGATCGGGCCCACGGTGGCGCCGAGGTGGCGCTTGAGGTGGGCGAGGGTGCCGGGGGAGAACGGGGGGGGGGTCTGGGGCACGGGGAAGCTCCGGAGTCGCGGGGCAACCGATTAGCACGCGGGGCCCGCGGAACCACCCGGATCGCCCCCGCCCGCGGCCGGAAGCGCGCGGAATCCCCCCCGGGCGCCGCGCCCCGCGCGGTCGGAGTTAGGGGGCGCGCTCCCCGGAGCCCCCATGCCCGTCGCGATCATCACCGGCGCCTCCAGCGGCATCGGCGCCGCTCTCGCCCACGAGCTGGGGCGTCGTAAGTGGAAGGTGGGGGTGATCGCCCGCCGCGCCGACCTGCTCGACACCCTCGTGGCCGAGGTGCGCGCCGCCGGTGGAGAGGCCGCCGCCGCCACCGCCGACGTGACCGACCGCGCCGGGCTCGAAGCGGCCGTCGCCGCGCTCGAAGCGACGCTCGGCGCGTGCGACCTCCTCGTCGCGAACGCCGGCAGCGGCCAGCCCGCGCCGATGCACAAGATCCCCGTGGAGACCATCCTCTCCACCATGCGCCTGAACTTCGACGGGGCCGTCTACAGCGCCGCCGCCGTGCTCCCCGGCATGCTCGAACGCAAGCGCGGTCACGTCGCGGTCGTCTCCAGCGTGGCCGCCAACCGCGGCCTGCCGGGCCACGGCGCCTACAGCGCGAGCAAGGCCGCCGTGAGCACGCTCTGGGAGGCCATGCGCGTCGACCTGCGCGGCCACGGCATCGCCTGCACGACGATCCACCCGGGCTTCGTCGCGACGCCGCTCACCGAGAAGAACAAGTTCAAGATGCCCTTCCTGCTCACGGCCGAGCAGGCGGCGGTCATCGTCGCGGACGGCCTCGAGGGCCGCGTCGCCGAGATCACCTTCCCGTGGCAGATGCGGTGGGTCGCGCGGCTGATGCGCGCGCTGCCGATCTGGTTGTGGGACCGGATGGCGCCGAAGCGATAGGCGGCGCCGACGCGCTACGGCTTCACGGCCACGAACGAGCAGGATCCGCCGATGCCGAGCGCGCTCCCGAGGCGATCGGGGGTCGAGAGGGCCTGGGCGAGCGGGACGACCGTGCGGGCGTACATCTTCGTGAAGCGGCTGGTGGGCGGAGGGCTGGACGAGGGCTGGGGGGCGTTGCGGGGGCCCCCCCCCGCCCCAGGAGACGGATCCTGCGCGGCCCGCCGATGCTTCACCCGGCCGAGCCACGGCAGCAGCCGGTGGTCGTGGAGGGGCTGAATCCAGACGTTGAAGGATTGCAGCTCAACTACCTGGAATCCGGCACCTTCGAGCCGCGTCCGCATCTGGATTCGCGTCGGCATGCGCTCGTGGAAGTGTCCGACGCTGGCCTGGCGGGCGGCGTAGTCGGCGGGGTCCCGCGCGCGCTGGAAGCCGTCGAAGCTGCCGCCGATGTCCTGGACGGGCATGTGGACGACGAGGCGTCCGCCGGGGGCGAGGACGCGGAAGGCTTCGGCCAGGGCGCGCTCGAGGAGGGTGAGGTGCTCGAAGACGTCGAAGGCGACGACGAGGGCGAAGCTGCTGTCGGCGAAGGGGAGGGATTCGGCGTCTCCGAGGACCCACACGGTCTCGCTGCCGCGGGCGCGCGCGGCGGCGTTCTGCGCGGCGACCCACACCGGGGAGATGTCGAGGCCCGCGCCGACGATGCCGCGGGCGCGCTCCAACCAGGGGAGGAGGCCCGAGCGGTGGCCGCCGATCTCGAGCACCCGCCCGCCGCGCTGGAGGGGCACACGCTGGAGCAGGCCCTTCTGGTGCACCAGCATGAGGTTGTGCGGGTGGTCGAAGTCACTCATGGCGCCGAGGCGCTGGTCGTAGATGCCGGCTTGAAGAGACTTGTTCGCGTCGTCCAGGGTGCCGGCGCCCGGGGGGCGGAGGTCCCAGCCGCCGAGGGTCGCGGGGTAGAGGTGCCCGGCCGGGCCGCGCAGGCCGCCCTCAACGGGGGAGAGCGGGCGCTTGTCCACGGGGTCGGCGAGGAATTTCGGGGAGAGGAGCGCGACGGTCATTGCAGGTAGCCGAGCCCCCGGAGCCGCTCTTCGATGGCGCGGTCGGTCGCGGCGTCACGCGCGGGGGTGGTGGCGCCGACGAACCGGCGGGCCTCCGTCCAGAGCGTGCGCGTCGGGTGGGAGAGGACCTCGTGGAGCACGCGGCCGTCGACGTCGTCGGGGATGGGCGCGCCGAGGGTGGCGTACAGGGTGGGGAGGATGTCGCAGATGTTCGCGTCCTCGATGCGGGCGCCCGGGGTGAAGTCGGGGCCCCAGCCGAGGAAGAGGCCGTCCGGCTCGTGGTTGCCGCTGGCGAAGCCGCTCTTCTCGAACACCACGTCCGGCACGTCGCCCTCGGAGTAGTAGAACCACACCGAGTCATCGTGCGTCGCGATGAGGAGGTCCGCTGCGCCGTGCACCTCGGGGCCGTGGTACAGGCGGTCCCGGCGCTCGACGCCGGTGATGATCCGCTTCCCCTCGGGATCGCGCATCGCGAGGAGGCGCTGCCGCACCTCCTCCACCACGCGGTCGTAGTCCTTCGGGTCGACCGCGCCGCGGGGCTCGCGGCCCTTCAGGTTGATCCGCACCGAGTTGGTGCCGTGGCAGAACGCCTGGGTGTTCTCCCAGTCGATGTCCGTCGCGAAGCGGGAGAACTCGTCGCCCATCTTGAGCGCGCGCTCGCCGCCGAAGCGCCGGGCGAGGTCCAGCAGGCGCCGCGTGTCGACGCCGGCGCGGCCCAGCACGTTGCGGACCTTGTGCAGGCGGTTTCGCGTGTCGCGGCCGCCCTCGCGGAAGGTGAGGAAGCCCTCCTGCGCCAGCCAGGTGTTGAGGAACACCTTGTAACGGCAGGGCCCAAACCCGTGATCCGACAGGAAGATCACGTTCGACCCCTCGGGGCGGCGCGCGACCATCTCGGCGATGCGCGTGTCGAGGAGGCGGTAGATGTCGAGGATGGCCGACTCGTACTTCGTGGCGAGCGCGGCATCGTGATGCGGGTGCGTCGGATCGAAGATGTGCCAGAGGCAGTGCTGCATCCGGTCCATCTCGACCCAGACGGTGCAGAACACGTCCCAGGGCTCCTGCTCCATCAGCGTCCGGACGAGCTTCCCGCGGCCCTCCAGCATTTGGCGCAGGCGCCCGAGGAAGGGGAGGATGTCGGCTTCGGTGTCGGTCAGGTGGGTGTCGATCAGGTAGTCGGGGACGAGCCGATCGAGGTCCTGCTTGAAGGACGCGGGCCAGGTGAAGCCGGGGACGCTCTTGTCGGGCGTGAGCATGTCGCCGACGGCGATGCCGTTGATCGGGCGCGCCGGGTAGGTAAGCGGCAGGTTGACCGTGGCCACGCGCGCGCCGCGCTCGGAGAGGTGCTCGAAGAACGTGCGCGACTGGATGCGCGTCGAGTCGATCGGCTTGTAGAGGTAGGAGCCGGCGACGGGCTCGGTCCAGTCGTAGATGCCGTGCTTTCCGGGGCCCTTGCCGGTCTGGAAGGCGGTCCACGCGGTGGCGGTCATCGGAGGGACGACCGACCAGAGGGGGCCGTGCGCGCCCTCGTCGCGGAGGCGGCCGAGCGTCGGCATCACGCCGCGCGCGATGAAGCCGTCGAGCAGCTTCCATGTCGCCCCGTCCAGCCCGATCAGGACGGCCTTCCGACTCATCGTCGCCTTGGTGGTCATGCCGCCGCTCCGTGCTACCGGGTACGTTGTAGCCCGGCCGCCGAAGGGGTGGCCATTCAGGAGAGCGATTGGCCGCACCCCAGGGTCCCCCCCGTCCGCACCGGCCTCGTCGGCAGCTCCGGGATGAAGACGACACCTCGCTCTCGGAGATCCTGCACCTCAGGGACTACTGGCGCACCGTCCGGAAGCGGCTTTGGACGCTGATCACGGCCTTCTCGCTCATCGTCGGGAGCGTCACGGTCGTGACCCTCCTCACGCCCCCGGTCTACGAGGCCTCCGCGTCGCTCCAGATCGACTCGCAGCCCCAGGCCAACATGAGCCTGCAGGCCTACGGGCAGACCGGGCAGGGGCAGTACCTCCTCGAGCAGGAATACTTCAGTACCCAGCACAAAAAGTTGCGGAGCCGCGTGCAGGCCCGCGCGGTGGCCGAGCGCCTCGACCTCGCCAGCAACGCCGCCTACGCCGACCTCGAGCCCGACGAGCTCGTCCAGGTCCTCCTCTCCCAGGTCGACATCGTCCCCATCAAGGGCACGCGCCTCGTGTGGGTCTACGTGCGTGCCAACGATCGTGAGCTCGCGACGCTCCTCTGCCAGACCTGGGCGGAGGTCTTCGTCCAGCGCAACATGGACGAGATCAACCAGGGCGTGCAGGGCGGGCTCGGGTGGCTCTCCGGCGCGGTGGCGAACGCGGAGGCCGAATTCCGACAGGCCGAGCAGGCGTTATTGGACTTCCGCCGGCAGAACAACAAGATCGCGCTCTCCTCGCAGGAGGAGGGGAACTTGCTCGTCCAGCAGCTCGAGGAGCTCTCGCGCAAGCGCGCCCTCGCCGAGGCCGAACGCGCCCAGCGCGAGGCGGAGTACGAGTCGCTCGACCTCTCCGCGAAGGCGCAGAAGGACCTCCGGCGGCTCTCCCTCCTCGTCGAGAGCCCGCTCATGTCGGGCCTTCGCGAACAATTGACGACGCTCCAGGCGGATCGCGAGGCCCTCCTCACCCGCTACCTGCCGGACGCCCCCGTGCCCGCCGTGCTCCAGAACAAGGAGCGGCTCGCGGACGTGGAGATCCAGATCAAGGCCGAGATCGACTCGGAGCTCGGGCGCCGCCGGGCCATGCTCGCGCAGGCGTCGAGCCACGAGGAGGGGCTGCAGCGCTCGATCGACAGCCTCACGCGCAGCGCGCTGGAGCAGAACGGCGAGGAGGCCGACTACAACCTGCTCCGCCGCGAGGTCGACTCCCGCTCGACCCTCTACAAGCAGCTCGTGGAGCGCATGCAGGAGATGGACGTCACGTCCTCCCTCAAGGAGAACAACGTCCGCGTGATCGACCCGGGGGAGGCCGCGGAGAAGCCCGTCGAGCCGAACTACATCCGGAACATCGGCGTCGCCATCCTCGCTGGCCTGCTCGCCGGCGTCTCCCTGGCGTTGTTCTTCGACTACATGGACACGACCATCAAGACCCGGGAAGAGGTCGAGGCGCTCGGCCTGCCCTTCCTCGGCATCATCCCGAGCGTCCCGGGGCTCGAGGGGGAGGGGTGGGAGGTCGCGCGGCAGCGTTACCTGTACGCGCTCAACTACCCCAAGAGCGCGTTCGCCGAGTTCTGCCGCAACATCCGGACGACCGTGAACTTCAGCGCCCGCGAGGACGGATCGCCACCGCGGCGGCTCCTCATCACGTCGGCCGGCCCGCGTGAGGGCAAGACCACCTCCTCGATCAACCTCGCGATCACCTTCGCGAGCAACGGCCGCCGCGTGTGCCTCGTCGACGCCGACCTGCGGCGCCCGAGCCTCCACCACGCCTTCGGCCTGCCGAACGAGGAGGGCTTCTCCACCCTCATCGGCGGCACGTCCACCGTGGAGGCCGTGTCCCAACCGACGCCGCAGGAGGGGCTCTTCATCATCCCGTCAGGGCCGCGCCCGTCGAACCCCGCGGAGATGCTCGGCTCCGACGCGTGCAAGGCCGCGCTCGACAAGCTCAACGAGGCCTTCGACCTCGTCATCATCGACTCGCCGCCGGTCGTGGCGGTGACGGACGCCGTGGTCCTCGCCAACGACGTGGACGGCGTCATCCTCGTCGTGAAGAGCTTCAAGGTCGCGCGTGACCTCGTCCTCCAGGCGAAGCGCCAGCTCGTGGACGTCGAGGCGCGGATGATCGGGGTCATCCTCAACAACTTCGACATCCAGCGCAAGAGCTACGGGTACTACTACTACTACTCGTACTACGGGTCGGATCGCGAGGACGTCGGCAAGGGCCGCAAGGGCCCGAGCGCGTGACGACGGGGCCGAACTTCGAGCGCGCGATCGCGGCGGGGATGCTCGTGGCGGTCGTCGCCGCCGCGGGCCTCGAGGGCGGCGTGGTGCAGGTGTACGGGGGCGCCGCGTACGCGCTCGCGATCGCGGTGGGCGTGGTGTGGATCGCCGTGCGCGGGGTGGACCCCCTGCCGCGGCTGGCGAAGGTGGGATTCGGGATCTTCGCGTTGGTCGTGCTCTATCAGGTAATGCCCGTCCCCGGCGCGCTGCGCGCCCTGGTGGCGCCCGGGCAGGCCGCGTGGTTCGACCGCGTCGCGCCGGAGTGGGCGGGGGACGTGCACGCGTGGCTGGAGGCCCTCGCCACCTACGACGTGCTCACCGCCGTCGGGGCCGGGGGGGCGTGGGCCTACGATCCGCTGGCGGGCTCGGTCGCGACGGTGGCGCGCGCCGGGGCCGTCGATCCGGAGGCCTTCCGCTGGGCGCTCGGGCAGCTCCTGGCGATGGGCGTGGTGTGGCTCGTGGGCGCCGGCCTCGGGCGCAGCCCCGCGGCGTCGCGCGTGGTGCTGATGGGGATCCTGCTTTTCTGCATGTTCGAGGCGGTCTTCGGGCTGGCGAACCGCAACGGGCCGAGCACCGGGATCGGCGTGAAGCAGTTCTACATGGGCTCGGCGACCGGCACGTTCATCAACCGCGGGCACTTCGCGGCGCTGCTCGTGCTGGGCGTCGGCGCGGCGTGGGGCATCGCGGCGGGGCTCTTCCCGCTGCTCCCGGACGAGGTCCGCAAGCACATGGAGCGCAAGCGTCGCTCCAGTCAGCCGCCCTCCGTGTGGGAGGCCAGCGGCGACCGCATCCCGCGCCTCGCCCTGCTCGGCTTCGGCGTCGCCGTGCTGCTCGTGGCGATCGTGGCGTCCCAGTCGCGCGGCCCGGTGCTCGGCCTCGGCCTCGCCGGGCTCGTGGTCGGCGGCGGCATGGCGTGGCGTCGGAAGGAGACGTTCCACCTGGGCCTCGCGGCCGCCGTGCCGGTGGTCGGCGGTGTGCTCGCGGCGCTCGCCTTCGGGCCCCGGGGCGCCTTCGGCCGCTTCCGCGGCCTGCTCGCCGGGGGAGACGTGAGCGTGCTCTCCCGCCTGGACCTCTGGCGTGACTCGCTCCTCGCCTGGAAGGACGCGCCCGTGTTCGGCGCCGGCCTCGGCGGGTGGCCGACAGCGCACACGCTCCACGAGCGCGCGGACCATCTCTACGTGTTCTCGGACGCGCACAACGAGGCGATCCAGATCCTCGTGGAGACCGGCGTCGTCGGGTTCCTCGCCTACGCGCTCGTCGCGACCGCGGTGATCATCGGCCTGGCGCGGGCGCTCGGCAGCGTGCCGCACGACGAGGGGACCGCCGCCGGCGTGGGCGCGCTCGTGGGCGTGCTCGGGGTGGCAGTGCAGTCGCTCGGCGACTTCCCGCTCCACATCCCCGGCGTAGCGCTGCCGTGGGCGCTCATGGCGGGCGTCGCGCAGGGCTCCCTGACGATGCCTGCGCGCCCGGGGGCGAAGGGGCCGGTCCTCGCGGTGGCCGCGCTCGCGATGGGGCTCTGCGGTGCGGCGGCGGCGGACGCCGGCTTCTCCGGGACGCGCCTCGAGCGCCTCGCCGAGCGCGGCCAGATCTGGGCCGCCACCGACCGGAAGGCGGGCACGGCCGCGGGCATCCTCCGCTGGCGGGCCGCCGCGCGCGCCGAGACCGAGGCCGCGCCCCTCGATCCCTGGGCCCACGCCGCCGTCGCGGAGGCCGAGGCGATCCTCGCGCGGCAGGCCTGGAAGGCCACCGGCGCGCAGCCCGTGGGCGAGTCGCCGGAGGACCGCGCCTTCCGGGCCGAGCTCGCGATCGCGCGCGCCCAGGCGCTCCGGCCGCGCGATCCCCGCCTGGACCTCACGCTCGCCCGCTCGCTCCTCGTCCTCGGCGAGAGGTCCTCCGCGCCCGACGCCTACACGGCCCGTGCCACCGCCCTGCTCGTGGATGCCGTAGCGCGCGACGGCTGGCGCGCGGACGAGGCCTTCGCCCTCGCGGCGGACCTCCCAGACGCCGCCCTCGGGCAGATCGCCGCCGCCGCCACCGGGCTGCCCCGGCCGCGCGCGCGGGTCGCCTACGCGCACGGCAAGGCGCTGGAGCGTCGAGGCC
>CAJBVW010000277.1 GCA_903959175.1 uncultured Pseudomonadota bacterium
AATCCACGAAAAGTCTCCGCGGAGGCGGCATAGGTACCACCTATGCCCCCTCCGCGGAGACTCCCGTCAACCTATGCCCCCTCGTAGGAGACAAAATCCGCCTCCGCGCCCCCGTCGCCCCCGTTTCGCGCCGCTCCGGATCGCCCTACCGCGGAATAGCCGGCGTTCATCCGTGTCTCTGAGCATCGCAAGCCAGCTACGTTCGCCGGGCTGTCTCCAACGAAGGGGCATAGGTCGACCCCTGTTCTCCGCGACGGACGCATAGGTCGGCCAATGCCCCCCCAACGAGTCCCCCGTCGGCGCCCCGCCGCCGCCCCGCCCCAACCGCACCCCATGCCCCTCCCGGTGGGACGACCACCCCCGCACCCCCAACCCCCGCGCACCCCCGTGATACGCCCGCCGCGATGTTCACCCCGCTCCTCCTCGCCCTCGCCGCCTGCGCGCCCGACGCCGCCCCCGACGCCGCGCGCGCCGTCCCCGCCGGCCCCGAGCCCGCGTGGCCGACGGTCATCGCCGAAGAAGCCGCCCCCGAAGGCTACAGTTGGCAGACCCTCCGCCACGCCCAGCTCCACGCGCGGCTGCTCGTGCCCGACGGCGCCTACGTCACCAAGCACGACGGCGATCCCCCCACCATCCGCATCGAAAACGCCGGCATCGTCGCGACGCTGAGCTACACCCCGCGCGCCGCGTGGTACGTCCCCGGCCCGCTCGCCACCCCCGCCCGCTTCGGCGATTCCCTCCGAGAGACGCCCAACAACGTCGCCTGGCAGGCCGAGCTCCCCGACGGCGGCGCCCGCGTCGTCGCCTACGCCCGCGGCGCCGCGTGCGAGGTCACCGTCGGCCCCTTCGACCGCAAGGACCTCGCCGCCGCCTTCACCCTCTGCGCCAGCCTCCGCCCGCCGCCGCCCGGCCCCTGGGGCCCGCCCGGCCCGCGCCCGGCCAGCACCGCCATCCCCACCGGCGCCTGGGTCGAGCCCTCCCGCGCCGAGATGGTCGGCGACAGCCTCCTCGGCCCCTACGCGCCGCGCATCTACACCGGCTGGTACGGCCTCGCGCACACGAATTGCCCCAAGGACTACGCCGTTCTCGCCACCGTCGAGGAGGGCGAGGCCGACGTCGCCGTCACCCGCGCCGACTCCCCCGCCGGCCCCGCGCACGTCCGCCTCGCGCGCGCCACTCGCGACGGCGTCACCTTCACCAGCGGCGCCCGCGTCGTGGCCCCCCGCGGCGACGGCTGCTGCTCCGCCGAGCTGTTCCCCTTCCGCGGCCCGCCCAGCATCGACGAGATCGCCTACATCGTGTCCTTGTGCAACACGACGGGTGGCACCTCGAAGTAAGGATCCGGGCGCGTCCCGGGCGCGGACGCCCGGGTCGGTGCCCGCCGGGCTCGCGCTCCGCGCTCGGTCGTGCCGGCGCGGACGCCGCCACGGACCGGCCGCGTCAAAGCCCGCGGCCGCCCTCCGGTCCCCTCGCGCACCCCTCTCAGAGGCAGCCGCGCTCCGTCCACTCCAGCACCTCCAGCGTGACCTCCTGGAGCACCGGGTGGCAGCCGTCGGCGTCCGTGCAGTCCGCGGCGGACGACGCCCCACCCCCATTCGCCCAATCTCCACGGTGGCCGACACCCGATTGTCGCTCTACCATGGGCCCTCCGTAGAGGTCCGTATGCTCCGTTCGCTCGCCCTCCTGCTCGCCGCCCTCGTCGGGTGTGACGGGCCCACGACCGACGGCAAGGACACCGCCACGGACACCGACACCTCGACCGACACCGACACGACCGGCTGGGAGTGCGTGATCCCCGAGGGAGAACCCCCCGAGTACTCCAACGTCCTCGGCTGCCAGGCCGACTACGACGTGCTCTCGAGCGTGCCCGCGGACTCGAGCATCCCCGGCGCCACCGCGGTCAAGACGGTCATCGACCGCTCGGACAGCGACAAGCTCTACTTCCAGAACTCGAACAAGTACTGCATCCACTGGGAGTTCTGCTCCGCCAACCTCTCCGGCGGCGGCCTGCCCCCGGTGGCGGAGCTCGATCAGTTCAACTCCGTCGAGTACTACAGCCCCGACCGCCGCTTCCTCCTCGGCGCCGTCTCGTACTACACGGGCCCCGCCAAGTGGGTCTACGAGATCTCGCCGTACGACACGGCGGACGCCGACATGATCACCACCGCGTACCGCTCCATCAAGGAGAACGCGTGGATGGGAGAGGATCTCTACTTCCACCCCACGAGCGTCGCGGTCGAGGCCGTCGCCGCCTCGCTCCCCGAGGACGTGAAGCTCGTCTCCACGGACGAGCTCTACGCCGGCGTCGACTACCAGCCGCTCAACCCCGGCACCACCACAGGCATCCTGCGCTTCCACAGCGCCGACGAGGTGGACGGGAACTACACGCCCTACCGCGAGCTCGTCGTGCTCGACGCCGTGCCGAACGACATCTCCATCGTCGCCGGCATCATCACCGCCGAATTCCAGACCCCGCTCGCCCACATCAACGTGCTCTCCGTCAACCGCGGCACGCCCAACATGGGTCTCGTGGACGCCCAGACCAACCCAGAGCTGGTGGCCCTCGAGGGCAAGTGGGTCGAGCTCACCGTGGGCGCCTTCGAGTGGAGCATCCGCGAGATCACCGAGACCGAAGCCGACACCTGGTGGGACGCCAACAAGCCCGAGCCGCTCGTGGTCCAGCCGCGGAACGTGTCGGTGACCGACATGCGTGACATGCTCGACATCCTCGACCTCGAGACGTCTGACCTCGGTACCGAGATCTCCGCGAACATCCCCATCTTCGGCGCGAAGGCCACCAACTACGCCGCGCTCACCGAGGCCAACGCACAGGGCAAGCCGATCCCGATCAAGCCGGGCTTTGGCATCCCGATGTACTACTACGACCAGTTCATGACGGACAACGGCCTCTGGGATCGCATCGAGGCGCTCCTGGCCGACCCCCAGTGGGGCGACCCCGACTTCCGCGCCACGGCCCTCGAGGCCTTCAAGGACGAGCTGCGCGAGAAGCCCATGCGGCCCGAGGTCGTGGCGATGATCAAGGAGCGGGCGGCTGAGGTGTTCCCCGGCGAATACGCGCGCTTCCGGTCGAGCACCAACTCCGAGGACCTCGGCGCCTTCACCGGCGCGGGGCTCTACAACTCCGAGACGGGCCAGCCCGACCTGTCCGGCAGCGACACCGACACCGTCGAGTGGGCGGTGAAGAAGGTCTGGTCCCAGGTGTGGAACCCGCGCGCCTACGAGGAGCGCGACTACTACTCGATGAACCACCTCGACGTCGGCATGGCGCTGCTGGTGCACGGCAACTTCCCCGAGGAGGAGGCCAACGGCGTCGCGATCACCAACAACCCCTACGACACCTCGGGCCTCGAACCGGCCTTCTACGTCAACGGGCAGGAGGGCTCGACGGACGTGGTGAGCCCCGACGAGGGCGTGCTCCCCGACGCGTGGCTGCACTACTACTACAGCCCCGGCCAGCCAATCGTGTACATCCAGCACAGCACGGAGATCCCCGAGGGGGAGACCGTCCTGACCACCGCCGAGGCCTACGATCTCGCGGTCGCCCTCGATGCGATCCACAGCTTCTTCATGGAGGCGTACAACGACGGCAGCTGGTACGCGATGGACGTGGAGTGGAAGTTCGACGACGCGCTCACGCCCGGCACCCCGACGCTCTACATCAAGCAGGCCCGCCCCTTCCCGGGCTGGTCCAGCGAGACCTCCGGCGCCTGCGACGGCGAGTAGCGGCGCGGCACCCACCCCCGCGAGGAGCGCGGCGCCACCTTCGTCCTAGCGGAGGTGGTTCGCCTCGAACCACGCGGTGCCGATGAGGAGCACCGAGAAGAGCGCGACGAGCACGAGCAGCACCGGCCACGCGAGCTGCGCGATCCACCACCGCCGATCCGCGTCGGCGGGCGGCGAGGGGTCGGGGCGCAAGCCGAGGACGATCAGCGCGGCGGTCGCGACGCCGGCGTCCACGCTGCGGACGACGACGCGGCGCACGGCCTCGTCGTCGCGCACGCCCTGGTCCCACAACACGCGCGGGAACAGGTAGATCTGCACGCGGCTGCCCTTGGTCACGATGCCGACGGGGCCGCGGCCGTAGCTGTAGCCGTCCTCCACGACGAGGTCGACGCGGCGCCAGGTGTAGCGGGCCCACAGCCGCGCCCAACGCGTGGGCGTCACGTCGGGGGCGCCCTCGGCGATGCCGCGCTCCGCCGCGTGCGCGAGGGCCGCGACGAGGGAGGGGCCGCCGCGGTGCCACGCCGCGTAGCGCGGGAAGGTGTCGCGCCGGAGGTGGATGAGGTGGGACTCCGCCATCCACGCGCAGGCGTCGATCCAGTCCTCGTCGGGGCCGTTGCGATAGCGCGCGGCGGCGTCGTAGAGGGCGGCGCCCTCGCGCCGGGCGGGGTCGGTCAGGAGGGCGTGCGCGGCCTCGGCCTCGGTGAAGCGGCGGGCGGCGTCGGGGTCGCCGGGGTTGAGGTCCGGGTGGGTCTCGCGCGCCGTCTTGCGCCACGCGCGCTTGATGTCCTCGGGCGAGGCGTCCGGCGGCAGGCCGAGGGTCGCGAGGGCAGCGGTGAGGGAGCGGTCGGCCATGTCCCCCCCCGCCTATCTGGCGCGCCTACCGGGCGGCACGGTGGCGCGCGAAGACGGCGGCGACGGGCTCCCCCTCGGGGACATGGAGGACGGCGTAGCCGTTGACGCAGTGGCGCGTGCCGGTCGGGGTCTTCGGCGCGTCCTGGAAGATGTGGCCCATGTGCCCGCCGCAGCGCGCGCAGCGCATCTCCGTGCGGACCATGCCGAAGGTCACGTCGCGGTGGATCTCGAGGGCGCCCGGCTCGACCTCCTGGAAGAAGGAGGGCCAGCCGCAGCCGGAGTGGAACTTGTGGTCCGCGCCGTAGAGGCGGTGGGCGCAGCCGGCGCAGTGGAAGGCGCCGGGCCCGGGGTCGTCGAGGTAGCGGCCGGTGCCGGGCCGCTCCGTCGCGGACTCGCGGAGGATCGCGAACTCCTGCGGCGAGAGGATCGCGCGCCACTGGGCGGCGGTGAGGGTGCGGGGGTCGAGCGTGGGGTCCTGCGCGGGATCGGTGGGCATCGGGGCTCCTCCCGACGAATGGAACCCGGTTTGGCGCCGCGCGCTCCCGGCGCTCCCCGGACTCAGACCGGGCCGGGCCCGAGCGGCATGTTCCACGCGAGCTCGACCCACGGGCTCGCGGGGTCCTTCGTGAGCGCCGCGAGGACGGCCTCGCAGCGGGGGTCGTCCTCCTGGCTCAAGTAGTAGCGGCCGAACTCGTAGTGGCGGCCGTACTCGCGCCAGGACTTGAAGCGGCCCTGCACCCGCATCGCCGCGCCATGGATGCGGCGCCACGCCTCGGGCTCGTCGACGTAGCCGGCCCAGCGGCCCCACCCGACCACCGCGACGTAGCGGCCCATGTCCCAGGCGAGCAGCCCGCGGCCGTCCAGCAGCCCGCGGTTGGCGCGCACGAGGGCGACCTTGTCGTCGTCCGCGCGGGTGTCGGGGCCGAGCGTGGCGAGCGTGCGCAGCACCTCGGCGCTGTGCCCCTCGTCCCACAACCAGTCGGCGGTGGAGCGGAAGGAGGCGGCGTCGGTCACGCCCCAGGAGGTGCCGAGCGCGTGGCTGCACCACCCCGCGGTGTGCTCCCCCACGCCCCACATGCCGAGCTCGTGGTGGAAACCGTGGTTCAGCTCGGTCAACACGGCCGAAAGCGCGAGGGCCCAACGTTGCGGAGGCGTCACCATCTCCACGAACGTATCCCGCGAAGCGGGCGGCCCCCACCTTCCCACCGACTACTCCGGGAGCTCCGCGCGCCAGTCCAGCCGCCCGATGGCCACGCCCGGCGACGTCGCGCGCCATGCCTCCTCGTTGTCCACCACCGCGAGCACCACGCCCGCCACGCCGAAGCTCCCGATCACCATGCCGGTGCTGGTCACGTGCATGTCGCCGAGGACCTGCGCGGAGAGCTCGTCCTCCGACCTCCACTGCCAGAGGACCTCGCCGTCCCAGCCCATCTCGAGCAGCCGCGACGGGTTGCCGGCGCCGGCGTTGTCGAACATCCGGACCCCGCCGCCGGGGCGGGGGCTGGGCGCGTGCTGCGGGCCGAACTCGTCGGCGAGGCCGTCCGCCGAGAGCATCCGGGTGTGCCGCCCGGTGAGGCGCTCCACCTCGAGGATCTGGTGGAGGTAGTACAACGACACGAGATAGCTGTCGGAGGCTGGATCGTAGGCGATGCCGTTGGCGTGTGTCCACGCGTGCGGGCGGTTCACGTCCCACGCGGAGTGCTGGGTGACCTCGAGGTCCTCGAAGGCGTTCCACACCTCCCGCACCGTGCCGTCCGGTGCGCGCTCGCGGATCACGTCCCCCGCGACCTCCTCACCGTCGACGGTCTCGACCACCTCCGCCAGCCACGCCACCGTGCCGTCCGGGTGCAGCACGAAGTCGTGGTGCGCGTCCGGCGCGTCGATGGTCGTCGCCTCGCCGGTGCGCATGTCGTAGCGGTGGATGGCCCCGACGTTGCCCATCTGGTTGTACCAGATGGCGTCTCCGTCCCACCGCGCCGCGGTCACGAACGAGGGCACGTCGAAGGAGAGCCGGCTGCACCCGTCCGAATCGAGCACGACGATGCCCGCGTCGTCGTTCGCGGGGTCGTACCAGGGGACGAGGAGGTAGCCCTCGATCGCGCCCTCGACCTCGAAGCGGGGATCGCCCGGGAAGTCATCGCAGGGGAACAACTCGGCCGCGGGTTCGGCGCCGGAATCGTCGACTTTCGCCGCGTCGTCCGTGCAGGCGGCCAGGAGGATCCAGGAGAGCAGCGCACACCTCCGAGAGACAGGATGCTTAGGTTCGGTACGGATGGCTGTCAACTTTCCGCACGGTCCCCGCAATCTCAGCCGCCGGCGAGAGAACTGCACGTGGGCGCGTCGGCGCGCGGAGTAGTCCTCGATCCGGCCCTCGGCGACGCAGTCCGCGAGGGTCATCGCGCCCGGTGGGGTCGGGGAGCGCGGCCCAGAGAGCGCCCCAGGGGTAGGGCCGCACCACGGCGTCCTCCAGGGCCTGGAAGAGCGCTGCGGCGGGGCCGCCGGTGCCGAGGCCGACGACGGCGACCTTCACGAACGAGCCGAAGCGGAGCGCATGTGTGTCGGGTAACCGACTCGGGTGCGACCGTTCGGTTAGGCCGTGCCGAGGCTCGCGCTCGCCCTCAGCCTCCTCGCCTGCACCGGCGCCCCGGTCGACACCGACACCGACACCGACACCGACGTCGAGCGCCCGGTCTCCGACTGCACGCCCACGGAGGAGCGCTGCAACGGCGTCGACGACGACTGTGACAGCGCGGTCGACGAGCTCTACGATCTCGACGGCGACGGCTTCCTCGTCGACGAGGCCGCGTGCCGCGCGCTCGGCCTCCCCACCGATTGCGACGATGACGACGCCGCGATCAACCCCGACGCCGCCGAGGTCTGCGGGGACGGCGTGGACCAGGACTGCTCGGGCGCGGCGGATGACGCCGGGGACGCCGACGGGGACGGGGCGGACGCCTGCGACGACTGCGACGACACCGACGCCTTCGTGTTCCCCGGCGCGGCCGAAGCCTGCAACGCGCTGGACGACGACTGCGACGGCGCGGTGGACGAGGCGTGGGACGCCGACGGCGACGGCTCCGCCGTGTGTGACGGCGTCGAGGGCGGCGACTGTGACGACGCCGACCCGCAGCGCGCCCCCACCCTCCCCGAGCTCTGCAACGACCTCGACGACACCTGCGACGGCGTGGTGGACGAGGGCTTCGACGCCGACGCCGACGGCTGGGCGACCTGCCGCGGGGACTGTGACGACACCAACGCCGCCGTGAACCCCGCCGCGGCCGAGGTGTGTGACGGCGTCGACAACGACTGCGACGCCACCACCAGCGAGGACACCGACCTCGACGGAGACGGCCTCACCCTCTGCGCGGGCGACTGTGACGACGCCTCCGCCGCCGCGCTCCCCGGCGGAGTCGAGGTGTGTGACGGCGTCGACAACGACTGCGACGGCACGGCGGACGCCCTGCCCGAGTGTTGGTCCTGCGCCGAGGTAGACGGCACCTACCTCGCCTGCAACAGCTCCGTCACCTGGAGCGCCGCCTCCGAGGTCTGCGCGAGCTTCGGCGTCCACCTCGCGGTCATCGACGACGAGACGGACAACTTCGTCGTCGGCTACATCGCCCGCGACTGGCTCGGCAGCCCCGCGTGGTTCAGCCTCACCGACCGCGTGACGGAGGGCACCTGGGCCAACGAGGACGGCACGCCCGCCGCCTACACCGCGTGGTGGTCCGGCGAGCCCAACGACTCGGGCGGTGAGGACTGCGCCGGCACCGGCTTCGGCGAATGGGGCTACTGGAACGACTACTCGTGCGGGAGCGGGCTGCCGTTCATCTGCGAGCGCTGAGCGCGCACGCCCGGGCCGTCAAGGGATGTCCGCCTCGGCCGCCGCACGTACCTGCGCCGGGTAGTCCCGCATCGTCGCGAGCGTAGCGTCCACGTAGGCGGCGTGGGTGCCCATGTCGTACTCGCGGAAGGCGTCGGTCTCGAGCTCGGGGCGCACCAGCGGCAGCAGGTCGGTGACACGGCCAGGGAGGTCCGCCGCGTCCACCGCGTGGGTCATGTCGATGAGGATCTCGTCGTAGCGGGTGCGGCAGTCGCGGTTCTGGACGCAGAATTGGAACACAAGCCCGTAGCCGTCCCACGGGCCGAAGTAGGCGTCCACCCAGGTCTGGTCGAGGCCCCAGGGGATCATCACGATGCGCCCGGTGGGGTCTTCGTAGATGCGGTAGTTGTTGGCCGTGCTGTACCCGTCCCAGTGGTAGGCCACCGCCTCGAACGCCATGACGGCCAGCCACTCGTCGAGGTCGACGATGGCCTCGAGCGCGGCGATGGCGGCGTTGTCGTTGGTGCCCGCGAGGATGTCGGAGACGGCCTCGAGCTGGGCGTAGTCGGGCAGCTTGGGCCCGGCGTCGTATTGGAAGGCGGCGAGCTCGTCGTCCTGGAGGTCCACCCCGTAGGCGCCCTCCCAGAGCTGGCCGGTCGGGTCGTCGAACCACCGGGCGAGGAAGCGCTCGTCCACCGCCTCGACGAGCAGGTAGAAGCCCCGATCCTCGCCGTTGAGCGACAGGCGCGCCCAGCCGGTGCGCGGCGCGGGGATGCCCTGCTCGCGCAGGAATTGGTAGCCGACGGCCTCGTGGACGCCGGAGGGGTCCTGCACCATGTTGTTGAGGGTGAGGTGCTCGAGGCCGCGCAGCTCGTGGTCGACGTAGTCGTTCACGTCCAGCTTGAGCGCCACCTTCGCGTCGACGGAGCGGAGCGAACCGTACACGCCCTTGATCGCGACGCCCACCTCGGGGAACCAGGCGCCCTCGTAGCCGAGGCTGCCGATGACCTGGGTGTAGGGCGCGCCGCGGAGGCTGTCGAGCGCGGCGTCGGGGAGCGTCACGTCGATGGGGTGCACGCGGTCGAGGTCGAAGACGGCGTCGCTCGGGTCGCGCGAGGCGCTCGGCGTGTTCCCGTTGGGCGCGTAGGGGGTGGGGCGGGCGGTGATCTCCCAGGCGCCGCCGTCCGGGAACCGCGCCCAGCTCGTGTCGCTCCCGACGGGGCCGGTGCGGATGCGGTCGAGGACGACGCCGTCCCAAGTGAGCACGACGGTGTCCCCCGCGCCCGCGAGCGCAAACGGGAGGGTGTCCGCGCCGAGTACACCGGTGGCCCAGAGGTGGACGCGTTCGCCCGGGAGCAAGGTCCCCTCGCCGACCCAGCCGTCGTCGCCTTCGTCTTCCGCGAGGCCGACCCGCGCGAGGTCCACCGCGGTGTCGCCGCCGTTGTAGACCTCCACCCAGTCCGCGAACTCCAGCGCGGCCGTCATCACGGTCGACTCGTTGTCGGCCATCACCTCGTTGAGGACGAGGCCCTCGGGCAGCGCGGCGGCGGGCAGCACCTCGGGGGGCGCCACCGGATCGGGGTCGTACCACTCGGGCGTGGGCCCGACGGGCTCCGGGCGGGGTGCCACGCCCTCCGTGACACACCCCAGAAGCGCCAGCAGTGTCACTTGGACCACCACACCGGGAGGTGGTTGTTGGACGTGGTGTTCTGGCCGGGCAACCAGAAGGGCGGCCGGGAGGGGTCGCCGTCGGTCGCGACCTCCTCCGGGTAGACCGCCGCGACCCAGATCTGCGGCATGCCGCTCGCCATTCCCGCGGGGTAGGTGCGGAGGCTGGAGTACGCGAGCCACAACACGTCGTCGTCGGGGAGCGGGCCCCACTTGACGTAGCTGTTCTGGGCCGCGCCCTCGCCGTTGGCGGAGACGAGCGGGACGTCCGCGCTGCCGTCCGCTGCGACGAGCCAGATCTCGGCGTCGAGGTCGGCGTAGGCGTCCCCCGTGGAGCGGTTGTAGGCGATCCACTTCCCGTCCGGCGACCACGCCGGATAGTAGCGGTTGTTCGCCCCGTCCGCCGGGACGAGCACGGTGGGCGAGCCGAGGTCCGCGCCGTCCCATGTCATGGTGACGATCTCCCCGCCCGTGAACGTCATGTCCGACTGGTAGGTGCCCGTCGCGCGGACGAACACGACGCGGTCCCCGTCGGGCGACCAATCCGGGTGGGTGTAGCGGTTGCTCCCCGTGTCGACCTCGGTGAGGCGCTGGCCGGTCTCGAGGCTCCAGATGGAGATGACCCCGCCGGTGACGCCGACCATCCGCGTGCCGTCGGGGGAGGAGGCCTTGAAGGTCATCCGGTTCGTGTCGAAGGGGAGGATGACGGCTTGCGGGTCGCTCGCGTCGGACACGTCCACCACGGTGAAGGTGCCGTTCACGCCGTCGTGGGTGACGACCATCTCGTCCCGCGCCTCGACCAGCATGTGACAGCCGGTGCAGCGATTGCCGCTGTCCGCCGCGCTCCAGAACTCCTCGGAGGTGGTGGAGCCGAGCGGGATGCGGAGGATGCCTTGGATCGAGGTGGACCAATACAACACGCTGCCGGTCGCGTCGAAGCGGTTGACCGTGAGCGTGATGGCGGGGCCGACGCGCACGTCCGTCAGCGTGGTGCCGTCCCAGGTGCCGGTCTCGATCTGGGCGGTCACGGCGCCCTGGCGGTTGGCGGCGGTGACGACCTCCCAGAGCCCGGCGTCCGCGGTCCACTGTTCTCCGGTGGAGTAGATGGACACGTCGGTGATGGGCGTGCTCAGGTGCAGGCGCGACACCGAGGCGGTGCCCTCCCACACGAAGGTGAGGCCGTCGAGGTTGCGGGGGACGGTCACGCCGTCGAACGGGTAGGTGATGACGACGCCGCTGTCGTCCGCGGGCGTGGCGGCGGCGAAGGCGTCGACCACGGCGGCGTCGACGCCGACGAGCTCGTCCGCGAGGTAGCGCACGGTGACCGAGGCCGAGCCGGAGACGCCCGCGTGCGTGGCGGTGATGGTGGTGGTGCCGCCGTTGGTCTCGACGGCGGTGAAGGTGCCGTCCGTGTCGAGCGCGCCGGCGGAGGGGCTGGAGGACGCCCAGCTCACGAGGTCGATGGGCGACTCCTCGCCGTCCGCGAAGGTGGCGTAGGCGACGAACTGCGCGGCGGCAGGCGCGCCGATGCGCGTGTCGAGCGTGAGGGTGTCGGGCTCGACGCGGACGGAGAGGACCGGGTTGGTCGAACCCACGGCGCCGCCGAGGGGGCCGCACCCGGCGAGGGCGAGGAGGGCGACGAGGGCGGCGGCGGTGCGGGGCGTCACGCGAGCGGGCATGCGCTCGCGTATCGCGTCCGAGCGGGGCCGGAGAGGCCGAGCGGCGCGGCGACCGTCTCCCAGGTCACACGCGCGGCGCTCCCCGCTCCTCGAACGCGGCCACCGGGGGCGGCGTCCCCGCCCTCCAAACCCCCCATCGCCCTCCGCCCGCCCTTCAGTTATACCGACCTCCATCCCCGAGCCCCGCATGCCCCGCCACCTCCTCCTGCTCCTCGCCCTCGCTGCCGTCCCCGCGTGCTCCGCCTCGAAGGACGCCGACACCGACACCGACTCGGCGGACGCCGACACGGACACGGACACGGACACCGACACCGACACCGACACCGACACCGACACCGACACCGACACCGACACCGACTCGGACACCGACGTCCCGGACGGCCGCACCTACGCCCTTTCCGACGCCGCGCTCTCGCTCTACGGCGCGGATCAGGACGACGTCGGGCGCACGATCACCGCGGCCGACTGCGACGGGGACGGCGGCACGGACCTCGTCCTCGGCACGATGACCGCGAACGGCTCGGGGGGCGGCGCGATCGTCGTCCCGGGGCCCCTCGCGGCCGGGGGCGCCCTCGCCGACCTCGGCGTGGCGCTCCGCGGGGACCGCGCCAGCACCTACTACACGGGGCGCTCGGTGGCGGCGGCGGACATCAGCGGCGACGGCGTCGCCGACGTAGCGCTCGGCTCGCCCTACTCCGCCGACGCGGTGTTCCTCGTGTTCGGCCCCTTCGACGCGGATCGCGCCCTCGTGGACGCCGACCGCACTCTGCGCGGGACGGGGAGCAGCCTCCTCGGCCACGGCATGGACATGGCGGACGTGACCGGAGACGGCCAGGCCGACGTGATCGCCGGCGCGTACGGCGACTACAGCGGGCCGGTGATCAACGGCGGCGCCGTCTTCGTGGTGGAGGGGCCCCTCGCCGCGGGCACCGACGTGGCGGCGGACGTGGCCCGCGCGACGATCTGGGGCGAGGCACCCGACGCCGGGTTCGGGCGCTTCGTGCGCTCGGGCGGAGACCTCGACGGCGACGGCGTGATGGACATCCTCGTCGCCGAGCCCTACGGCCGCGGGTCGGCCCCGAACGCGGGCCGCGTGCACGTCGTCTACGGTGGCCTGACCGGCGAGCTCGGCGCCGCCGACACGGACGCGCACCTGCTCGGCGAGCGCCCGGGCGACGTGACCGGTGAGGAGCTCGGCTTCGGGGACCTCGACGGCGACGGGCGGGACGAGGCCCTCGTGGCCGCGTTCGGGCCCGCGGGGGGCGACGGGGAAGGCGCGGTGTTCGCCGTCCCCGCGCCCGTCGGCGAGGTGCGCCTGGCGGACGCGCCGCTCGTCGTACGCGGGGACACCGCGTCCATGCGCCTCGGCACGGGGTTGGCGGCAGCGGACGCCGACGGGGACGGGCAGGACGACCTCCTCCTCGGCGCCACGGGCGAGGGCGTGGGCGGCGTCGCCTTCCTGTTCTTCGGCCCGCGCGCGGGCGCCCTCGGCCGGGCCGACGCGGACGCCACCTTCCTCGGCGACGCGGCGTACCAGGCCGCCGGGGAGGCGGTAGCGCTCGTGGACATCGACGGGGACGGCGCGCCCGAGGTGCTCGTCGGCGCGAACGGGGACCGGACGGGCGGAGCGGGCGCCGGGGCGATCTTCGCCTTCGCGCTGGAGTAGTGGCCGGGGGGCGTACACTACCCCCATGCTTCTGTTGCTCGCCGCCTGCACCCCCTTCCACGACGGCCACCGGGCCTGTGACTTCGGCCTCGACGAGGACGGGGACGGCGTGTGCGACGGAGACGCCGTGGATTGGTCGGACGGCGCCTCGATCGCCCCCGGCACCGACCGGAGCAACATCTACGGCCTCGCCCCCGACGACCTCGCCGCCGTCCGCGAGCGCGGCATCCAACACTCCTTCGTGTGGCCCGTCGACGTCACGGGGCTGCTCATCCCCTACCGCCCCCTCGACGCCTACATGGAGGACCCCGCCAACGCCGGCGCCGTGGCGCTCCTGCGCGACCAGCTCGGCTTCGGCTCCTTCGAGGAGTTCTACGATTGGTTGGGCCTCGCGCGCTACCCGGAGCCGGGCGGCTTCGACGAGCTGCCCATCCCCGACGGCATGGCACCCGGAGACGCCGTGGGCGCCGCCGTCCTCGACACCGAGTGGGGCGAGGGGCTGACCTTCTCCTGCGCGGCGTGTCACACGAGCACGCTGTTCGGCCACACCATCTTCGGCATGAGCAACCGCCGCGCCCGCGCCAACGCGGTGTTCCTGCTCGCGGGGGAGTTGACACAGACGCTCACCCCCGACGCCTTCCAGAGCCTGACCGACGCCACGGACGAGGAGCGCGCGCTGTACGAGCGCACCCTCGACAACTACGGCGCCGTCGGGGCCAAGGAGCCCGAGGTGCTCGGCCTGGACACCGCCGTGGCGCAGATCGGCCTGTCCCTCGGCCGCCGCGCGGACGACCCCTGGGCCACCTTCTCCGACGCCGCCGAAGCCGATCCCGACTTCACGGATCTGGAGACCTTCGTGGCCGACAGCAAGCCGGCGGTGTGGTGGACGCTCCGCTACAAGACCCGTTGGCTGTCCGACGGCGCGCTCGTGTCCGGGAACCCGATGGTCTACAACCTGCTCGCGAACGAGCTCGGCCGCGGCACGGACCTCCACGCCCTGTCCGATTGGTTGACACGGGACCAGAAGGCGCTGGACGAGCTGACGGTGGCGGTGTTCGCGACCGAGGCGCCGCGGTGGGAGGCCTTCTTCCCGGGGACGTTGGATCTCGCGCAGGCCCAGGCCGGGCAGGTGTTGTTCGACGCGTACTGCGCGACCTGCCACGGCACGTACGAGAAGGATTGGGAGGCCGACGATCCCTTCCGCACCACGGCCGTGACCTACCACGCGCAGACGCCCGTGGTGGACGTCGGCACGGACGGCCAGCGCACCGAGGGCGACTTCGGGTACACCGAACGGCTGAACCAACTCCAGATCCTCCAGGACTCGGGCTCGCGCTTCGTCACGGAGGACGGCTACGTGCCGCCCCCGCTCGACGGCATCTGGGCGCGCTACCCGTACCTGCACAACAACTCGGTCCCGACGCTGTGCGAGCTCCTGTCCCCCGCCGAGCAGCGCACGACCACGTTCTACCAGGGCCCCGCGGACGACCCCGCGACCGACTTCGACGCCGAGTGTGTCGGCTACCCCGTGGGGGACGCGATCCCCGCCGCGTGGCAGTCCGACACGGACGCCCACTTCGACGCCACGGTGCCCGGCCTGCGCAACGTCGGCCACGAGGACATGCTGCGGGACGGCGACGGCGCCTGGGTGCTCGACACCGGGGAGCGCGCGGCGCTGGTGATGTACCTCAAGACGTTGTAGCGCTCCGGTCCCCGCCCCCGCGTTAGATCCCCTCCCCCATCCGGAGGCCCCGTGGAGACGTCCCGCTTCATCCCGACCCACAAGGTCCGCATCGTGACCGCGGCGGCCCTCTTCGACGGGCACGACGCGTCGATCAACATCATGCGGCGCGTGTTGCAGGCGGGCGGCGCCGAGGTCATCCACCTCGGGCACAACCGCTCCGTGGCCGACGTGGTCGACGCCGCCATCCAGGAGGACGCGCAGGCCATCGCCATGTCGTCCTACCAGGGCGGCCACATGGAGTACTTCCGCTACATGCGGCAGCTGCTCGACGAGCAGGGCGCGCGGCACGTGAAGATCTTCGGCGGCGGCGGCGGCGTCATCGTGCCGGAGGAGATCCGCATCCTCCAGGCCGAGGGCGCGGTCGAGCGCGTCTACTCCCCGGAGGACGGTCGCCGGCTCGGGCTCCAGGGCATCATCAACGATCTCTTGCGCCGCTCCGACTTCGACGTGACCGCGACCGCGTTGGATGGCCTCGGGGACGCCGTGCGTGCCGGCAACGTCGTGGCCCTCGCGCGCGCCATCACCTGGCTCGAGAAGGAACGCGCGGGGGAGGGCGCCCTCCCGGCCGACCTCCGCACCCTCCTCGACTCGGGCGCGAAGGTGCCCGTGCTCGGCATCACCGGCACCGGCGGCGCGGGCAAGTCCTCGCTGACGGACGAGCTCGTGCGGCGCTTCCGCTTCGACTTCCCGGATCGGCGGGTCGCGGTGCTCTCCATCGACCCCACGCGGCGGCGCACGGGCGGCGCGCTCCTCGGTGACCGCATCCGGATGAACGCCCTGGATTCGGGCGTGTTCATGCGCTCGCTCGCGACGCGCGCCGAGAAGGGCGAGCTCTCCGCGGCGACGGCCGGCGCGGTGCGCCTGTGCGCGGCGGCGGGCTACGACCTCGTGATCGTCGAGACCAGCGGCATCGGCCAGGGCGACATGGGCATCGTCGACCTCGCGGACGTGTCGCTCTACGTGATGACCCCCGAGTACGGCGCGGCGAGTCAGCTCGAGAAGATCGACATGCTCGACAACGCGCACGTGGTCGTGCTCAACAAGTTCGAGCGGCGCGGCGCGGAGGACGCCCTGCGGGACGTGCGCAAGCAGGTCAAGCGCAACCGCGAGATGTTCCATACCGCCGACGAGGACCTCCCCGTCTTCGGCACCATCGCCAGCCAATTCAACGACCCGGGTGTCAACGCCGTCTACCGGCACCTGCTCACCCAATTCGAGACGCTCGCCGCGCACATGAGCCTCGTCCCGGACCCCGGCACCAAGGCCAGCCCGCCGCGCCGCCGCATCCTCCCGCCGGAGCGCACGCGCTACCTCGGCGAGATCGTCGACACGTCCAAGAAG
Organism: uncultured Pseudomonadota bacterium; assembly: GCA_903959175.1. GTDB lineage: Bacteria > Myxococcota_A > UBA796 > UBA796 > SXON01 > CAJBVW01. Next base: position 16,515 of record CAJBVW010000277.1, read on the forward strand.
TACCGTGTCACCGTCGAGGAGCAGGCGAAGAAGGCCCGCAAGCGCTGGCAGTTGGGCGCCGCCGCCGACGTGGTGGGAGGCCCCGCGGCGGACGCCGTGCGCGCCGCGCGGGACGCCATCGTGGTCGACCACGACACCGCCGCCATCGTGGAGGCCTGGCCCGCCCACAAGGCGTCCTTCTCCGGCGAGCACTACGTCTACACCGTGCGCGGCAAGGAGATCCGCCAGCCGCTCCGCACGGAGAGCCTCTCCCGCTTGCAGATCCCGCGCATCAGCGTGCCGCGCTTCGAGGACCACGGCGAGATCGTGCGCTGGTGCGGCCTCGAGAACTTCCCCGGGTACTTCCCCTACACCGCGGGCGTGTTCCCCCTCAAGCGCCAGGGCGAGGATCCCAAGCGGATGTTCGCCGGTGAGGGCGGCCCGGCGCGCACCAACGCGCGCTTCCACTACCTGTGTCAGGGTGAGCCCGCCAAGCGCCTCTCCACCGCGTTCGACAGCGTGACGCTCTACGGTGAGGACCCCGCGCCGCGCCCGGACATCTTCGGCAAGATCGGCGAGTCGGGTGTCAGCGTCCCCACGTTGGACGACATGAAGGTGCTGTACGGCGGCTTCGACCTGTGTGACCCCTCCACGTCCGTGTCGATGACCATCAACGGGCCGGCGCCGATCCTGCTCGCGATGTACTTCAACACCGCGATCGACCAGCAGGTCGACCAATTCACGGCGAAGCACGGCCGTGCCCCCACCACCGACGAGCACGGCGCCATCGCCGCGCGCGCGATCGCGACCGTGCGTGGCACCGTCCAGGCCGACATCCTCAAGGAGGACCAGGCCCAGAACACCTGCATCTTCTCCACCGAGTTCGCGCTCAAGCTCATGGGTGACATCCAGGAGTACTTCGTCCGCAACGACGTGCGGAACTACTACTCGGTGTCGATCAGCGGGTACCACATCGCCGAGGCGGGCGCGAACCCCATCTCGCAGCTGGCGTTCACCCTGGCGAACGGCTTCACCTTCGTCGAGTACTACCTCGCCCGCGGCATGAAGATCGACGACTTCGCGCCCAACCTGTCCTTCTTCTTCAGCAACGGCCTCGACCCCGAGTACACCGTCATCGGCCGGGTGGCGCGGCGCATCTGGTCGGTCGTGATGCGCGAGAAGTACGGCGCGGACGAGCGCAGCCAGAAGCTCAAGTACCACGTGCAGACCTCGGGCCGCTCGCTCCACGCGCGCGAGATCCAGTTCAACGACATCCGCACGACGCTCCAGGCGCTCCTCGCGCTGTTCGACAACTGCAACTCCCTGCACACCAACGCCTACGACGAGGCGATCACCACGCCCACCGAGGAGTCGGTGCGCCGCGCGATGGCCATCCAGATGATCATCAACAAGGAGCTCGGCTGGGCGCGGAACGAGAACCCGCTCCAGGGCAGCTTCTTCGTCGACGAGCTGACCGACCTCGTGGAGGAGGCCGTCCTCACCGAGTTCAGCCGCATCGACGCCCGCGGCGGCGTGCTCGGCGCGATGGAGACGCAGTACCAACGCGGCAAGATCCAGGAAGAGTCGCTGTACTACGAGGAGAAGAAGCACGACGGCTCCCTCCCCATCGTGGGCATCAACACCTACCAGGACCCCACCACGCTCGGTGACAATTGGGAGCCCGCGCCGGTCGAGCTGCGCCGCGCCACCAACGCCGAGAAGCAGGCCCAGATCGACGCCGTGGCCACCTTCCAGGCGAAGCACGCGGCCGAGGCGCCCGTGGCGTTGGATCGCCTGCGTAGGGCGGCGCTCGCGGGGGACAACCTGTTCGCCGAGCTGATGGGCGCGGTGCGCGTGGCGAGCCTCGGGCAGATTACGTCGACGCTCTACGAGGTCGGCGGGGCGTACCGGCGGAACCTGTAGGGGTTCAGGGGGGGCGTCACTCGGGTTCGCGGCTCTCCCGCAGGCGCCGCAGCCCGAACGCGCCCCCGAACGAGAGCGCCACGAGGGCGAGGAGGGTGGTGAGCGGGTAGCGGGCGGTCCACGCGTTCCAGCGCAGGTCGTCGGGCGCGCGGCGGCGCACGGACGTGACGTCGCCCACCTCGGGGTAGCCGTGGAGCAGGCCCACGAGGGGTGTCACCGCGAAGGCGCCGCCGCCCTCGACCTCGTAGCGCCACACCTTGCCGGCGTGGGACTCGGCCGTGACGCGGACCTCGACGGGGGCGCCGCGGTCCTTGTCGCCCTCGTACGCGAACGCGACGACGGCGAGCGTCACCAGCGCGGCGGCGGCGCGGGCGGCGGCGGCGGGGGAGAGCGGGGAGCGCATGGGGGGGATTTAAGGGGTCCGGGGCTGGCGGACACCCGGCGTGCGGGCGTGGGCGCGGAGCGGGGTGGTAGAAACCATGGTTCGACCTGTATCGCCGATCCGATCGGGGTCAGACCCCATCACTTATCACTTCGCCGGAAGCGAAGAGTATCGGCGTTTAGCCGTAGTAGGTGGTAAATGATGGGGTCTGACCCCTCCCGTCAGTCCGTGCACACCCGGACCCGCTCGTAGGGGTCGTTCGCGAAGGTCCAGGGGACCACGGTGCGCACCGGGGGCTGGCCCTGGATCCAGCTCGCGTGGAGGTTGGCGAGGCCCTTCTCGGAGTAGCCGCGCGGGAGCCACGGGAGCGACGGGCGCGCGGCGCCCTCCCACACGACGCGGCTGCAGTTGACCTCGACCGGCTGGGGCCACGCCTGCCGCGGCATCGCCACGAGCGTGCCCTCGGGCGGGCGGGCGCCCTCGTCGAGGGCCGCCCAGCCGCGCTGCTCCATCGCCCACTGCCAGCCCCAGTGCCCCGTGAACACGCCGGTGCCGAGCTTCGCGACGGCGTCGGCGAGCTGCTCCTGGGCCCGGGCGCTGCGGTCGTCGTCGGCGGCGAGGAGCACGGCGAGGCCGAGCTGGGCGGCGAGGAGCGCGCGCGGCCACCGGGCCGTCGGGAGCGCGAGGAGCACGGCGGGGAGGAAGGGCAGCCAGTAGCGGGTCGCGGTGAAGCGCAGGGTGAGCAGGAACACGAGGCCGCCGAGCGCCCAGACGGCGAGCCAGCGGGCGTCGGCGCCGGTGCCGGCGCGGTGGGCGGGGTCGGTGCCGGCGGCGGTGCGCCCGAGGACCTCGCCGAGGGCGGCGCCGCC
>CAJBVW010000278.1 GCA_903959175.1 uncultured Pseudomonadota bacterium
ACCTCCTGGCCGATCTCGAGCTACGGCTACCAGTGGGTCCTCACCGGGGACGTCGATGGCGACGGCGACACCGACGCCGTCGGGACGGTCGGCTTCGACGTCGGCGTGTCGCTCCAGGACGCGGGCGCGCTCGTCGACCAGGGCGTCGCGTACCCCATGGCGACGACGATGGGCTGGCTCTCCGCGAACGACGCCATCGAACTTGTGGACATGAACGGCGATGGCTGCGCGGATGTCGTCGCGGCCCTCTATGGCGTCGGCACCAGCATCCTCCCCGCCACCGGCCCCAACTGCACCGGCGCCGCCCCCGTGGCGTGGTCCTCCTCCGGCACCGACACGGGCGACACGGGCGACACCGGCGCCGAGGACACCGCCACCGCCGACACCGACACCGGCGACACCGGCACCCCGCCGCCCCCCAGCAGCTCGTTGTGCTCGGTCGCGAGCCCGCAGGCGGGCTCCCTGGCGCTCCTCGCGCTCGCCGGGCTCGGGCTCATCCGCCGTCGGCGCTGAGCCGACCTACCCTACGGACACGTGGCGTCCGTGCTCGCCGTACAGCCGCCGTCCGCACAGGAGATGGTCTCCGTGAGGGCGGTGGCGTTCGGGTAGCAGTAGACGTTGGACGCCGCGGGGGCCTGCTGGATGTCGTACGTGGCGTTGTCGTCGCCGCTGGCGTCGTCACCCCAGTCACATCCCACGGCGTCGATGTTCCCGCTGGTGCTGTTGGACAGGTAGATCGCCCCCGCGATGGCCGAGGTGTTGCCCGCGAAGCCCGCGTCCCCGAGGGCGCTCGCGCTGCACTCGAGGGTGCCGTAGTCCTGCATCCAGAGCGCGCCGCCCGCGCTGTCGCCGCTGTTGTCGTCCACGCGGGTGTCGATCAGGGAGAGCCAGCCGTAGCTGCGGATCGCGATGCCGCCGCCGTAGCTGGCCTCGTTGTCGCGCACGTCGCAGTCCGTCAGGGTCAGGTTGGGCGTGTAGGGCGTGGCCCCGCCGGTGGTGTGGGTGACAGCCACGCCGCCGCCCTGGGTGCTGGAGAACACGCTGCCCGTGCCGCCGGTGATCGTGAAGCCGTCGAGCGAGAGGGTGCCATTGGTGACCGCCACGATCGAGCCCGTGGCGCCGCCGGAGGTCCCGCCCGTCGTGAGCGTGGTGCTGCTCGCGCCGCGCAGGCCGATGACCGCAACGTCCGTCGCGTCCTGCGCGAAGACGAGCTTGGTGTACCAGGTCCCGGCGCAGAAGTAGACCGTGCCCTCGTCGACGTAGGCGTCGTCCGAGGCGGCGTCCCCGAGGATGGTGGGGGCGTCCATCGTGCCGCCCGCCAGCGCGGGGGTGAGGTCGGACCACACGCCGGCCTCGTCGCGCCAGGACGCGGTGCCGGCCTCGCCGGTGGCGGCGTCGCAGTCGTCGTCCGTGTTGTTGCAGAGCTCGGTGGCACCGGGGTGGACGGCGGCGTCACCGTCGTCACAGTCGGCGTCGTTTGGCGAGAGGCCGGAGCCCACGTCACAGGCGGTGACGGGCGCGTCGGGGTCGCCGTAACCGTCGCCGTCGGTGTCGGCGTAGAGGGAGAGGCTCACGCCGTTGTCCACCGTGCCGTCGCAGTCCTGGTCGACGCCGTCACAGACCTCCTCCGCGCCGGGGAAGATGCTGGGATCGGTGTCGTCACAGTCCCCGTCTGCGCCGGAGACGCCGTCGCCGTCATCGTCCACGGGGTCGGTGTCCGTGTCGGTGTCGGTATCCGTGTCCGTGTCCGTGTCCGTGTCCGTGTCCGTGTCCGTGTCGGTATCCGTGTCGGAGTCGGTGTCCGTGTCGGCGTCCGCCGCGGTGTCGTCGACGATCAGCTTGTCGTCGGAACAGCCGAGGGGGAGGAGGAAGGCGAGGAGGGTGAGGGAGCGCAGCATGCCGTCACCTTAGCCGCGCGGGCGCCACGCCGTCATCCCGTCTTGCCTACAGACCCTGGACCAGGGCGAACAACCACGCCACGTGCCGCGCCATCATTTGTCGCGAGGTGAGCTCCTTCTCGCTCTCGGGCGCGAAGTACCCCGTGCCCAGGTTGGCGACCGGCACGCCGGCATCGAGGAAGGGGTCGACGCCGGTGCCGCCGCGGATGGGCGCCACGACGATGGGGACGCCCACGGCCTCAGCCGCCGCGCGCGCGTAGGCGACCCGCTCGGGGTGCGGCGCGAGCCGGGGCCCCATGTTCACGTATTGGGGGGTGACCTCCACCCGGAGCCCGTCCGCGAGCGCGACGACGTGGTCGATGCGCGCCTGGAGGCGGGCGGGGTCGAAGTCGCGGAGGCGCAGGTCGAGGCGCAGGCCGCCGTCGACCGGGCGGGCGCGGAAGGGGTGGGTGTAGCCCTCGCGGCCGGCGGACTCCTCGCACGCGAGCACGAAGCCCGGGTTGGAGGAGTAGAAGGTGTTGAGCCACACGAGCATGGCCTCAGTGGCGGTGTCGTCGGGGCCGTCCCCCCCGGCCAGCGACCAGGAGGCGCCACGCGGGAGGTGCGGGGCCATCACGGCCTCGAGGGCGGCGCGCACGCGCTCAGCGGCGCCCGGGGCCACGCGGAGGTGGACCACGGCGTCGCAGTCGCGGAGCGCGTTGGAGACGAAGCCGGTGAAGACGGCGTCGGCGGGATCGACGGCGGCGAACCACTCGGCCGCGAGGCGCGGGGCGGCGCGGTGGCCCTCGGCCTTCGCGGTGGCGCCGTGCGTGTTGACGCCGCCGATGCGCGCGAGGGCGGCCACGCCGGTCATGTCGCGGAGGCGATGCTCCGGGAAGGTGAGGCTCACCTGGGCGGCGTTGAAATTCTCGACGTTCACCTCGAAGGGGAGGATGCCGTCCACCGTGTAGCCGAAGCGCACGCCGCGCTCGGCGAAGCGCGCCGCGAGGGCGACGACGGCCTCGTGCCGGCCCACCTCTTCGTCCGGGCGCGCCACGAAGACGAGCGGCGGGTGCGGCACGTCCGGGGACTCCGCGAGCAGCTCCGCGACCGCGAGGCACTCGGCGAGGCCGAGCTTGTCGTCGAGGCCGAAGGGGGCGTCCCCCGGGCCGTGGACGAGGTCCTCTCCAAGGAAGACGGCGGCCTCGGGGTACGTCGCGATGTCGACCTGGATCGCCTTGTTTTTCGAGAAGGGCACCCGCGTGCCGTCCCACTTGGGGACGACGTAGAGCGCCGGCACGGCGCGGGTGCCGCGCGCGGTGTCGAGGTGCACGAGGAAGGCGACCGGCGCGCGGTCGGCGAGGGCGCCGCGGCCGGGGAACCACGCGAGGACGTTGGCGTGGGCGTCGCGCTCCACCGTGGCGCCGAGGCCGGCGTAGAAGCGGCCGAGCTCGTCCGCGAGGATCCGCTGGCCCTCGGTGGTCGGGAGCGTGTCGGACGCCTCGTCGCTCTGGCTGTCGATCGCGACGACGCGCTGGAGGTGCGCGAGGGTGAGGGCGGCGATGGCTTCGGCGGAGCGGGGCGGCGCGAGGGGCATGCGCCGCTTTATCGGGCCGCGCCCGCCGACGCGCGATACCGCAGCGCGACGCCGCCCCGGCGATCGGCCACGGAGCATCGATGACCACGCGTGTGCAGGCGCCCGCCAGAGAGATCTTCGGCTGGTCGATGTTCGACTTCGCCAACTCCTCCTACACGACCGTCATCATCACCGTCGTCTACGCCACGGTGTTCCCGACGCTCATCGTGGGGGACGCGCGGCTCGGCAACCTCCTCTGGAGCGCCACGCTCTCCGCGAGCTACGCGCTGGTCGTCCTCACGGCGCCCCTCTTCGGCGCCATCATGGACTTCTCGGGCTCGAAGAAGCGCTTCCTGATGGCGAGCTGGCTGCTCACCGTGATCGCGACCGCCGCCCTCGGCCTCGCGGGCCCCGGGCAGACCGCGCTCGCGATGGGGCTGCTCCTCGTCTCCAACTTCGGCTTCGCGAGCGGCGAGTCCTTCGCCTCGTCGTTCCTTCCGGATCTCGGCCCCCCCGAGGCCCTCGGCCGCATCTCCGGCATGGCGTGGGGCCTCGGCTACTTCGGCGGCCTCGTCTCGACCGCCGCGGTGCTCTTCGGCCTCGGCCCCGCCTCCCCCGAGAACCTCGGCGCCGTGCGGCTCATCGGCCCGGTCACCGCCGCGTTCTTCTTCGTCGGCGCCATCCCGACGTTCGTGCTCCTCCGCGAGCGCGGCGTCGCCCAGGTCCTCCCGCCCGGCGAGTCCTACGTCTCCGTCGGCATCGGCCGCATCCGCCAGTCCATGCGGGACGTGCGCGCCTTCCGCGACCTCCTCGTCTTCCTCGGCTCCCTCTTCTTCTCCCAGGCCGGCCTCTCCATCGTCATCGCCTTCGCGTTCATCTACGGCGACCAGGTGATCCAGTGGCAGCCGAGCACGATGATGGCGATGTTCGTCATCACGCAGCTCACCGCGGCCTGCGGCGCGATCCTCTTCGGCTTCATCCAGGATCGGATCGGCGCGCGCAACGCCTACGGGCTCACGATGGTCCTGTGGATCGTCGCCGCCACGCTCATCTACGCGACCCCCCAGCTCACCGTCGCGTTCAACAGCGCGTTCGGCACCACCTTCGCCGCGGAGCACGTGTTCCTCTGCGTAGGCGGGCTCGCGGGCACGGGCCTCGGCGCCGCGCAGTCCTCGGGCCGCGCGCTCGTCGGCCTGTTCGCTCCCCCCGAAAAAGCCGGGGAGATCTTCGGCCTCTGGGGCGTGATGGGCAAGCTCGCCGCCATCTTCGGCCTCCTCGGGCTCGGCGTCCTCCAGGCGGTGCTCGGGCTCCAGACCGCCATCCTCTTCTGCGCCGTCCTCTTCGCCGCCGCGCTCGTCGTGGTGCGCTTCGTGGACGAGGCCCGGGGCCGCGAGGTCGCCCGCACCTGGACCGCCGCCACCCCCTCCGCCGAGGCGGTCGCCCCCTAAGATTCAGGGCGTTAGCCTCGCGCGATGTTCTGCCGG
>CAJBVW010000279.1 GCA_903959175.1 uncultured Pseudomonadota bacterium
CGAGCGCGTGATCGTCGCCGGCGTGGACGCCCTCTCGCTCTACGTCCACGCCGGCTTCGCCGGCCTCGGCGCCCTCGCCCGCGAGGGGTGTCGCCCCTTCGCCGCCGACCGCGACGGCCTCGTCCTCGGGGAGGGCGCCGCCGCCTTCCTCGTCGAGACCCCCGCCTCCGCCCGCGCCGCCAGACGCGCGCCCCTCGCCGCGCTCCTCGGGTGCGGCCTCTCGCAGGACGGCGTGCACCTCACCGCCCCGGATCGCACCGGCGCCGGCCTCGGCCGCGCCGCCCGCGCCGCCCTCGCGGACGCCGGGCTCGCGCCCGGGGACATCGGCGTCGTGAGCGCGCACGCGACCGGCACCGTCTTCAACGACGCGATGGAGGCCCGCGCCCTCACCGCGCTCTTCGGCGGCCCGGTGCCGCTCCACGCCTGCAAGCCGGTCACCGGCCACACGCTCGGGGCCGCCGGGGCGCTCGAAGCCGCCGTCGTGATCGCGCTCCTCGGGGGCGCGCCGCCGCCGCCCGCGCTCGTCGTGACGGACCCCGACTGCCCGATCGTCGTCGCGCCGTGCCGCTCCCCGCGCACCGGGCTCTCGGTGAGCGCCGCCTTCGGCGGGGTCAACGCCGCCGTGGTCTTCGGCCCGCCGGAGGACGCCCCCGTCGCCCCCGCGCGCGCCGTCCGCGCCGACGCCACCGCGCGCCTCGCGACCGACGTGCTCCCCCTCCAGACGATCTTCCCCGGCGCCCCGCCGACCCTCGGCCGCGCCGACACCTACGTGCGCGCCGGCATCGGCGTCCTCGCGCAGATCGCCGGCGCGCCCGTGTTCGGCCCCGACACCGCCGTGGTCCTCGCGAGCGACGCGAACTGCCACGCGGCCGACCTCCGCTACCATGTCGGCCTCCTCGACGGCGGCCCCGCCCACGCGTCCCGCCTCCACTTCAGCTACACCGTGCCCGGCGCGCCGGTCGCTGAAGCCTCGATCCTCCTCGGCCTGCGCGGCCCCGTCCTCGTCTTCTGCGGGGCCCCCACGCGCGCCGACGACGAGGCCCGCCGCCTCGTCGCGGAGGGGACGGTCGAATCCGCGGTCGCCGTGCGCGTCCATGCGCCCGGCCCCTACGCCGAGGCCGAGGCCACCCTCTACGTCCCCTCCTGACCCAAGGCCCCGATGGACTTCCCGCCCGTCACCACGTTGATCCCGCACCGCCCCCCGCAGCTGCACGTCGACCGCGTGGTGACGGCGAACGAGAGCGGCATCGTGTGCGAGACCGACTTCGTCCCCGAGCACTTCCCCGGTCACTTCCCCGGGCGGCCGATCGTGCCGGGCGTCGTGATGATCGAAGCGCTCGCCCAGTCGCTCGCCTGCCTCGCCGCACTCGCCGGAGAGCGAGGCCAGGCCGTGCTCACCGGGGTGGAGAAGGCGCGGTTCCGGGGCCTGGCCGAGCCGCCCGTGCGCCTCACGTTCGCGGTCGAGGTGACCGATCGCCGCTTCGGCGTGACGTGGGCCAAGGGCACCGTGCGCCAGGGCGACCAGGTCATCTGCACCGCCACGCTGCAGGCCGCGGTCCTCCCCGAAGGAGCGGCGTGAAGCGCGCGGTCGTCGTCGGATCCGGCATGGGCGGGCTCACCGCCGCCATCCTCCTCGCGAAGGAGGGGTGGTCGGTCACCGTGCTCGAGCAGCACACGCGGGCGGGGGGCTTCCTCCACCGCTTCTTCCGCCGCGGCGTCGGCTACGACACCGGCTTCCACTACGTCGGCGGCGCCCGCCCCGACCAGCTCTTCGGCCGGGCGATGAAGCACCTCGGCGTCTACGACGACGTGAAGTGGCACCCGCTCGACCCCGACGGCTTCGACGTCCTCCGCTTCCCCGGCTTCGACTTCCGCGTCCCCGTCGGCGTCGACCGCTACCGCGACCGCCTCGTCGAGGCCTTCCCGGAGGAGCGCGACGGCATCGACCGCTACATCGCCCACACCCGCGCCGCCGTCCACGCCTACGGCTGGTTCAACCTGGACGACACGGTGCCGCCCGAGTCCATCCTCCCCTTCGAGCAGGAGAGCGTGCTCGACGTGACGCGGCGCTTCTTCAAGGACCCCCGCCTCACGATGGTCGTCGCCGGCCAGGCAGCCCTCTACGGCGTGCCCCCGAAGGACGCCCCCTTCGGCCTGCACGCCGTCGTCACCGACCACTTCATGCAGAGCGCCACCTCCATCGAAGGCGGCGGCGATCGCCTCACGTTCGCGCTCGTGCGTCGTCTCCGCGCGCTCGGCGGAGAGGTCAAGCTCAAGCGGCGCGTCGTCTCCATCGAGGTCGCGGACGGGCAGGCGTGCGGCGTCACGACGGCCGACGGCGAGCATTACCCCGCCGACCTCGTCGTCGCGGACATCCACCCGCGCGCCTCGCTCGACCTGTTGCCCCCCGGCTCGGTGCGCCCCGCCTACGCCGCGCGCGTGCGCGACGCTCGCCCCGGCCTCGCCCACGTCGGCGCCTACCTCAGGGTCGACGGGGATCTCTCGGTGCTCGGCAACCACAACCTCTACCGCTTCGCCTCCTGGGACCCCTCGAGCGTGGAGCGTCCCGCGACCCCCGAAGAGACCCCGTTCTACTTCCTCACCTGCCCCGGCCAGCGCCATCCGGCGGGCGTTCCCGGCGCGGACCAGGTGGTGCTCGGGCTCATCTACACGGACTACGCCCGCTTCGCCGACGCGCGCGCCGCGGGGGAAGGGGCGTACCGCGACCTGAAGCAGGCCGTGCTCGACCGCTTCCTCGCCACGATGCTCGCGGATCACCCCGGCTGGTCGGTGGTGGACGCCGAGGCGAGCACACCGATCACGACGGAGCGCTTCAACGGCGCGTGGCAGGGCGCGGCGTACGGGCACTACCATTCGGTCGGGCAGATGGGGCGTTACCGGCTCCCCATGGTGTCGAAGGTCCGCGGGCTCGTGAACGTCGGCCAGACGGTGGGCTTCCCGGGCATTTGCGGGGCGATGATGTCGGCATACGTGGTGTGTGGCGAGCTGACGGGCGGGAGCGCGCGGTTGATGGCCGAGGTGAGGGCGTCATGAGGCGGGTCGTGGTCACGGGGATGGGGATGGTCACGCCGCTCGGGAACGACCCGGCGCAGGTGTTCCAGGAGGTCCTGGACGGGCGCAGCGGCGTGGTCCGCATGCACGCCTTCGACGCCGTGGGAGACCTCGGCACGCGCATCGGCGCGCCGGTGCGGGCGTTCGAGCCCGAGCGCATCCCCCGCAAGCACCGGCGGAGCATGTCGCGCATGGCGCAGTACGCCGCCAACGCCGCCGCGGACGCGCTCAAGGGCGCCGCGTTCCCGATGGACACCCTCGCGAGCGGGCGCGTGGCGGTCTGCGCGGGCTCCACCACCGGCTCACCGGACGCGATGGAGGAGTTCTGGCGCGAGTACATCGGCAGCAACTCCATCCGCGCCATCCCGAGCACCAGCTTCCTGCGCGTCATGTCGCACACCGTCGCGAGCCACCTCGCGTTGGCGTTCGGCATCACCGGCTCCGTCGTGTCGCCGAGCTGCGCGTGCGCCGCGTCCAACCAGGCCGTCGGCCTCGGCGCGGACCTCATCCGGCTCGGCCGGGCCGACGTGGTGCTCGCGGGCGGCGCGGACGAGCTCTCCGTCCTCTCCGCCGCCACCTTCGACGTGGTGCGCGCCGGGTGCCGCGGCCACGAGGACGCACCCCACACCCGCCCGGCCCCGTTCGACCGCACGCGGGACGGCGTGGTGTGCGGCGAGGGGGCCGCGATCGTCGTGCTCGAGGAGCTCGAGGGCGCTCGGGCGCGTGGCGCCCCCATCCTGGCGGAGATCCTGGGTTACGGCGAGAGCTGCGACGCGACGCACATGTCCTCCCCCGAGGCGGACGGCATGGTCTCCGCCATCGAGCGCGCCCTCGCGGACGCGAAGCTGACCCCCGCGGACATCGACTACGTCTGCGCCCACGCCACCGGCACCACCGTGGGGGACGCCGCCGAGGCCGAGGCCACGCACCGCATCTTCGGCGGGGACGTGCCGGTGTCGAGCCTGAAGGGCCACCTTGGCCACATGCTCGCGGCCTGTGGGTGCGCGGAGCTCATCCTGTGCATCGAGGCCATGCGCCGGGGAATCGTCCCGCCCACCCTCAACCTCTCGGACGCCGACGTGGCGCCCCTCCACCTCCCGCGGGTCCCCCTCGAACGAGACATTCGGCGCGTTGTTTCCAATAATTTCGCGTTCGGAGGCATCAACGCGAGCCTGGTGGTCGGTCGGCCGCCCGCGGGGGCCGACTAGCGCGATCTGGGCTTCCTTCGCGCGCGTTCCCGTCGCCGTCGGTTGCGATCGCGGCCGCGCCGCGGTTATCAAGCCGCCCTTCCGAGAGGTACTGAAATGTCACGGACCGCCGAGAGCCTCATCGCCGAGCTCGACCGCATCTTCGTGGAGCAGTTCGAGGTCACGGCTGACGCCGTCGTTCCCGGGGCGCGCCTCCGTGAGGATCTGGATCTCGACAGCCTCGACGCCGCCGACATGATGATCGCCATCGAGAAGCGCTTCGGCATCCGGCTCGACGATCAGGTCGCGCGCACGTTCCGCACCGTGGGGGACATCCACGCCTACGTCCGCACGCTTGTCGCCGAGAAGGACGCCGCCTCCACGGACGACTCCGGCGATCAGCCCGCCGTCTAGGGCTCCGCTTCGGCCTCGGCCGCGGTCGCCGTGGCGCCGCCGACCCGGTTCGCCCACACGTCGTGGAAGTTGTAGAACTGGGTCGGGTAGCGGCGCACGAACGCGGCGACGTGGTCGGCGTACACCTGGGCCCACTCCCGGATCTGCTCGTCCCGCGGCCGCTTCCGGTCGAAGACGCAGGTGATCGGCGGCGACGCGAGCACCCGGTAGTTGCCGGCCGCGCCCTCCTGGAAGGCGCCCACCACGATGACCGGCACGCGCGCCAGCGCGGCCACGAGCCACGGCCCCGCGGGGAAGCGGCACGGCGCCCCGAGGAAGTCGACGGTGACGGTGCGATCGTCGATCAGGCGGTCCCCGAGCATGGCGACGACGGCGCCCTCGCGCAGCGCCCGCACGACGGTCAGCGCCGAGAAGCCCTCGGTCATGTTCACGGGGATGACCTTCGGCCGCCACGCCTCGGGCATGCTGGCGATGACGGCGCGGCCGTGGTCCCCCGGGGCCTCGAAGCGCAGCACGTGCAGCTTCTTCATGCGGGGCGCGTTCTCGCCGCTCCCCGCGGAGACCTCGATGTTGCCGACATGCGCGCCGAGGAGGATCGCGCCCTTCGGCTCGGAGAACGCCCCGATCAGGTGCTCCTGGCCTTCGCGTACGTAGGTGAACGCGGCCGGCCCCTTCTCGGTGAAGGTGAGCCGATCGAGCAGTGCATGGGCGAAGCTCCGGAAGATGGCGAAGCTGGCGGTGTAGGGCGAGAGGTCGGAGAGGACGCGTGCGCGGTAGCTCTCCAGGCCGTCGCGAGCGCTCGGCGCGAAGGCCACGTACCAGCCCGCGAGGACGGTGCCGACGAGGTGCGCGAAGCGGCGGCCGAGGATCCGCTGGAGGCCAAGCACGAAGCGCCACCCGACGCCCGTGCCGCGAGAGCGGCCGTTCCACGCCTGCGGATCGCGGAAGCGGAGGCGCCAGCGCGGCGGCCAGAGGATGCGCTCCACGACGAGGAGGGCGTTCATCCAGGAGATCCGCGCGTTGTCGAGCAGCGGGCGGAAGCTGGTGACGCGCTCCTCCTTCGGCGGGTAGTACACGAAGCACGGGATGTCGCGCACGGGAACGCCGAACCAGAGGGTGCGCGTGAGCACCTCCACCTCGAGCTCGTACCGCCCGCCGCCGAGGCCGAGCGCGAGCACGGGGGCGATCGGGTAGCTGCGGAAGCCGCACTGGCTGTCCCCCACGCGCCACCCGGTCTCGACCCAGATCCAGAAGTTCGAGAACGTGCGGCCGAAGCGGCTGATCTCGGGGGCGGTCGAGAGGTCCCGCACGCCGGCGAAGATCGCGACGGGCTCCGCGGTGAGCGCGGCGGCGAAGGCGGGGATGTCGGCCGGATCGTGCTGGCCGTCGGCGTCGAGGCAGATGACGTGCGTGTAGCCGAGCTTCGCGGCGGCGCGCATCCCGGTGAGCAGCGCGGCGCCCTTGCCCTGGTTCTTCGGGTGGGTGATCACCTCGGCGCCTGCGGCCCGCGCGGCGGGGCCCGAGCCGTCGGTGCTGCCGTCGTCCACGACGAACACCGGGAGGCCCTGCGCGCACGCGCGCCGCACGACGTCGCCGATGGAGCCGATGTTGTCCTTCGTGGGGATGAGGACCACGGGGCGCGGCGGGAAGGGGGAGGGCGCGGTCTCGGCGCGGCGGCGTCCGGCGAGGAGGTAGGCGACCGTGCCGACGGCGGCGAGCACGACGGGGAGCGCGGGGCCGTCCACGCCGCGGGCGACGTCGAGGAGGAGGACCGACGCGAGCAGCCCGATCACGACGAGATCATCGAGGCGCATCGGGCTCCGGCGGGGCGACGATCAGCGTGAGGGTGTAGCCGCGGCGGCGGTCGACGAGGGTGACGCGGTCCCCCACGCGGGTGGCCGTCGCGGCGCCACCGGCCCCGTGCCAGCGGCGGACCCAGCCCGTATCGGCGGCCCGGCTTCGGAGGCGCGCGGCCCCCTCGGAGGTCTCGGCGCGGCACGCCTCGATGGCGGCGATGGGCGTGAACATGAGGTGGAGGTCCCGCTCGACCGGCAGGCGCTCCAGCCAGGGCCGCCACGCGTCGAGGCCGGTGGTGACCGTCGCGGGCGGGCCGCTCACGGTGAACAGCTCGAAGCCCGCGGGGGCGAGGAGGCTCAGCGACCACGAGGTGCCGTCGATGCCGACGATTCCGAGGCCGCCGGTCTGGTGGCCGTGCGTCGTGAGGCCGACCTGTACGGCGGCGGCGGGGGCCATCGGCACCGGGCACGGGGGCGCGGCGAGGGCGGGGGCGGAGAGGGCGAGGGCGGAGAGGGCGAGGATCACGGGGCCGCGGCTCCGAGGAGGACGTTGGCGCGGCGCACGTCGCGGGCGCGCTCGGGCGGGGTCGCGAGGGCGTCCCGGGCGAGGGCGGCGCGCTCGTCCCCGGCGGGGAGACGCTCGGCGAGGTCGAGGAGGAGGTCGGGGCTCCCGGGCGCGAGGCGGAGGGCGTGGCGGAGGGTCTCGGAGGCCTCGGCGTCGGCCTGGGTCGCCGCGCTCCGCTGGAGGCGCCGCGCCTCGTGCACGCGGTAGGTCACCTCGGGGGCGTCGGGCCCGGAGACCCGCTCCCCGTCGAGGTCCCCGGCGAGCATCGCGTCGAGCGAGAAGCGCGCGAAGCCGCCCGCGAGGTTGGGGGACATCGACACGGTGATCGTCCGCGCGGTCGCGTCGATGACGACGCCGTGCGAGGCGACATCCGCGTTGATCGTGCTCTCATGCCCGGCCGGGAGCGGCGCGCCGCCCGCGCCGCCGCGGTCCCGCAGGATGGCGAGCGCGCGGGAAAGATCGATGGGGCCGTTCTCGGGCGCGATCAGCGCCTCCATCCGCGCGAGCCGGGCGACGGTCGTGCCCTCGGCCATGCGCTGCAGGTTCGCCGCGTGGTTCGCCAGGGCGGGCGAGCGGAAGTGGTTGGAGAGGGCGATGGCGTCCCCGGCGGGGAGCACCTCGACCTGGTCCGGGGTGACCTCGAAGACCGCGCCCGCGCCGTGCTTCCCGTCCACCACGAGGATGGCCTCCGACACGAAGCCGCGCCGGGCGTCGAGGATGGCGCGCGCGTCCTCCAGGGTCTTCGCCTTCTCGAGGATCTCCCGCACGATGAAGATCATGGGGGCCCCGGCGCGGATCGGCGCGTCCGACGCGGCCGCGAGCACGGCGACGCCGATGCCCTCGGCGTTCACGCCCGACACCACGCCGGAGAGGCCGACGATCGCGACGTGGAGGAAGGGGATGGCGCCGTCGCGGGCGACGAGGGTGACGGCCTTGTCCTCGTCGAAGAGGCGCCCCCCGTCGAAGTCCCAGTTGCGGCCGATCATCCAGTGGCCGTCCGCCGTGCGCGCCCCGCCCGCGACGAAGCCCGTGCATCCGAGGAGCGGGCTGTCCACCATCGCCTGCCCCACGTCGTGGATCGCGTGGTAGCAGAGCTTGCGCGTGTACTGGGGCGCGACCCAGTCGTAGGGCGCCGCGCCGGTGTCGGTGTAGCCGCGCAGCTCCTCGAGGTAGGCGGGCGGCGTGGAGGCCGTCATCGCGTCCGCGAGGAGCGGCACCCCGCGCACGAGGCCGTAGCGCACGAGCGGGTTCTTCACATGCGTGTAGAACTCGCTCACGATGGAGTCCTCGTTGCGCGCGCGGAGGTCCGCCGCGAGCAGGCCCGTGGCGTGCCCGATCTCGTACGCGGTACCCTCGACGCGCTCCACCCAGATCCCGTGGGAGCGGGTCAGGCGGTTGGGGCCGTAGCGGCGGTCGGTGGGGGAGCGCACATCCAGGGTGTAGCTACGGAAGCTCGTGGGGGCCGGGGGAGGCACCACGCGGCCGCGGATCGCGAGGAGGGCGTCGAGCGAGAGGGCGACGGCGACCACGAAGCTGGCGCGGCGGACGAAGGTGCGGGTCCACGCGCGGCCGGCGTCGGTGAGGATCGCCGGGACGACGAGGAACGCGCCGACGAAGGTGAAGGCGATGCCGAGGGACATCGCCACGCCCAGGCTGAACACCGCCGGGTGCGTCGCCACCGTCAGGCCCACGAAGCCGCCGAGCGCGGTCGCCAACGCGACGAGGATCGCGGCGCGGCTGGATGCCCACGCGCTCCGGCTCACCTGGTCGGCCTCGACGAGGAACACGCCCTGGTCGAACGCGAGTCCGAGCACGAGGACGAGGGCGGGGCCGCTGACGGGGGTGAGCGCGAAGTCGAAGAGGGCGAGCACGCCCAGGGTGCCGGCGGCCGCGGCAAGAGAGGGGAGGGCGGCGGCGAGGAAGTTGGGGAGGTCCCGGTAGCGCGCCGCCATGAAGAGGAGCACGGCGAGGAGGCCGAGGCCGGAGCGGGTGAGGAGCTCGGTGCGGATCTGCTCCGCGCCGGCCTTCGCGACGCCCGCGGGGAACACGAAGCGCACGTCGTCGTCGGCGCCGGCGGGGGTGGCGAGCTCGAACTCGCGCTGGGCGTGCTCGAGGGCCTCCGTCGTGACCGCGTTGATGATCGCGGCGACCGCGGCGCCGTCGGGGCCGACGCGCACGGTGCGGCGCACGAGGTCCGCGCCGGGGGTGCCGTCCCAGGAGGACACGGTGGGGGCGGCGGTGGCGGCGAGGCTCGCGCGGAAGCCGGGGAGGAGCGCCGCGCCGGAGAAGCCGACGTCGTCCGCGGCGGCGAGGAAGCGGGCCTCCAGCGCGGCGGGGTCGGCGAGGAGGGCGGCGCGGGCGGCGCGCTCGGCGGGGGCGGGGAGGAAGGGGAGGGCGCTCTTGACGGCGATGCCCGGCGTGTCCCGGAGGGAGTCGGTGCGGGCGGCGAGGAGGTCGAGCGCGGCGTCGAGGGTGGGGGCCTCGGCGACGACGAGGGCGGTCGTGCCGGCGCCGCCGTAGCGGGACTCGAACGCGCGCTCGATGGCGGCGGTGGCGGGGAGGCGGGCGTCCATCGCGCGGGGGTCCCCGTCGAAGCGCACTCCGAGCCCGGCGAAGGCGAGACCGCCGAGCCCGGCCACGAGGAGCACCGCGAGCACGCCGGGGATGCGCGTCGGGAGCGGCACGGTCGGGATGCGGTCGCCGGGGCGGGCGACGAGCGCGAACATCGCGGGCCCGCCGAGGACCACCGAGAGGAGCGCGCCGGCGGCGGTGCCGATGCCGATCCACGCGAGGTCGGCGACGGCCTGGTAGCTGCTCGTCGCGAGCATGAGGAACGCGGTGAGGGTCGCCGCGACCGACATCGTGTAGGCGGGGAGCAGGTGGTGGAGCGCGTCGAGGCCGACCCGGTAGCGCTCCTTGAGGGTCGCCGGGACGCCGTCGCGCACGCCCGTCAGGTACAGGTGGATCCAGTAGTCCACGCCGAGCCCTGCGAGTGCGCCTCCGAACGCGAGCGCCATGCCGTGGATCGGCGAGCGGAGGGCCGCCGCCGCCGCCGCCGCCGCGCCGCCCACGACGATGGCGGGGAGCGCGCCGAGGAGCGGGCGCACGGAGCGGAACGCGACGAGGAACACGAGCCCGACGAGCACGAGGCCGGCGGTGACGGCGAGGTTGACCTCGCGCGTGATCTGGTCGGCGGCCTCGGCGGCGAAGCGGTGGGAGCCGAGCCAGCTCGCGGGGAGGGGGCTCGCCGCGAGGTCGACCTGGAGGTGCTGGACGACGGGACTGTCGAGGGTCGTCCCGAGCGCGGGGGTGTTGGCACGGGCGAGGATGAGCGCGTGGGCGCCGTCCTCTGCGACGAGGTGCCCACCGCGCAGCGAGACGCCACCGAGCGCTCCGGCGCCCATCACCGCGTCGGTGAAGGCGCCGCCGAGGTCGAGCGGGTCGACCTCAAGGCCCCGCGCCATCATGGCGCCGGCGGGCGAGAACATGCGGTCCCGCGCACGCTCGAGCGCGGCGTGCATGCCCTCGGGGGTGAGGCGGGCGGCGAAGGCGTCGCCGTCACCGAGGAGCGCGAGCGAGGGGGTCGCGGCCTTGCGGAGCGCGATGCCGTCGGCCATCCCGAAGCGGTAGCGTACGGACGCGAAGTCGTCGCGGGCGGACAGCGCCGCGCCCAGGGCGTCCACCGCGGCGTGCAGCTCGTCCTCGGTGCGGCCGGTGCCGTCCACCTCGATCACGATGCTGTCGAGCAGGGAGAAGCGCGAGATGTCGCGGAACGCGCGCCCGGCCGGCCCCTCCGCGGGGAGGGCGTCGGCGAGGTTGGTGGACACACGCATCTGCGTGGCGACGCCCCCGAGGAGGAGCGTCACCCCGGCGAGGAGCCCGAGGCGGAGGCGCGGCGTCATCACGGGTCGGTGGTCGCGACCCCGTCCAGCCGGACGCCCCTGAACGCGATGTGCACCCGGTCGGCGTCGGGCTCGACGAGGTCCACCGAGCGGACCCGGGTGGGGGCGGAGGCGAAGCGGATCTGGAGCTCGGAGAGCAGGCCGCGGAGGGTCGGATCCTTCGGGCGGAGCGTGGCGGAGTCGGTGCCGTAGGTGGTGTCGAAGTCGCGGGAGACCGCGGCGGCGTCCGCCTGCATCCACACCAGGAGGCTGCTCGCGAGGCGGCTGGCCTCGGGCACCTGCGCGAGGTCGAAGGTGTCCTTCATGCCGAGGTCCGGGTATTCCATCTTCGCGACCGTCCCGACGAGGGAGAAGGTGGAGGCGCCCGGGGAGACGACCTGCCAGAGGAGCGAGGCGGTGCCGCGGTCGTAGCGGACGACGCCGCGCGAGACGAGCGGCTGCTTGAGCACGGCGCGGGTCTGGGTCTGCTCGAAGTTCGCCTCCAACTTCCCGACCTTGGCGAGGTCGGCCCACACCGACTCGTCGACCGCGTGGGCGGCGCGGGGCGCCACCAACGCCGCGAAGAGGGCCGCCGTCGCCGCGAGCGTGCTAATGCCCGCGCCGATGTTCTCCCACGCCGTCCTTCGCTGCATCGGGCTCGTGAACCTCGTCGTGTTCGGCATCTTCACCGTGCTCACCCTCCTCGTTGCGGTGCCGCTCCAGGTGATCGCGCTGCCGTGGGATCCCGATCGGCAGGTCGCGGCCCGCGCCGCGCGCGCTGTCTGGGGCGTCGTCATGATCCGCGCCCAACCGTTCTGGCGGCTCATTATCACGGGTGCCGAGCGCGTGGGCGCGGGCCCCTGGATCGTGATCGCAAACCACCAGTCGATGCTGGATATTCCCCTCCTGCTCGCGCTTCCCGTGCCCGTCCGCGTCGTTGCTCGCCCGGGCGTCTTCCGCATGCCCGTGTTCGGGCACATGGCGCGCTTCGGTCGGCACATCCGGCTGGACGCGGAGAGCGTGGAGGAAGGGCTCGCGCTCTGCAAGCACTACCTGGAGAAGGGCACGAGCATCGTCCTGTTCCCGGAGGGGCAGCGCGGAGACGGCCTCGCCCTCGGCGCGTTCCAGCGCGGGGCCTTCGAGCTCGCGCTCCGCACCGGCGCCTCGATCCTCCCCGTCGCCATCTCCGGCACCGCCACGGCCCTCCCCAAGGGCAGCGCGTGGGCCCGGGTCCCCGTCGCCCGCTTCCACGTCCAGATCCTCCCCCCCATCCTCCTCGACGGGCGGAGCCGCCGCCGCCTCGCGTCGGACGCCCACGCGGCCATCGCCGCCGCCCTCGCCGGCCCGCGTCCCTGGGACATCGCGCACGCGGTCGCCGAGCGCTACCGGCCCGCCGGCCGCTTCCGGATGGGGTTCGCGGCGGGGAAGGTAACCTTCGACCCTATCTTCTGGTCCCTGTGGGAGCGCCTCCCGCGCGCCGGCCGCCTCCTCGACGTGGGCGCCGGTGAGGGCCTCCTCGGCGTGTACCTCCGCGCCGCGGGCAGCCCCGTGGCGGTGCACGGCGTCGACGTCGACCCCGCCCGCATCGCCGCCGCGCGCGTCGCCGCCGGGGCCGATCCCGGCCTCAGCTTCACCGTCGCGGACGGCGAGGACGTCGCGCTCCCCGAGGCCGAGGCCGTCACCTGCATCGACGTGCTCCACTACCTCCCGTCCGCGCGCCAGGACGCGCTGATCGCCCGGCTCTGCGCGGCGGTCGCCCCCGGTGGGGTGCTCTACGTGCGGGATCCCGAGGTCGGCCGAGGGTTCGCCTCGTGGTGGACCGCCACCACCGAGCGCCTCTTCGTCGCCCTCGGCCGCCACCGCGGCGGCGGCGTCCACGTGCGCGGCGGGGCCGCGTTGGCCGCGGCGATCGGCCGCCACCTCGCGGACGTGCGGATCGAGCGCTCGGGAACCGGCCCCTTCGCCAACGTCCTGGTGTCCGCGCGGCGTCCCGTGGCCTCCGCGCCGACCCTCGACCTCCCCCCGCTCCCCTCCATCGGCGCCGCCAACGGTCCCGCGAGCGGATAGGTTCCTGACCTCGATGGCCCGCTCGACCCCGATCCAGATCACGCGCTTCGGCGCGCTCACCGCCCTCGGCGCCACGGAGCCCGGGTTCGAGGCCCTGATCGCCGGGCGGGACGGCTTCGGCCCCGGCCCCGACTGGGTCCCGGCCGACCAGCCCGTCGCCTGCGTGACCGCCCCCCTCGGGCCCGACCACCGCACGTTCGCGCTTGCCTTCGCCGCGCTGGAGGGCCTCGACGTCGACCCCCGCGGCCTCGCCGTCGTGTTCGCGACCACCACATCCGCGATGTTGTCCGGAGAGGCCGCCATCGAGTCGTGGGTCAGGGGGGAGCAGCCGGCGCGCCCGGTCGACTACCTCTGGAGCCACCTCGCGCACTGGCCCGCCGTCGCCGTCGCGCAGCGCCTCGGCGCCACCGGCCCCGCCCTCGTCGTCTCCACCGCGTGCACCAGCGGCACCGTGGCGATCGGCGTCGGCGCGGACCTCGTGCGCAGCGGCCGTGCCGCCCGCGCGCTCGTCGTCGGGGCGGACGGCCTCTGCCGCACCACCACCTTCGGCTTCCGCAGCCTCTCCGCCTACAGTTCGACGCGCTGCCGCCCCATGGACACCGCGCGGGACGGCATGGCCATCGGCGAAGGCGCCGCCTGGCTCCTCCTCGAGCCGCGCACCGCGCCGCACTCCGCCGGTGGGGCCCGCTTCACCCTCCTCGGCGTCGAGACCTCCTCCGACGCGTGGCACCTCACCGCCCCCGACCCCGAGGGCAGCGGCGTCGTCCGCGCCATCCGCGGCGCCCTCGGCGGGCTCGACCCGAGCGTCATCGACCACGTCAACGCCCACGCCACCGGCACCGAAGCGAACGACGCCGCCGAGGCCGCCGCCATCGTGCGCGCCGCGCCGCGCGCCGCCGTCTCCGCCACGAAGGGCGCCAGCGGCCACACCCTCGGCGCGGCCGGCCTCGTCGAGGCCGTGTGGCTCCTCCAGTCGATGGAGGCCGGCGTCATCCCCCCGGTCGCGGGGCTCGTGAATGCCGTCGCCGGGGTCGACGTCTCCCCCTTCGTGCGCGAACGCGAGCAGACCATCGGCGTGTCCATCAACCTCGCCTTCGGCGGACACAACGCCGCGGTCGCCTTCGTGAAGGAGCCCGCGTGAGGGCCATCGTCGGCGCCGCCCACACCTGGTCGATCGGCGGCGCGGACGCCGATCTCGCGGCCCTCCCCGAGCTCCCCGACGGCCCCTCCTTCCAGCTCGCGCCCGATCCCGTGCGCCCGGAGCGCGTCGCCGCCGGCACCTGGCGCCGCATGAGCCGCCTCGCGCGCATCGCCGCCGCCTGCGCCGCCCCCGTGCTCGAGCGCCGCGCCGACCTCGACGCCCTCGCCCTCTTCTGGGGCACCGGCATCGGCGAGTTCTCCAGCACCGCGACCTTCCTCAGGTCGCTCTTCCTCAAGGGCGCCGCCGGCGCAAGCCCCCTCGCGTTCCAGAACGCCGTCCACAACGCGCCCGCCGGCCACCTCTCCATCGCCTTCGGCCTCCGCGGCCCCTCCGAGACCGTGTGCGCCGGCCCCCTCACCGCGATCCGCACCCTCGAACGCGCGCTCGCGTGGGTGATGCTCCGCGAGCGGCCCGCGCTCGTGCTCGTCGGGGACGACCTCGGGCCCGAGGTCCAGCAGGGCTACACCTTCGCGGACGCCGGCGCGCCGATGGGCGAGGGCGGCGCTGCGCTCCTCCTCCTCCCCGACGGCGACGGCCCCACGCTCACCTGGGAGGACGCCCCGCCCGCCCCCGGCGACTGGCATCGTCGCCACGCCTACCCGTTGGAAGAGCGGCCGATGGCCCCCGGACCCGCGCACGATGCGCGTCTGGGCCTCTACCCCGCGGTCGACCTCGTCGCGCTCGCGTCCGCCGTCCGCCGGGGCGGCGTCGTCGCGTGGGGCGGCCCCGGCGGCCCCGTGCGTTTGGTCGTGACGCGGTGATCCCCCACGCGCCGCCGATGCGCTTCCCGCTCTTCGACGGGCGCGTGCGTCTCCCCGAAGGCCACCCGATGAGCGAAGGCGGCGTCTTCCCGGCGCTCGCCCTCGTGGAATTGGCGGCCCAGGCCGCCGGGCACGCCGTCGCCGAGGCCCTCGCGGCCGCCGCTGACGGCACCGAGGTCGCCGCGCACGGCGGAATGCTCGTCGAGATCGAGTCCGCCACGATCCTCCGCGCCGCCGTCCCCGTCGGCGAGGTCCTCACGGTCGACGTGCGGCTCGACCGCGTGATGGGCGCCCTCCGCCGCTACCGCGTCCGCATCGACGGCGTCCTCGAGGTCGGCCTCACGCTGCGCATCGGCGCCGCGGCGTGATCGCCGGGCTGCTGCTCGCCGGCTTCGCCTTCGCCGAGGAGCCGGCCCCCGCCGACGCGGTCCCGGCCCCCGTTGCCGCCCCGGATGCGCCCGCCGCCGCCGCCCCGGCCCCCGACGCCGCTGACGCCCCCGACGCCGACCCGCGCCTCCTCGCCGGCGCCACCCCGGTCTACCCGCCCACCGCCCTCGCCGAGCGCGTCACCGGCACCGTCGTCCTCCGCATCGGGCTCGACCCCCTCGGGGCCGTCGTCGCCACCGAGGTGGTGCAGTCCGTCCGCCCCGACCTCGACGCCTCCGCGGTCGAGGCCGCCCGCCGCCTCCGCTTCGCCCCCGCGCGCTCGGGCGGCGTGCCCGTCGCCGCCACCCTCGACTACGCCTTCAGCTTCTCCCTCGGCGTCGGGGACGAGCAGGGCAACGATGTCCCCGGCACCGTCCACCTCCATGTGATCGACAAGGACGGCCTCGACGTGCCCGGCGTGCGCCTCGTGCTCACGCCGGCCCCGGCCGAGGACGGCACCGTCGGCGAGCCCCGCGTCTACACCACGGGGGAGGGCGGGCGCGTCCACGCCTCCTTCCTCCCGCCGGGGAAGTGGACCCTCCGGATGGAGAAGGACGGCTTCACCCCCTCCGGCGCCGAGTTCGAGGTCGAAGCCGGCGTCACCCGCTCCGCCGAGCTCTCGCTCACCCCCTCCGGCCCCGCGGAGGAGCTCGTGGTGTGGGGCTTCGGCCAGCGCTGGCGGGACGTGTCGCGCGCCCCCCGCGAGCCCGTCATGGAGCCCGTCACCGGCTCCTACGTGATCACGCGTCGCGACGTCGAGAGCACGCCGGGCGCGCTCGAGGACGTGGCCCGCGCCGTCCACAAGCTCCCCGGCGTCGCGAGCGACGGAGATTTGCTCGGCACCTTCTCCGTGCGCGGCTCGACCGCGGGAGAGGTGGTGTTCCTCCTCGACCGCGTCCCGCTCGACAACCCCTTCCACCTCGCCGGCTTCAACAGCATCTTCAACCCCGACATGCTCAAGGAAGTGCGGTTCTTCGCCGGCGCGGCCCCCGCGATCTACCCCACGTCCACCTCCGCCGTGATGGACGTGCACTCGTGGGACGGCGCCCCGCGCGACGACCGCTCCCGCGATCTCGACGGCGCCGTCGACATCTCGATGAGCACCGCGCGGCTCCTGCTGATGGGCCCCATCGGCAAGGGGGACGACCTCACCTTCGCCTTCGCCGCCCGCCGCTCGTACCTCGAGGCCTACTTCTGGGTGATGAAGCAGGCGGAGCTCTTCGACACCGCCATCGCCGCCCCCGAGTACGACGAGCTCTCCGCGCGCGTGGCCTGGAAGCCCGGCAACCACCGGCTCCTCCTCACGCTGATGCGCACGAGCGACCACCTCGCCATCCTCGACAGCGACGACGAGTCCATCGTCACCATCGACGGCACCTTCAAGCTCGACGACGTCGTCTACCTCGCCTCGCTCGACCACACCGTCGCGCTCGGCGCCGCCTCGCTCCAGAGCACCGCCGCCTTCACCTACGACCAGTCCCACCTCGAGCGCGACTTCGGCGGCGAGGTCACCCGCGACGCGACGCGCAGCCAGGTCTTCGGCAGGTCGGACCTCACGCTCCCGATGGGAGAGAAGCACGTCCTCTCCGTCGGCGCCACGGGCCAGCTCCGCCAGTACAGCACCGAGGGCCCGGTCGAGGACACACGTGCGCGCCCGACCTGGGCGGCGGTTCCCCTCGGAGACCTCGGCCTGGACCTGGTCGGGCTCGAACAGCAGGGCTTGCTCCCCCAAGTCGCGGCGTACGTCCAACATGAGTGGAAGGGTCCCGTGCAGACGCGCGTGGGCCTGCGCGGCACCTGGGTCGGCCGCTCCAAGGAGCTCCTCCCCGGGCCCTCCGTCGGCTTCTCCGTGCCGCTCCCCACCGGCACCGTCCCCAAGGTGACCGGGGGCCTCTACCACCACGTCGTCGAGGACCCCCTCGCGACCGACCCCGTCTACGGCAACCCCGATCTTACGGCGGAGCGCGCCTGGCAGCTCGTCGTGGGTGTCGACCAGGCGCTCCCCATCGGCGACGGCGCGTTCCTCCGCGTCGAGGGCTACGCGTCGAAGCTCGAGAACCTCGTAGTCAACCCCGACAACGAGGCCGCCGTCGAGCGCGGCGTCAGCTTCACGAACGACGGCTCCGGCCGCAACCTCGGCGTCGACGTGATGTTCGCCGCCAAGACCGAGCGGGTCCAGGTCACGACGAACCTCTCGCTGCTCGACGCGAAGCGCGACAACCCCCTGAACGAGGTCTGGGGCGACGAGTACGTGCCCTCCCAGGCCCAGTCCGTCACCGCCGGCGCCTCCGTCGAGTACCAGCTCACGCCCAAGTGGCGCGTCACGGGGCGCTACGACTACCACTCCGGCCGGCCCACTTCCTCCGTGGAGACCGCCTCCGTCGAGGCCGACGGCAGCGGCACGATCCGCCTCGCCGCGCTCAACGATCAGCGGATGGGTGACTTCCACCAGCTCGACCTGCGCGTAGAGTGGCGCCACGCCACGCCGCGCCTGCGGTGGTCGGTCTACCTGGAGGTCCTCAACGTGCTCTACCTCCGCAACGACTTCCTCCCGACCGCCACCGTGGTCGACGGCGAGCTGACCAAGGGCATGTTCGAGCACCTCCCCACGCGCCCGTTCCTCGGCGTCCGGGCCGACTTCTGATGCGCTTCCCCGACTTCCCCGGCCACTTCCCCGGTGATCCCATCGTCCCCGGCGCCGCCCTCCTCGTCGAGGTCGAGCGCCTCGCCGGCCGGGCCGTCGTGCGCCTCGAGCGCGTGCGCTTCCTCGGGATCGTGCGCCCCGACGAGGACATCGATCTGGTCGTCACCGTCGAGGGGGACCGCGCCCGCTTCCGCGCCACGCGCGACGGCGTCGAGGTGCTCCGCGGTGCCGCGGTCCTCGCGCCGCTGGTGGCCCTCGCCCCCGACCCGACCGCCCTGCGCCCCGTCCGCCTCGTCCCGACCCTCGCTCGCCCGATGTGGGGCGGCACCGCGCTCGCGGCCGAGATGGGGAAGGACCCCGATCCCACCGCGCGGATCGGGGAGAGCTGGGAGGTCTGGCGCGAGAACCGCACGTCCGACGGCCGCCGCCTCGCTGACGTCGTCGACTTCCCGCTCCTCGTGAAGCTCCTCGACGTGCGCGAGACCCTCTCCGTGCAGGTCCACCCCGATGACGCCGCCGCCCAGCGGATCGTGGGGGCGCCGCACGGCAAGCACGAGGGCTGGGTCGTGCTCCGCGCGGAGCCCGGCGCGAAGGTCGCCTACGGGCTGAACCGCGCGATGGGCGAGGACGAACTGCGCGCCCGCGCCCTCTCCGGGGAGATCGAGGCCGACCTCGCCTGGCTCGAGGTCCGCGCGGGGGACGTGATCGACGTCCCCCCCGGCACCATCCACGCCATCGGTGGTGGCGTGCTCTTCTACGAGGTCCAACAACCCTGCGACCTGACCTGGCGCCTCTACGACTGGGGCCGCGGCCGCCCGCTCCACCTCGAGGAGGCCTTGAAGGTCGTCGCCCGCGCGCCCGTCGCCTCGACCGCCGTGGTCCGCCCCCTCGGCGAGGGCCGCGAGGAGCTGCTCGACGGCGCGCACTTCCACGTCGAGCGCCTCACCCTCCCGCAGACCCGCCGCTTCGAGGTCTGGGAGGCCCTCACCGTCGCGTCCGGCGAGCTGCGCGTCGGGGGCGAGCGCGTCGGCTTCGGCGCGACGTTGCTGTTGCCTCCGGGGGAGTGGCGGTTGGAGGGGGAGGGGACCGTCCTCGCCGCGCGGGGCGGCCTCCGGGGTTGATCCGGCCCTCCAGCCGCGAGCTGTACCTTGCGATCGGGGGGCGGGGCGAGTAGCATGGGGGCGCCTCTGGAGGCCCGTTGCCCCTCTTCGGTCTCGCGCTCGTCGCCGCATTCCCCGCCGCCGCCGAGCCCTGGGCGCCCGGCGAGACCATCGAGAAGGCCGCCTACGCCGACCTGACGCCCGAGGGGCTCAATGCCATCTCGGCGTTGATCCCGGCGCTTCTGCCGTCCAGCATCGAGATCCCGTCCATCGCGGACGAGGGCGGATACTGGTGCTTGAACTACGCCTACGGTCTCGCCGGCGCGTGGGTGAACGTCGAGGTCGTCAACGCGACCATCACGCCCGCCAACGGTGTGCTCGACGTGACCGCCAACCTGATGGTCTCGCTGAACGACCCGTCCGACACCTTCCAGCTCATGTACGAGCTCCTGTGCCTGGATGACACCTGTGGGGGCTACGTCGACGCCTTCCCGGTCACCGTCACCACCACGATGGCGCTCGAGGTCGTGGATGACGGCTCCGGCACCAACGTGCTCGACGCGACCGTCGGCGCCATCAACGTCTCCTACGACCTCACGAACGAGGACATCCACCTCGATGGCTGCTCCGTCGGCGACGTCGAGGAGGTGCTGAATTGGTTCGGCCTCTCGCTGTACGAGCTCATCCTCGATCAGCTCGGCGGCTACCTGGACAGCGCCGTGGCCGACATCGGCCCCACCCTCGAGGAGACCATCGAGGACGCGTTCTCCAGCGCCTCCATCTCCCAGGAGCTCGAGCTCAACGGCGCCGTCGTGCAGCTCCAGCTCGAGCCGAGCGACGTGCAGATCACCCCCGCGGGCGTGCGTGTGCAGCTGTCGGGCTCGATGGCGTCCGAGGCCGCCCCCTGCATCGCCGCGTACGACCCCGGCAGCTCGCTCAAGACCCTCTCCGAGCCCCCCGCGATCGGCATCGCCCCGAGCGGCATCGACTCCGACTTCCACGTCGGCATCCTCCTCTCGGACGACTTCACGAACCAGGCGCTCTATTCGCTCTGGCGCGGCGGCCTGCTCTGCTACTCGCTCGCGCCGGGCGGGGCCTTCCCCCTCGACACCTCGATCCTGAACGTCCTGACCGGCAACGTCTTCGCCGAGCTCTTCCCCGAGACGCTCCCGATGACCCTCCAGACCGCCCCCGCGGTCCCGCCGACCACCGCCTTCGACGGCGGCCACGACATCGACGTGAACCTCACCGACCTCGGCCTCGAGCTCTACACCGAGCTCGACGGGCGCGAGGCCAAGATCGTGACCGTGGCGCTCTCCGGCGTCGTCGGCGTGGATCTCGCCTTCGACGGCACCACCGGCGAGCTCGGCATCGACGTCGACCTCGACCCCGCCGCCCTCACCCCGACCGTCGCCTACAACGAGTTCTACCCCGACACGAACGACGCCATCGTGGCCGGCTTCTCCGGCGCGTTCGGCGGCATCGTGGACACCGTGGTCGGCGGCCTCCTCGAGGACATCGCGTTCGCCCTCCCGAGCTTCAGCGGCCTCGGCCTCCTCGAGCTCGACGCCGCGGCCGCCGGCTCCGACGCCGACTGGCTCGGCGCCTACGCCTGGGTCGGCCCCGCCCCCTACGAGTCGGCGGACGGCTGCGGCGGCGACTGCACGAGCGGCTGCAGCGGCGGCTGCTCGTCCAACCCCGGCACGGCCGGCTTCTGGCCCGCGCTCGGCCTGCTGATCTTCCTGCGCCGTCGCAGCTAAGCGTCGGGGAGCGGAGGGCAGGGAGAAGGCGGTCTTCAGAGGCGCGCAGCCCGCGGTCCCCGGCGCCCCGAGCGGCGCCGACCGCGGGCTGTTCACGTTCCGCCCGCGAGCGATCCCGCGGCGTCCGGGTCCTACCGGAAGCGCACGCCCCCGGCGATCACGTCCAGGTCGAGCTTCCCGGCGCGCAGGTGCCCCTGGGGCACGCGGCCCTCGACGTTCCAGAGCATGCCCTCCTGCGCGACCACGTAGGTGAGCACGCGCGCGCCGGCGGCGTCCTCGGGGGTGCACGTCGCCGCGAGCACGGCGCCGCGCACCTTGACGGCGCGGTAGCGCGCGGTGTCGACGAAGGTCCAGGTGCAGCCGGGGAGCGGGCGGGGAGCGAGCACGTCGCCGCGCACCCCCACGATGCTCACGGTCACGTCGCCCTCGGGGTCCTGGAGCACCACGCGCACGGCTGAGGCGTCCGCGCCGGGCACCGCCACCCAGCCCGGCGGCACGGCCACGGAGAGCGGGTAGGCGCCGTCCACGTAGGCGCCGTCGAGCACGCGGCCCGTCGCGACGGGAGCGCCGGCGGCGTCCGGGGAGACGAGGTCGGGCGCGGCCTCGGTCGACTTCGGCTTGGGGCAGCCCACGAGCAGGAGCGCCAGCACCGCAAGCCCGAGCCGCGCGGGGGTCAGCGGGATCCCCGACCCGGGCGGGGCTCCAAGGCGCGCTGATGGTCGGGCCCGCCCCAGAGGCTGGCGAAGACCTCGAGCTCCTCCGCGCGGCCCGGGGGCTCGGGCGCGGCTGCCCGCACCACACGTTTGGCGCCACGCACGGCCGCGGCCGGGAGCGCGAGGAGCTCGGCCGCGAGGGCGTCGGCGCGGGCGTGCGGGTCGGCGGCCACCTCGTCGACGAGGCCGATGGCGTGGGCCTCGGCGGCGGGGAGCACCCGCGCGAAGGCGAGCACCCGGAGCGCCGCGTGGGGGCCCACCCGCGCGACCAGCCGCCCGCCCCCGCCGAAGCCGGGCGACACGCCGAGCCGCCCGTGGACGAAGCCGATGCGCGCGTCGGGCGCGGCGACCACGAGGTCTGCCGCGACGACGAGCTCGGCGCCCCCGCCGAGGGCCGCACCCTCGACCACCGCGATCACGATGGCGTCGAGCGCGGCGAGGCGGTCGACGGCACCCTGCATGAACGCCCCGAAGGCGTGACCGGCGCCCGGCACGGCGAGGTGCTCGCGCACCGCGCCGAGGTTGCCGCCCGAGCAGAAGGTGCCGTGGGCGCCGCGGAGGAGCACCACGCGGGCGTCCCGCACGGCGTCGGCGGCGTCGGCGAGGGCGACCATCATCGCGGGGTCGAGCGCGTTGCGCGACGCGGCGTGGTCGAAGGTGATCGTGGCGACGACGCCCGGCGTGACCACGACGCGGCCCTCGCCCGCGGGGAGGCCGGCGACCAGCGCGCGGAAGTCGGTCATGTGCGCTCCTTCGCGGTGGCGGCGCTCGCGGCGCGCTCGGGCCGGAGCTCCCCGGAGCGGAGCGCGGCGAGCACGGGGGAGCCCACGAGGCCGCGGCGGGCGTCCTCGCGGGCGGCCTCGGCCATCAGGTCCAGGTAGATGCGGACTCGCCCCTCGGCGCGGCGCGCGTCCCACACCGCGCGGCCCTCGCCCACGCACCACGCGCGGTGGGCCTGGAGCGAGGCGAGCGTCTCCTCGACGCCGCGGTCCTCGAGGGCCACCGACGTGTGCACCGGCGCCTGCCACCCCGGCCGATCGTCGAGGTGCACGGCCTGCTCGAGGTCGCGGCGCAGGTGGTCGGCGCCGGGGCGGTCGGCCTTGTTGACGCAGAACACGTCCGCGATCTCAAGGAGCCCGGCCTTCATCGTCTGCACGGAGTCGCCGCTCTCCGGGGTGAGCACGACGAGCACGGTGTCGGCGACCTCCATCACGGAGAGCTCGCCCTGACCGACGCCGACGGTCTCCACCAACACGCGGTCGAAGCCGACGGCATCCAGCACGTCGACCACCTGACCGGCGGCGCGCGAGAGCCCGCCGAGGTGCCCCCGCGAGGCGAGGGAGCGGACGTAGACGTTGGGGTCCTCCGCGTGGCGCTCCATCCGGATGCGGTCCCCGAGGATGGCGCCGCCGGACCACGGCGAGGAGGGGTCGACCGCGACGACGGCGACGCGCTCGCCGGCCGCGCGCGCGTGCTGCACGAGGCGGTCGACGAAGGTGCTCTTGCCGGCGCCCGGGGGCCCCGTGATGCCGGTGACGTGCGGGGCGCCGGGCGCGCGGAGGCGGCGGGGCGCGAGGACGTCGAGGGCGTCGGCCACGCCGGGGGCGCGCGCCTCGATCATGGAGACGAGCCGGGCCAGCGCGGGGCGGTCACCCGCGCGGGCGCGTGCGAGGAGGGTGGCGACGGAGAGCGGAGGGGACACGCGCCCCGGTAGCCGGGAGGCGCGCGGCGCGCCCGCCCCGATCGCCAAGGATCCTCCCGGATGCCGACCGAACCTCCGCGGGATAGCCGTGCCGCGCGAAGGAGGCGCGATGCACATGCTTTTCGAGAACGTGGGTCGGAAAACGCGGACGGCTGGGCGGACAACCATGCTCCTCGCGCTCGGCGGCGCGCTCTTCGGCGGCTGCGGCGGCGTCTCCGCGGACGTGACGGGTAGCGCCGGCGGCGTCGACTTCGATAAGACCACCCAGGTCTATTTTGGCGGCCCCTTCATCGTCGTCTCGATGACCGACGTGAGCTGTGAGCAGCTCGACTTCGTGCGTCGCAACTACGAGGTCGGCTCCGCGCCCACCGAGGCCGAGACGGCCCTCCTCCAGTTCTCCTACGACGCGGACGTGATGGCCGAGGGCCCCGCCCCCGTCGACATCACCGCCTCCGTCTCCGCCAGCGTGCTGAAGATCAGCGGCGGCGCCTTCTTCGAGACCATCGCCGAGGGCGGCCTCCTCACGCTCGACACCTACGAGGACGAGCAGACCGCCGCCGGCTCCTTCGAGGGCCTCCTCTTCGAGGACGGCACGCTCGACGGCACGTTCGACGCCGAGTGGTGCCGCAACCTGAAGGCCCGGTAGGCATGATCGGGCTCCTCGCCCTCGTCGGCGCGGCGCACGCGACGGACATCCTGTTCGTCGACGCCACGCCCGCCACGCTGGACGACTTCTCGGTCGCCGGCGTCTTCTACGGCATGGTGATCAGCGCCGCCGAGGACGACGACCTCTCGTTCGACGACGCCGACGCCATCCGGAAGTGGGCCGGCGCCGACGCCGACGCCTGCTGGGACGTCGAGGCCTGCCCCGCCAACCTGTGGGGCCGCACGGACGCCCGGCTCGCCGTCGTCCTCTCCGTCGAGGGCACGGACACGGGGCTGGAGGTCGGCGTGCGCCTGCACGGCGCCGACGAGGCCGCGCCCTTCAAGGTCATCCGCGAGCGCGTCGCGCCCGGGCAGGAGGGCGCCTTCGCCCGCACCGTCGCCAAGGCCGCGAAGGACTCGCTCTCGCTGCTCCCGATGCGCAAGCCGGTGCCCGGCCCGGTGCTCGTCATCGAGGACGAGTTCGTCCCCGGAGACCCCCCCCCGCGCGACCCCCTCCCGCGCGACCCCCTCCCGGACGTCGACCGCGGTGACCCCGTCACGGACACCCGCCCCGTCGATCCCACCCCTCCGCCCGACCGCACGCCCGACCGCACGCCGGATCGCACGGGGGGGGCCGACCCCGACGACCGCGCCGTCACCGCGCGCCTCAGCGCGGAAGAGGAGCGCCGCCGAATGGGCATCCCCGCCGGCGCCTACCGCCGCTACGAGGCCAGCGGCCTCTCCCGCGCGGACTGGCTCCGCAAGGCCCGGGTGCGCGCTGGGCACGGCTTCCTCGAGCTCTCCGGCGGCTACGCCCTCGGCGACGTCGACCGCGGCTACGGCGTCCGCCTCCGCATCGAAGAGCAGGGGGACGGCGCGTTCCAGACCATCGGCAGCTCCACCTGGGAGGGCCCCGGCGCGGGCGGCGCGCCGAGCTTCGGCTTCGCGCTCGGCTACGCCCCGGCCTGGTTCCTGGACACCTCCGTGTCCGTCGCCGTCGTCTACGGCGCCAAGCACCTGAACACCGGGTGGGAGTGCCTGGACGCCTGCGACCCCGCCTCCAGCGAGTACATGCACGACCCCGTGCGCGCCGTCCAGGCCGTGATCGAGCCGCGGCTCCGCATCTACCCGGTCCCCACCGGCGTCGTGAAGCCCTACGCGCTCCTCGCCTTCAGCGTCATGCTCCACGACGGCTTCCAGGTCCCCGACCCCGAGTTCGTCGACTACCCGGACTCCCCCGCCGGCGCCTCGCTCGGACCGACCGCCGGCCTCGGCCTCGCGTTCGACCCCATCTCCCGCCTCTCGCTCTTCCTCGAGGTCCCCGGCACGCTGCTGCTCACGCCGGCGCGCGTCGAGGGCGATCGCGACGTGACGCTCCAGCCCGGTTCGCTGGAGAGCGACGGCTACCTGATCCGCGTTGTGGGCGGCATCGGCGTTCGGCTTTAGGAGGGGAGGATGACGACCCCCCTCGTCGGCATCATCATGGGCAGCCGCTCCGACGCCGACACGATGCGCGCCGCCGCCGAAGTGCTCGACCAATTCGGCGTGCCCCACGAGTTCACCGTCGTGAGCGCCCACCGCACGCCGGACCTCATGTTCCGCTACGCCGAAGAGGCCGCCGGGCGCGGCCTCCACGTCATCATCGCGGGGGCCGGGGGCGCCGCCCACCTCCCCGGCATGGTGGCCGCGAAGACGCGCCTTCCGGTCATCGGCGTGCCCGTCCAGAGCAAGGCGCTCAACGGGCTCGACTCGCTCCTCTCCATCGTCCAGATGCCGCGCGGCATCCCCGTCGCCACCGTCGCCATCGGCAACTCGGCGAACGCGGCGCTCCTCGCCGTCCGCATCCTCGCCGTCACCGACCCCGCGCTCGCGATCGCCCTCGACGCGTTCCACGAGCGCCAGGCGCGCGAGGCGCTGGAGCCCGGATGAGCCGCGGCGCCGGCCCCGTGATCGCGCCGGGTGGCACCATCGGCATCTTCGGCGGGGGGCAGCTCGGCCGCATGATCGCCCTCGCGGCGCGGCAGCTCGGCTACGGCGTCGTCGTGCTCGACCCCGACGTGGGCGCGCCCGCCCGCGGCGTCGCCGACCGCATGATCCACGCCTCCTTCGAGGACACCGCCGCCGCCCGCCAGCTCGCCGAGGCCTCCGACGTCGTCACCTACGAGTTCGAGAACGTCCCCGAGGCCACCGTGCGCGCCATCGAGGGTCGTGCGCCCGTGCGTCCCGACGCGACGCTCCTCGGCGTGACCCAGGACCGTGTCCGCGAGCACGCCTTCCTCCACGCCCACGGCATCCCCACGGCCCCCGGCTGCCCCGTGCGCACGCCGGAGGAGCTCGCGGCGGCCCTCGCCCGCTTCGGCACCCCCTCGCGCCTCAAGTCGGCCCGCGGCGGCTACGACGGCGGCGGCCAACACCGCATCCGCAACGCGGCCGAGGGCGACGCCGCGTCCGCCGTGCTCGACGGGCGGCTCTGGCTCTTCGAGCGCGACGTCCCCTTCGTCTGCGAGGTGTCGGTCATCGTCGCCCGTGGCGTCGACGGCGCGATCCGCACGTTCCCGG
Source organism: uncultured Pseudomonadota bacterium (assembly GCA_903959175.1). Lineage (GTDB taxonomy): Bacteria > Myxococcota_A > UBA796 > UBA796 > SXON01 > CAJBVW01. Next base: position 26,494 of record CAJBVW010000279.1, read on the forward strand.
TCTTCGAGAACACGCACGCGGACGGCATCCTCCGCCTCACCCGCGCGCCCGCCGCCGTCCCCCCCGCGCTCGCCGCCCGCGCCGAGGCCATCGCGCGCACGCTGGCAGAGGCCTTCGCGCTCGTCGGCACGCTCACGGTGGAGTGCTTCGTCACCGCGGACGACGTGCTCGTCAACGAGCTCGCCCCGCGCGTCCACAACTCGGGCCACCTCACCGTCGAGGCCTGCGCGACCTCGCAGTTCGAGCAGCACGTGCGCGCCGTGTGCGGGCTCCCGCTCGGGGACACCGCGCTTCGGTGCCCCGCCGCCATGGTCAACCTCCTCGGCACCGTCGAGCGCCGCCGCGCGCGGCTCCTGGGCGCGGACATCGCCCTGGGCCTCCCGGACGTGCACCTCCACCTCTACGGCAAGGCCTCCGTGCGCCCGCGGCGCAAGATGGGCCACGTCACCGCGCTCGGCCCCACCCTCGCCGAGGCCGTCGCCCGCGCCGAGCATGCCGCTTCCGGGCTCACGTTCGAGTGACCCCGGTGCGGTTTACGACGCCTCGTCCCGCGGCCGCCCGTCCGCCGACTCCCGCCGCAGCCGGAGCAGCCGCACCCGCCGCGGCGTGGCCTCGACGACCTCCAGCTCGACGCCGTCCACGTCGATGCGCTCGCCCGCCTGGGGCAGGTAGCCAGCGCGCGAGATGAGCAGCCCGGCCACCGTGGAGTAGTCCCCTTCGGGGAGCTCGATGCCGAGCGCACGGTCGAGCTCGTGCAGCGGGAAGTCGCCCGCGATGAGCCAGCTGCCGTCGGCCTCGCGGGTGAGGCCCTCGCGCGGCTTCTCGTTCTCGCCCATGATCTCGCCGACCAGCTCCTCCAGGAGGTCCTCCACCGTCACGAGGCCGACGAGGGTGCCCTGCTCGTCGATGACGAGCGCGAGCGACATCCGGTCTGCCTGGAGCTTGCGGAGGAGCGCGGGGGCGGGCATCCCGTCTGGCACGAAGACGACGGGGTGGAGGAAGGTGGTGAGCGTCCACGCGGGGTCGAGGAGGGCGCCCGCGAGCGCGTCCCGCACGTTGACGAAGCCGACGATGTCGTCCGGGTTGGTGTCGTAGACGGGGAGGCGCGCGTTGCCGCTCGTGCGGGCGACGGCGGCGAGGGTGGCGACGTCCGCCGTCTTCGGGACCATCGCGATCCGCGCGCGGGGCACCATGACGGTGTAGGCGTCGAGCGAGCTGAACTCGAGGGCGCGGGAGGCGATCTCGCCGGCGTGCTCGTCCACCGAGCCGGCGGAGGTGGCCTCCTCCACGAGCTGCTGGATCTCGTCGCTCGAGAGGCGGGCCTCGGTGAACGTCGTGTGGTCGCCGAAGAGCCTGAGCACCACGTTCGAGGCGCCGGTGAGGAGGGCGACGACAGGGCGCGCCGCCCAGGAGAGCGCGGCGAGGGGCTGTCCGATCACGAGGGCGTAGCGTTCGCCCGCGCGCAGGGCGAGCGACTTCGGGACCAGCTCGCCGAGGACGAGCGAGAGGGTGGACACCAGCGCGACGACGATGCCGAGCGCGAGGTTCTGGGCCACGGCCTCGAGGCCGGGGATCTTCGCGAGGACGACGGCGAGGTCCTCCGCGAGGGAGGCACCGCCGAAGGCGGCAGCGGTGGCGCCGACGACGGTGATGCCGATCTGCACGGTCGCCAGGAAGGACTCAGGGTTCTCGCGCAGGCGCAGCACGGCCCTCGCGGCGACGTTGCCCTCCTCCACCAGCTCGGTGAGGCGTGTCTTCCGGATGGACAGGATTGCGATCTCTGCGCCGGCAAACACGCCGTTCAACAGGACGAGCGCGAGGATCACCAGAATCTCGGTCAACGGACGGGCTCCAGGGGGCGGGGCGGCAAACGGACGCCCGTGCGTCCGCGTATCTCCTCGGGGAGCCGCGGGCGCACGCGACCTCGGGCAAAAACGCTGCGACGGGCCCCGGATCGGTTCGGCAAAGCTCTATACTTTGCCGACGGTATAGACCTTCATCGTGTTCGTCGCGCCGCGCATCGGCGTGTTGCCCGCGAGCGCGACGACCTCCTGACCGCGCGCGATGAGGTCCCGATCGAGGAGGATCTGCTCGCCGAGCGCGATGAGCTCGTCCGTCGACTCGACGGTCGGCGCGAGCACGGGGGTCACGCCCCACGCCAGGGCGAGGCGGTCGTACGTGGTCTGGTTCGGGGTGAGCGCGAAGATCGGGCCCGGCGGGCGGGACTTGCTCGCGTACAGCGCGGTGGCGCCCGACCAGGTGAACACGACGAGCGCGCGGGAGATCTCGCGGACGGCGTAGCAGGCGGAGCGCACGACCGTGTGCGACGGGCCGGCGAGCACCGAGACCTCCTCGAGAGGGAGGCGCATCCACCGGCTGGACTCGACCTCACGGGCGATGCGGTCCATCGTCTCCACGGCCTTGATCGGGTACTTCCCGCTCGCGGTCTCGCCGGAGAGCATGATCGCGTCCGTACCATCGATGATGGCGTTCGCCACGTCGGTCGTCTCGGCGCGCGTCGGCCGCGGGCTGCGCTCCATCGAGTCGAGCATCTGCGTCGCGGTGATGACGAGCACGCCCGCCTTGTTGGCGGCCGCGATGAGCTCCTTCTGGATGACGGGCACCTTCTCCAGGTTCACCTCGACGCCGAGATCCCCGCGGGCGACCATGATCCCCTCGACCACGCCGAGGATCTCCTGGATGTTCGCCACGGCTTGGGGCATCTCGATCTTCGCGATGATCGGGAGGTCGGCCACGTCGAGGCGGCGGAGGTGCTCGCGGAGGGTGAGCACGTCCGTTGCTTCGCGGACGAAGGAGAGGGCTACGTAGTCGACGCCGGCGCGCACTCCGGTCTCGAGGTCCTCGATGTCCTTCTCGGTGAGGCACGGGGCGCTCACGTTCACGCCGGGGAAGTTCATCCCCTTGTGGTTGCCGAGCGGGCCGCCGTCCTCGATGCGGATGTCGACCTCCTTCGGCTCGATGTCGCGGCGCACGGCGACCACGTTCCCGGAGAGCGCGCCATCGGCGAAGAGGACGCGGTCGCCCGTCGTCACGTCGTCCGCCATGCCGATGTAGGTCGTGCCGATGCGGCGGGCGACGTTGACGTAGTCCTCCTCCATCACGACCGTCAGCACGTCACCCGTGTCGAGGTGGAGGGGCTTCGGGAGGTCTCCCGTGCGGATCTTCGGGCCCTGGAGGTCGAGCAGGATGGCGACCGGGCGGTCGAGCCGCGTCGCGGCGCGGCGGACGCGCGCCACGGCCTCACGGATCCCCTCGGCGCTCGCATGCGAACAATTGACGCGGCAAACGTCGACCCCCGCCTGGAGGAGCGCGATGATCTGCTCAAGGTCCCGGGAGGCGGGACCGAGGGTGGCGACAATCTTGGTGCGGCGGGGGGGCATGCGTCCTCGTACGTTCCGGGGCATCTATCGGATCGTGCGCACGCCGATCGCTTCCTCCCAACATCCGGGCTCCGATCTCCTGGAGGTGATCGAGGGGGCCCTCGTACGCGAAGGCCACCTGCTCACGTCCGGGGAGGCCGTGGCGCTGGAGCGGCTGCGCGCGATCGACCCGGCTGCGCGCGAGCTGTGGGCCCGGCTGTCGCTCCGCACGGGCGCTGCCTCGGAGGACGACGCCGCGCCCGTCGGGCCGCCGGTGTTCCGCGTCGGGTCCCTCCGCTACGACCTCGACACCGCCGCGGCCGTTGCGCGCCTCGCCGCCGCGGGCCTCGCGCACACCACGCTCCCCGACGATCGCTGCGTCCCTGCGTTCGACGTCCCGGCCCTCCGCGCAGCCTGCGTGCGCCTCGGCCTCCCGACGACGGGGGCGCGCGCCGCGCTGGTCGAGCGCCTGCGTGGGCGGCGCTGGGTCGCAGAGCCCGTCGTGATGCTGGCGCACGCGGAGCTGGTGCGGCGCGCCGAGCTCCTGTACTTCCAGAGCCCCTACACCGACCGGACCACGCTCGTGGTGGAGCGGCTCGGCCAGCTCCGGTGGCCGACCTACACGCCGACGGGCGGCCCTGGCCTCTTCGCGGACCGCGCCGCGCTGCGCGCCTACGAGCGCGCCCGCGCGGCGGCGTGGACCGACCCCGAGGAGCCCCTCCGCATCGTGCTCGCCGGCCCGCCCCCGCCGCGCGGCCCCCTGACGCCCTGGCGGCGCGCGCTGGAGGCCGTGCTGGCCACGGACCCCCCCGCGGACGTGCTCGGACGCCTGGCGGCCGTGGGCGCGCCCGTACGGCCCCTGTGGGCCCTGCGGCTCGACCGCGAGGGCCGGCGGGGCGAGGCGCTCGCCGTGTGCCGCGGCGCGGCGCGGGAGGCCGATCGCGCGGCCGCCATCGCGCTGGAGCGCACCGGGAAGCGGCTGGCGCGCGCGCTGGGGGAGGGGGTGGGCGCCCCTCGAGCCGCTCCGTTGCCGCCATCGCCAGCGGCTGAACCTGAAGCGTTTCCTCCTGTAGCAGAAGCGCCGCCGCCTCC
>CAJBVW010000280.1 GCA_903959175.1 uncultured Pseudomonadota bacterium
CGCACACGGCGCGCAGTCAGCGCCCGAAGCGCCCGAAGCGCCCGCCGCTCAGGGCGCGAACTGCGGCCCCATCTTCGGCGGCGCGGTCGCCGCGGATCGCGTCTCCTGCTCGGACCTCCAGCGCGGGGCGTCGGTGGGCGGAGCGGGGACGGTGGGGACGGGCCAGAGCGTCGCGCAGCGGGCGGCGATGCGCGCGCCGAGCGTGCGGTCGAGCACGGCCGCGGACGCAGGCGGGCCGTTGTCGCAGCCGTGGGTGAGCAGGACGCTGCCGAAGCCGGCGTCTGCGAGGAGCCAGGCGCTGGCGCGCAGATCGTCCTCGCTGACGGTGGCGCCGCCGAGGGCGTGGGCGAGGGGGAGCGCGGCGGTCCAGTAGAGCCCCTCGGGGCCCCAGTGGTCCACGCGCTCGATGGGCACGGTGGAGAACGCGCGGTCGAGCACGAGCTGCGCGGCGATACCGCGGGTGCGGCTCTCCGGGTCGACGCGCGAGAGCCAGGACTGGCCGACCTTGTCGCCCGCGCTGGCGGCGGCGCGCGTGAACACGGTGAGGTCCGCGACGGCGTCCTCGGGGACCACCGCGCCCGCCGCCGGGGTGACGCGCGGGAGCGTGATCGTGGAGCGGGGGTAGGGGACGAGGTCGCCCCACGCCACCTCGACCAGGCCGACGGGCACGACGAGGAGGATCCACGGCCAGCGGGACGCGAGCGCGCCGAGCACGGCGATGGCGAGGGTCGGGACCACGATGAACCGCGCCGGGAAGTTCATCGGCTCGGCCACCCACGCGAGTGCGCGGTTGAGCGTCGCGAGCGGCAACACCACCCGCCCGCTGGTCGCGGCGACGAGGGCGCCGTCCCACCACAACACGGTGCCCAGCGAGAGCAGCAGCCCGCCGGCGCCCACGATCAGCCAGGGCACGGCCTTGCGGGGGGCAGCGGCGACGCCGATGGCCGCGAGGAGGAGGGGGATCCAGCCGAGGTAGCGGCCGCCGGTGTAGCTGGAGGTCTGGCGGTCGACGGTCGCGGCGTCGCGGGGGGTCAGCATCTCGACGGGGTCGAGGGCGGCCCCGCGGAAGGTCTCGAGCTCGTACCGCATCGTCATCCACTGGCCGAAGGAGTCGGCGCCGCGCTGCTCGGACGGCGCGTAGTTAGCCGAGAAGCCGCGGATGACGGGGACCACGATGAGGAGGGAGAGCAGCGCCGCGCCGGCATAGCCGACCAGCAGGCGCGGCCAGGGGCGGAGCGTGGCGAGCGCATAGAGCGACACCGCCGTCGCGAGGAAGAAGCCGTGGTAGAAGCAGGAGAGCGTCGCGCCGGCCAGGGAGAGCGCCAGGGCGAGGAACCACTTCGGCGCGAGCGTCGTGCGCGCTCGGACGAGGCAGGCGAGGCCGAGGGGGATCCACCAGGTCTGGCGGAGCTCGCCCACGCCGACGTGCAGGGTGAACGCCGCGAAGGCCGAGCCCTGCGCCAGCGCGCCCGCCACGAAGCCGCCGAGCGGGCGCTCGCTGACCACGCGGCCCAGCCAGCCCGCGGTCAGCCCCAGCAGGAACAGGTGGAAGATCGCGAGGAAGTTGGAGAGCGGCACCGGCGCGAGGGGGATGCCGAGCGAGAGGATGCCGTTGAGCGGCTCGATGGGCCAGAGCTCGAGGCCCGTCGGGAAGTTGACCAGGGCGCTCCGCATCCCGGGCACGCCGCCGAAGGCCTCCGCGCGCATCCACCAGAGGTTCCAGAGGTGCTTGACGCCGTCCCCCTCGACGCTCCCGAGGGCCTCGGTCCAGAAGCGGGCGGGCGCCGGCCACGTCAGGGCCAGCGCGAGGAGGAGCGACTGCAGCGGGAAGAGCCAGCGGAGCACGGCGGCACTCTACCGGACGCGGCGTCGCGGCGCAGACCGGTTCGCGCGCGGCCCCGAGGAACCCCCGGTTTTGGCGACCGCGCTCCGGCACGGCCCTTGCCATCCGAAGGGCGATGCAAGGCCACGCGCCGCCGGCCGCCCATGACCGATCGTCGGACTCACGCCCAGCCGGCGTCGTCGTCGTCGGTGCCGCGCGGGCTCTCGGGCGCCCGCGACAAGAGCCGCCCCGTGGACTTCGACAGCCACCGCCGTACGGCTCGGGCCAGGTCGCTCGGATCGACCGGCTTCGTCAGGTGATCGTTCATCCCCGCGGCGAGGCTCCGCTCGCGATCCTCGCGGGTCCCGTGGGCCGTCATCGCCAGGATGGGCACCGACGCGGCGGCAGGGTGGTCGATGCTGCGCAGCGCGGCCGCGGCGGTCAGCCCGTCCATGCCCGGCATCTGCACGTCCATCAGGACGAGGTCGATGGGCGCGCCGTCCGGATCGTCGAGGACCGCGCGATAGACCTCGAGCGCCTCCTGTCCGTGGCTCGCCTCGACGACGTCGAGCCCGAACTGTTGCAGCAACTGCACGCCGATCTCGCGGTTGATGTCGTTGTCCTCGACGAGCAGGACCCGGCCTCGAAGCAAGGGCGCTTCGGGGATCGACTCGATCTGCGAGGCGGGGCCGAGGCGCCCCAGCGCCCGGGCGAAGGTCTCGAGCAGCGTCGACGGGAGCACCGGCAGCGCGACCACGTCGGGCGTCCACGAGCCGCCGCCGTGGACGCCGCCGCGAACCATCTTCACCACGACGGGCGAGCCGGCCGCGGATGGGGGGCGGCCCAGCGTCGCGTCCACCAGCACGAGGTCGAACAGGCCGTCGTCTGTCGCCTGCAGGGCGTCGGCCTCGGCGAGGCTCTCGGCCGCGCGCACGACGAGGCCCATCGACCGCGCCATGGAGGCGACGGCATCCCGGCTGGTGCGGCGCGGCTCGACCACCAGCAGGCGGGCGCCCCGCACCTCGGGGAAGGCCTGGTCGACCGTGGCACCCTCCGGCGCGATGCCGGGAATTTGGCAGAGCCGGATCCGGAGGCGTGCGGTCGTGCCGACCCCCTTGGTGCTCTCGAGCGTGACCTCGCCGTCCATCAGGTTCGCGAGCTGCCGTGAAATGGCGAGCCCCAGCCCCGTTCCCCCGAACACGCGCGTGGTCGAGGTGTCGGCCTGGGTGAACGGCTCGAAGAGCGTGGACAGCGTGGCTTCGTCCATCCCGATGCCGGTGTCGAGGACGTCGAACACGAGCGCCGGCCCAGACGGGTCGCCGTGCGCGACGCGCGCGCGCAGCACGACCTCGCCGCGGGCCGTGAACTTGACCGCGTTCGAGATGAAGTTGCGGAGCACCTGCGACACCCGCAGGGCATCGCCGGACACCCGGACGGGCACCGCCGCGTCCACGTCGGCGACGAGATCGAGCCCCTTCTCGGCGGCGTCGAGCGTGAAGAGCTCCAGCACCGAACCCAGCACCTCGTGGAGGTCGAAGGGGGCGGCCTCCACGTCGAGGCGGCCGGCCTCGATCTTCGAGATGTCCAGGATGTCGGACACGATCCCGAGCAGGCTCCGGCTGGCGTTGTGGAGCTTCCGCAGCGGGGCACGGAGCTCCGCGGGAGGGCCGCCGTGCAGCATGAGGTGGCTGAGCCCCAGCAGCGCGTTGAGCGGCGTGCGTAGCTCGTGGCTCATGTTCGCCAGGAATTGACCCTTCGCGCGCGTGGCCGCCTCCGCTGCGTCGCGCGCGTGCAGGATCGCCGCCCGCGCCTTCTGGTGCTCGGTCAGGTCGATGAGCGTCAGGATGCGGTGCTCCACGAGCGTCGTGTCGGTCGACGCACCCTGCGAGACACGGCTCTCCATCCCGAGGGGGAGCGAGGCCGGCAACGCGATCGACGCGACGCTGACGGCCACCGGCACGCGCGTGCCGTCGGGCCAGATCGCCTCGCAGCCATCGTCGCCCGTCGCGTCGGTCGGGAGAACGGGTGAGGTCCACGCGCCGGAAGCGCCCGCCCGCCCCGGCAGGTTCGAGAAGAGGTCGGCGCTCTGGGTCGCCAGCAGGTTGGTGTTCGTTCGGCGCATCAGCGCGCAGGCCGCACCGTTGGCGAAGCGCACGACCCCGGCCGCGTCGATGAGCAGGGTCGCGACGGGCAGCTCGGTGAGGAGCCCGCCGAGGGTCTGCTGCATCAGCTCGAGCTGCACGATGCGGCGCCGCTCGGTGGTGTCACGCACCGCGACGAGCCACGACTGACTCCCGCCTTCCGTGATGCGAACCGCGCTCGCCTCGAGATCGCGCTCGGCGTCGGCGTCGAGGTGAACCATGAACGTCGCGCCCTCCCGCGCGGCCGCAGTGGCCCGGAGGAACCCGCCCCCGAGCAGGGCCTCGGCGTTCCCACCCGCCATCGCGTCGGCCCCGAAGAGCGCGACCGCGCGCAGGTTCATGCCTTCGATACGACCCTGGGCATCGACCCGCACCAGCGCGTCCGGCGCCTGCTGGAACATCCACTCGAATCGGGCGCGCTCCTCGCAGCGCTGGATGAAGAGCGAGAGCTTCTCGACGACGGGGCCGAGGCGCCGCTCCACCGAGTCGTAGCCGGGAAAGAATCGGCTACCGAGCACTTCCACGACCCCGAGCACGCCGCCCGGTCCCAGCATCGGCAGGGCGGTGCCCGAGCCGATGCCCGCGGCGCGAAGCGCGGCCTGGGAATCGCCGCCGTCCGGGGACCCCAGCGCGTCGCTCTGCGCGGGCGCGCCGGTGCGCCACGCCGCGTGGGCGAGGTCGGCCGCGGCGTCCTTTGGACAGCTGGAAAGGCATGCGACGAAGGTGTCACCGGAGCTCCGGCAGATCGTGCTGAGCTCGGGATCGGCCCCCGGCGTCACCGCGCGGACGCAGCGCAGGGTGGTGCCGTCCGGCGAGACCCTCCAGAGCCGGACGCTCCGCACGCCGGGCACGCCGGCGAGGAGCGCCACGGCCTCCTCGAGGGCGTCGTCGACCCGGTGGGCGGTCTGGAACAGCCGCGAGAGGTCGCGCTGCAGGACGACCCGGTGCTCGATCAGGAGCCGCTCGGTGCATACGCGCTGGATCGAGGTGAACCCCTCCGGCATGCCGCGCTCGTCGCGCAGCACCCGGGCCTCGATGTCCGTCCAGTACTGCTTCCCCGACTTGGTGTAGTTCAAAACCGTCGCGTCGAAGTCCTCCTGCCGGGCCAGATGCCGACCCATCTTCCGGCTCGCCTCTTGGTCGCTCTCCGGGCCTTGCAACACCGCGCCGGGCTTCTTCCCCGCGACCTCGTCGAGCCCGAAGCCGGTGAGCTTCGTGAAGCTCTCGCTCACCCAGGTGATGCGCCCCTCGAGGTCCGTGAGCAGCACCGCGTCGCGCATCAGCGTCGAGACGGTCGAGAGACGCCGGCTCAGGTCGGCCATCGATTTCAAGCGGGCGAGCACCAGCAGGAGCGCGACGACCGTCATCCCGCCGACCGCGAAGAAGGTCGCGATGGCGACGCCCCACGCCAACGGTGCGTCGAGGGCCGTGGCGCCCATCGGCGCCGCTGGCGCGAGGCCGCTGATGTGGAGGGCCCCGGCGCCGACGTAGGTCAACGTGGAGGCGACCATGAGCCCGACGGCCGCGCGCTGCCCGAGGAAGAGCCCGCCGAGGTACGTCGCGACCAGCAGGATGAGCTGCCCTCCGGTGAAGCCCTGAACGACCACCGCCACGGCACCGGCGAGGAACCAGATGGAGACCAGGGCCACCGCTCGCGGGCGGTGAAAGCGGCCGCGGAGCAGCACAATGCCCACGCTTCCGGCCCCGAGCGTCCAGTACATCGCGAGCGTGCCCGCCGAGAGCCCCGTCGCGGGCAGGCTGTAGAGCGCGCAGAGCACCACCGCCATCGCGGCCGTCGTCCACCCGACGAGGTCCACGGCGGCCGCGGAGCTCGCCTCGGTGGCGGATCCGCCCCGCGCGTGGTGGGCGGCGGCGGACGGCGACGGGGCCGCGGGGCGCACGCGATCCGTCTGGAGGGGGGGAGAGGCCATGACGGGGACCGGGGGGGGGGCGGAGCGCCTATAACAATCTGCGCGAGCCCCGGTGCCAGGGCAGTCCGTGCGGGCCCGTGTCGCCGGTGCGCGCCCTCGGCGAGGTTCGCGGACACATCGCGGCCAGGCGCTTCGACCAGGCGGGCCACGGACCTGTAGCGTTGCCGCGCCCCCTGAGAGCCTGACATCCGGCGCTGGACGGGGGCTTCAGCGGGGAAGTCGAAGTCGATGCCCTCCGGCACGGCCCTTGCTATCCTCGGGGCGATGACCCCCTGCCCGCCGAACCTCCCGCCCGACGGCTTCGTCGACCTCGCGACGCTCCCGAACGTCACGTTCGCGATCGCCTACGCCACGCCGCACAACTTCACCGGGGCGCCGGTGCCCGGGTACGCCGCCCCCGGCGCCTGGATGTGGCACGAGGCGGCGGTCGCGCTCGGCCGGGTCGCCACCGCCGTCGAGCGCCAGGGGCTGGGCCTCCTCGTGTGGGACGCCTACCGCCCCGAACGCGCCGCCACCGCGATGTGCGCGCATGCCGAGCAGATCGGACGTCACGACTACATCGCCGACGGTTGGCTCGCGCCCCGCTCCGCCCACAGCCGCGGCGTCGCGGTCGACCTGACGCTCACCCGCGCCGGCGTGCCGCTGGACATGGGCACCGCCTTCGACGCGTTCGTCGCCGAGAGCCACCACGGCGCGTCCACGCCCGCCGCGGAGGCCAACCGCCGGCTCCTCTCGGGGGCGATGGTGGCCGAGGGCTTCGAGCCCTACCGCAACGAATGGTGGCACTACCGCTACGCCCCGTCGAATCCTCCCCCGCGGGACGTGCCCTACGGGTCGTGCGAGCCGGCCGACGCCCGCTGACGTGCACCCGCTCCTCCTCGGCGCGCTCGGCCTCGCCCCGCTCTCCCAGTCGCTCGACACCGGCGCCGACCCCGTGTCGCTCTCCGCCGAGGGCTGCGGGGGCTGCCACGCCGCGCAATACGCGGACTGGGCGGGCTCCCGCCACCGCGCCGCTCACACGAGCCCCTCGCCGAGGAGGGCGTCACCTGCGTCGTCTGCCACCTCCGCGGCGGCACCGTGCTCACCCCGGAGACGACGACCGCCCTCGTCACCGTCCCGCTCTCGGCCACGGTCCTCTACGACCAGGACGGCGACGGGTGAGGGGACGCGCGCGACCCCTCAGTACTGCTCGCAGCCGTCGTTCCGCAGGAGCCCGACGTGCTGGTGGTCGTCCTCGTTGCAGGCCCCCGAAGGGAAGGTGCCATCACAGGTGTCGTCCCACGCGTACCAGTTCAGGCCGCAGCGGATCGACCCGATATTGCTGCCAGACGGGTTGTTGCCCGAGAAGTAGTTGGACGAGGTCGTCGACCATGCCTCGGTCGCGTCCTGCCCGGTTCCGCGTGAACTGAAGTAGCCGATGCCGGTGCAGCCAGAAGTGCAACCGGCACGGAGCTCGTTGCCGTCGACCACGTTGTAGACAGTTGCTCCCTGGCTCGCCGAGCGCTGTAACAACTGGAACGCGATGATGGCGTCGCCGCCGGGGGACAGGTCCGAGAACGCGGCGGCGCTCGAGTTGCGACGGTAGACATCCGGCCCGTAGGTGTCCTCGAGGCGGTTGTTGGTGCGGTCGTCCGAGCTGATGACGTTGCCGGAGATCACGTTGAACGCCGAGTCGATGATCATGAGCGCGCTGCCGTTACAGTAGGGGGCGTAGCCTCCCCATGTGTAGCCCGGATCCCGGATCGTGTTGTTGGTGATCTCGAAGCTCCAGACGGTGTCGAGGTCGATGACGTTGCCGCAGTCGTCGTACATCTCGTTGCTGTCGATGCGCGCGCCGACCAGGTTGTCGAGCCCGTACACGCTCGCGCCGGGGAGCGGACCGTTCTCGCAATCGTACCCGTGGTGGTACAGCGTGCTGCCGATGAGCTCGCCGTAGCCGGCGAACGTGACGCCGTCGCACGCCGTGTCATGGATGATCGACGCCTGCACCGTATTGACCTCCGCGGCGTCGAGGCCCGCGCGGAAAATCACCCCGTAGAACAGGTTGGTGATCTCGGAGTTCTGCACGACGCTGCCGGACCCGGTGTCGTCCATGAAGTAGACGCCCGCCAACCCCAGCCCACGGACGTGGCCGTTGACGTTGCCGATCCAGCAGTCGTCGACCGTGACGTTCGAGCCAAGGATCTGCACGACGGCGCCGTTGGTGTCATCCAGGGACTGGTTTGCATCCAGGACGAGGCCGCGGACGGTCGATCCGGCGCGCATGTACAGGAGGCCGTTGCCGACGCTGCCGGACGCCTGGATCGTGGCGGTGCGGCCGCTACCCGAGAGGGTCGCCCCGGCGGGCACGTCGAGCAGCAGGTCAATCGCGTGCACCCCGGGGCCGAGGACCGCGTAGCCGGCGGTGTCCAGGCAGCGCTGGATGGCGGCGCGGTTGCTGGACGCGGACGAAGACGGCGTCAGCGCGGCGCACGGGTCCGCCGGATCGGTGTCGGTGTCGGCATCGGTGTCGGCGTCGGTGTCGGCATCGGTGTCGGCATCGGTGTCGGCATCGGAGTCGGCATCGGCATCGGTGTCGGCATCGGAGTCGGCATCGGTGTCGGCATCGGTGTCGGCATCGGCGGCGTCCTTCGGCTGCCGTGGACCACGCGGCTGATCGTTGAAGGCGATGGAGCACGACATGAAAAGCGCGAGCATCATCTACAGGTCTTATCGGCGTCGACCTGCCGATGCTCTTTGCGAACGAGAATGAGCGCAGTGGTAGAGCTCGTCCCGATCGAGCGAGGCACGCGCAATCTTGCGCCAAACGCCCATCGTTGGAGCCAGCCTTTATAGATCATCCAGACGGAGCGACCGCCATGTGGACCCTGACCCCCTTCGGATTCTACTCCGCCGTGAAGAAGCACGGCGACGCCTTCCTGACCATCCGCGCGCGGGTCTCCGACGACCTCGACGCCCTGCGGGACCGCTACCTGCCGACGCTCTCGCCCACCGTCTCCGGCGTCGGCACCGACTACCCCTACCGCGCCACCTGCACCCCGGACGCTTGGGGCGAGGCCCTCGGGGCGATGGGGCGGGACATCGACTACGCGAACTTCAAGTCCGAGGTCGGACGCCGCCAGGGCAGCGCGCGGGCGCACGCCTACGGCAAGGTCTGGGAGGCGCTCTACGGCCTCGAGCAGGCGGCGCCGACTCGACCGCGCGCCGGCCGCGTGACGGCGCCTGTGTCTACGACCGCGGCGCCGCTCCCCCGGCACGCCTCCGGGAAGGGCTGGGCGGCGGGCGGGGTGCTCGTAGACGCCGCCGGCCGCGTCTGCCTGCGGCTCGCCGCCGGGCGCTACGGCGGCGACGGCTGGACCTGGGCGAAGGGCAAGGTGGACCTGGGCGAGACGATGGAGGAGGCCGCGGTGCGCGAGGTGTTCGAGGAGACCGGCATCCACGCCGAGATCGTGTCCGCGCTGGCCGGCGAGCACCTCGGCGACACCTCGGTCACCCGCTATTGGCGGATGCGCGTCTTGTCCGACACGGGCCGCTTCGGCACCGAGACCGAGGCGGTGGAGTGGGTCACCCCCGACGAGGCGCGGCACCGCATCCGCACCACCACCCGCGGCGCCGCGAAGATCGCCCGTGACCTCGCCGTGCTCGACCTCGCCCTCGCCGACGTCGCGAGCACCCGGTGAGCCCCTGCCGCGTGCTCGCCCTGCCGGGTGGCAACCCCGCGCCGCTCGTCACCCTCGCCTGGGCGCTCCACCGCGACGGGATGCGCGTCGAGGCGGTCCACGCCGTGCTCTACGCCAGCGCCCGCCGCTGGCTCCACGAGGAGCTCCTCGGCGGGGCGCGCCCCCTCGAACAGCTCCGCGCCGCCCTCGCCGACCCCACCCTCGCGCCCGTGGTGGAGCACCCCGCCCTCCGCGCCGACGGCACGCTCGTGGAGGAGGACGCCCTGGCAGACGACGGCGACACCTACCGCGAGACGGCGTGGCGAGTGGCGCGCCAGCTCCAGGCGGATCCGACGCCGCTGGTGTTCGCGCTGGTGAGCGGGCGGCGACGGAGCCTCGTGGCCGACCTCGTCGTGGCGTTCCAGCTCCTCGCCCGCCCTCAGGACCGCCTCGTGGAGCTTCGGCTCTCGCCGCACGAGGCCATCGAGCCCGCGACCGGCTTCTACTTCCCTGGCCAGGCCACGCCGGCCCGCGTGCAGCGCTACGACTGGCCCACGCCGGCGGGCGCCGAGGCCGTGCGGGTGGAGCTCGTCGACCTGCGGGTGCCGCGCCTGCGCGGGCTGCTGCCGCCGAGCGCCCTGTCGTCCCACGCCGAGGCCCTCGCCGCCGGGGAGGCCGCCATCGCGGCGGGCGGTCACGCCGTCCCCCGGGTCGATCTCCGCGCCCGCACCGTCGCCGTCGGGCAGGCCGCCGCCGCGCTCTCCCCGGACCAGATGGTCTGGTACGCCGCCCTCGCCGTCGCCCGGCGCACCCGCCCCGACGGCCTCCTCGCCCCCGACGACGACGCGCTCCTCGCCCGCGTGTACGCAGCGGGGCTCAGGGCGTGGTTCCGGGAGCCCCAGGAGATGAGCGGCGGCTGGACCTTCGGCCCGCTCGCACACGCGAACCGGATGGCGATGCGCGGCCCGATCCGCTCCCGCGTCCGCAAGGATGTCGCCGCCGCCTACGCCGGCCACCCGTGGCAACGGATGGTGGTGCCCGAGGTCCGCCGCCTCGGCACCGGCGCCAGCGTACGCACGCTCGAGTGCCTGCCCACTCCGGAGATCGCGCTTTGCCCCCTGCTCGACGCCCTCTGCACGGACGACCGATGACCCCGATCCGCACCCTCGTCCTCGGCGACATGCAGGCGCCGCTCGACACCCTGCTCGCCGTCCTCGACCGCCACGGCGCCCTCGCCGGCGACACCCTCCGCGCGGGCGTGCACCTCGTGTCCGTGGGCGACCACGTGGACTTCGGCGACGACCCCGAACGCGCAGCGACGGAGGGCGAGCGCGTGCTGGACTGGATGGCAGCGCAGGCGCCCGAACGCCTCACGCTCCTCCTCGGGAACCACGACGCCGCCCGGGTCATGGAGTTCGCCGGATGGTCGGACGCCCGCTTCTCCGCCGCCCGGATCGGCGCGCGCGCGGTTCACGCCCTCCCCGCCGGCGCCGCCCGAGACGCGGCCGAGGCCGCCTTCCGCGCCTGTCACCCCGGCGTCCCCACCCTCGACCTCGTGCGACGCGACTACGCCGGGTACACCGAGGGCCAGGCCGCCCGCATCGCGGGGCTCCTCCGCGCGGGCCGGATGCGCCTCGCCGCCACCGTCCGCGACGCCGACGGCCGCGCGCTCCTCGTCACCCACGCCGGCGTCACCCGTCGTGAGCTCGAGCTCCTCGTCGGGGGCGGCTGGCTCGATCCTGCGTGCGCTGACGACGCCGTCGCCGTCGCCGCTTCGCTCGAACGCTTCCTCGACGCCGCGCTCCGACGCTGGGAGGAGCCGGCTGCCCCGGCCCACCCCCTCGACCTCGCGCCGCTCTACCTCGCCGGCGTCCCGGGACAGGAGGCAGGGGGCCTGCTCTACCACCGCCCCGCCACCGACGACGACGCCCTCCGTCCGAAGATGGACCGCGCCTGGGAGCTCGATCCCACCCGGCCCCGCCGCTACGCGCCCGCCCGGCTCCCGCGCGGCTTCTCGCAGGTCTGCGGCCACACGCCCCACGCCCGGGCATGGCGGGAGCTCGTCGGCTTCACCGACGGGCCGATGGGGAGCGGGGGCGCCGTGCGCACCCTCGTGGTGGGGGCCGCGCCCCGCTACGTCGCCCGACGGCTGCCGCCCGCGGGCCCCGGCGAGGCCCACGTCTACTACGTCGACGCCCAGCCGGCGCACACGCCGGTCGCGGAGGTCGAGGCCTTCGAGGCGTGATCCGGCGCCCCGGCCTCACCCGGCGTCCCGGTCGCGGCGCCGCGTCCTTCCCGTGCTCAGCG
>CAJBVW010000281.1 GCA_903959175.1 uncultured Pseudomonadota bacterium
GGGCGGCCGGTCCCGGCGCGTCCACGCGCCGGACCAAGCGCGGAGCGCGCGCCCGCAGGAGCGCGACGGCGGCCGCTCGGGGCCGCCGGGCCGCCCGGTCGACGACCGTGCTGGCGCCCCCTACCCCCCCTCCAGAAACGCGAACCGATCCGCGCACCGCTCGTCCACGAGTGGCCGCACCACGGGGACAACGGCGCCCCGCGTTGCCGCGGGTGGTGGCGCGGCGGGCGCGGCACCCCCCTGGGCGTCCCAGTAGCCGTGCGCCTTCAGGCTCGCGACGGTTGCGGCAGAGACCGCGTCGGGCGCGAGGGTGTAGGCGCCGCGCGCGAGGCCGGTGCGCCAGGTCACGAGGGCGTCGCGCAGGTGGGCGGTGGTGGCGGGATCGTCGCGATGCACGTCGGTGTGCTCGCCGGGGTCGGCGCGCAGGTCGAACAGCTCGAATTGGGGGCCGTCCAACGCGGCGGCGCGCAGCACGTCGAGGTAGTCGGGGGCCGCGAGGGGGGCGTCCCGGTAGACGAGGCGGTGGGTGGCCGTGCGGACGGACACCATGTCCATCACGCCCTCGGCGAACACGGCGCTTACCGGGGCCTCGCCGCGCGCGACGGCGCGGAGATCGCGGCCGCCGCTGCCGGCGGGGGGCGGCACGCGCGCGAGGGCGAAGAGGGTGGCGGCGACATCGCGGGCGTCCACCAGGGCGCTCACCTCGGTGCCGGGCGTGAAGCCGGGGCCCCACGCTACGAGCGGCACGCGCGTGCAACTGTCGGTGAGGCAGGTGCGGTGGTTCATGAAGCCGTGATCCAGCAGGTCCTCGCCGTGGTCGGACACCGCGACGATCACGGTGTTGTCGAGGTCCCCGCGGGCCTCGAGCGTGGCGAGGATCTGGCCGAGGAGGGTGTCCGCGTAGAGCAGCGCGCCGTCGTAGTGGTCCTGGACGTGCTGGCGGTCGGCCGCGGTGATGGCGACGCGCGCGGTGCCGGGCGGGGGCGCCTCAAGCCGCGCGTAGCTCTCGGGCGCGAGGATCTGGGCGCCGCCGGGGTGGGTGAACCAGCCGGGGGTGAGCTCGGGGAAGAAGGTGTCACCGAACACCATCTCGGAGATGCACGGGCTGCTCGCCATGAGCTCGGCGACCGGGCTGCCGGGGCCGTCGGCGAAGGCGTGGTCCCAGGGGCCGGGGCGAGTGTAGGGGCGGTGCGCGTCGTAGCCGTGCAGGAACACGAACCACGGGCGTTGGGCCTCGGGCGGGACGTCGAGGCCGTCGTCGGTCGTGGGCGGGGCGGCGCTCCGCATCGCGCGCGCCGATCGGAGGCCGTCGATCCACGCGAGCGCCTTGGGGCCGGTGTCATACAGCGACGCGAAGCCCTCCTCGGCGGAGGCGTGGTCCCAACCCTGGTCGAAGCCGAACTCGGGCGTGACGTGGCCGCCCGCGGAGAACATGGCGGTCTGGTAGCCGTAGGCTTGGAGGGCCTCCGAGGCCAACGTGGCGGCGGGTGGCACGCCGTAGGTCTCGTAGACGGGCTCGGCCAATTCGGAGGGGTAGCGGCCGGTGAAGAGCGAGGCGTGGGAGTACGCGCTCTCGTTGCCCTGGCTGAAGGCCTGTGTAAATTTGGTGCCGCCGCGCGCGAGGGCCGCGAGCACCGGGGTTGTGTCACGGGCGCTGCCAAACGGGGTTGTGTGGTCGGCGCGGACGGTGTCGAGGGAGATGAGGAGGATGTTGGGTGGGCCGCGCGGCGCGGGCGGCGACTCGGGGGTGCACCCAAACAACCCGGCCAGCGCGCACGCCACGGTGACCACCCAAATGGGCCCCTCACGCCGCGCCGCGTCCGCGGCCCTCACCGCCGCCCGCCCCGGCCCCGGCGCCGCCGTCGGCGCCCGCTCCACTCGATCCAGCCGCCCACCACGGCCCCGACGCCGAGGATCGCCGCGAACCACGGCCAGCCCGTGGGGAGGGCGGGCGTCACGCCGGCCGCGGGATCCTCGACCGTCGCGCGTCCCCCGCCGGCCGCGGGAACCCCCCCCCCCGCCGCGCGTACGCCTCCGTCCGCGCCGCCCCCGGGGCCCGCGCTCGCCGCGTCGCGCGTCGGGGTGCTCGTCGCCCCCGCCGTCGCCCCC
>CAJBVW010000282.1 GCA_903959175.1 uncultured Pseudomonadota bacterium
CCACCCTGACCGCGGGCCCCACCCCCGACGCCGCGCCCGCGGTCCCCGCCCCCGTCGAGCTCCCCCCCTTCCGCTTCGCCTGGATGCTCGTGGTGTCCGGCGTCCCCGCCGCCCACGAGGTCGCCGCCGGTCTCGGCCTCGATCTCGTGACCGCGCGCCAGCTCGCCTACCTCGCCGGGCCCCGGGTCGCCGCGCGCAGCGACGACGCCGCCCTGCTGGAGTCCCGCGCCGGCCGGGCCCGGGAGGCCGGCCTCGACGTGCGCGTGTGCGCCCGCGCCGCCCTCGCGGAGCTCCCCCCGGCCGAGACCCTCCTCACCGTCGAGCCCGACGGCCGCTGGCTCACCTGCGCCTCCCCCGTGTGGCGCGACCCTCCCGAGCCGTCCACCCGCCCGGCCGGCACCCCCGCCCCCACCGACGGCGTCTTCCTCCTCGTCTCGGGCGAGGTCGAGGTGCGCGACCAGCGCGGCCCGCGCGATCCCGGCCGGTGGGCGCGGTCCCGCTTGACCGTGGCCGGGCCCGTGGCGGAGCGCCGCGTCCTCGTGGTGGACGTGCACCTCCCCGACCGCATCGTGCGCGTCGTCGAGGGCATCGTGGACCTCCGCGGAGACCCCTCCCACGTCGACGGCTCCTCCCGCCGCACCCTCGCCGCCTGGCTCGACGCCGCCATCACCCGCTGGCCCGACGCCCGCGTGGAGCCCCGCCGCACCTGCGCCGCCGGCGCCGCGACGAAGCTCTCGGAGGACGGGCGGCAATCCGGCTCGGGCTGGCCCCTCTTCGAGGAGTACAGCCGCCTCGCGCGCCTCAACGCGGGCTGATCAGGCCGACCGCGTCTCCTCGAAGCGCCCCTCGTCGTGCTGGTACACGTGCAGGCCGCCGTGGAGGTCGTACACCCAGCCGTGCAGGGTCAGCGCGCCGGCGTCCAGCCGCTCCTTGACGCACGGGTAGGTCGAGAGGTTGGCGAGCTGGTCGAGCACGTTCTCCTCGACCGCGAGGCGCCACTGGTCCTCCCCCTCGACGGCCTTCCGGCGCGCGGCCGCGTTGCCGCTGCTGGCCTCGGCGAGCCACGCCTTGAGCTCCGGCATGCTCGGCGCCACCCCGTCGATCATCGCCTTCACGCCGCCGCAACCGTAGTGGCCACACACGACGATGTGCGAGACGTGGAGCGCCTGCACCGCGTATTCGAGCGCGGCGCCGACGGAGCTGTGGGGGCGGTCGGCCGGCGGCACGAGGTTCGCGACGTTGCGCACGACGAACAGCTCGCCCGGCGCGGACGTGGTGAGGAGCTCGGGGACGACGCGGCTGTCGGCGCACCCGATGTACAGCGCGTCCGGCGACTGGTGCGCGGAGGCGAGCTCGGCGAGGAACTCGTGGCTTTGCGCCACGAATTCCCGGCGGAAGGTGGCGTGACCCTGAAGGAGCTTGTGCATCCCGCCCACGTAAACGCCCCGCGCCCTCCGCGCCGCCGGTTAGCCCCCGGAGCATGCTCCTCGCGCTCCTCGCCTGCGTGCCGCACGCCGCCGTCGCCCCGCCGCCGCCCGCCCCCGCGCCGTCCGCCTCGTACGGGCCGTCGCGCCCCGCCGCCGAGATCGCGGCGGTCGCCGGCCCCGTGAACCTCCCGGCAGACCTCCCCGGCGTCGGCCCCGCGGACGCCCTGGTCGAGGTCGTCACCTTCTCCGACTACCAGTGTCCCTACTGCGCGCACCTGTTCCCGCTCCTCCTCGAGCTCGCGGAGCGCCGCCCCGACATCCGCTTCCGCTTCGGCAGCTTCCCCCTCGACATGGACTGCAACCCGAGCGTCTCCTCCCACATGCACCGCTACGCGTGCCAGGCCTCCGTCGGGGCCGTCTGCGCGGACGCCCAGGGTAAGTACGTCGCCTTCGCGTCGGCCCTCTACGCCAACCCCGAGCAGATCACCCCGCCGGCCCTCCCCTTCTTCGCGGACCGCGCCGGGCTCGAAATCGTGGCGTACGGCACATGTGTCAACGATCCGGCGACCACCGCGAAGCTCGCCGAGCACGTCGCCGCCGCCGTCGCGCTGGACGTGCAGGGCACCCCGACCGTGCTCGTACGCGGGCTCACGGACGAGGGCTGGGTGCAGCTCAGCGGCGAGGCGACCGCCATCCTCGGCGCCATCGAGGGCGCGCCCCGGCGCTGACCCGCCACTGAATGACCATTCAGTTTCGTGCGCCCGCTCACCGCGCGCGGGCCCCCCGTGCGGTTCCTCCAGGTTAGGGCACGCCTCTCACGGCGGCGCCGCATGGGCAGGAACCTCGAGCTCGCGATCGGCGCCCTGAACGGCACCGTCGGCGACTACCTCGCGCGCACGGGCAACGGCCTCGCGACGAGCATGGCCTTCATCCACCGCGGCGCCGTGCTCCCGCTCGACCCCGCCTCGCTCGCCCGCGCCTTCCCCGACGCGTCCGCGCGCGTCGTCGTGCTCGTCCACGGCCTCATGAACACCGAGCACGTGTGGGGCCGCCCCGACGCCGACGACGCTCCCGCCACCGACTACGGCTCCAACCTCACGCGGGACCTCGGCTTCACCCCCCTCTACGTGCGCTACAACTCGGGCCTCCCCATCCCCGACAGCGGCGCCGCGCTCGACGCCCTCCTCACCGCCCTCGTCGCCGCCTGGCCCACCCCGCTCACCGAGCTCCTCCCCCTCGGCTACAGCATGGGCGGCCTGGTCGTCCGCAGCGCCTGCCACGTCGCCGCCACCTCCGATCATGCGTGGTTGAAGCTCGTCTCCCGCGCCCTCTACGTCGGCACGCCCCACCTCGGTGCCCCGCTGGAGCGGCTCGGCCGCGTCGTCTCGAAGGTGCTGCGCGCCGTGCCCGACCCGTACACCCGGCTCATCGCCGACATCGCTGACCTCCGCAGCCACGGCCTCCAGGACCTCGGCGACGCCGACCTCCGCCACGAGGACCGCGCCCGCCGCCGCGTCAGCGTCTCGCTCCGGGACCCCCACCACCCCGTGCCGCTCCTCCCCGGCCTCCGGCACTACCTCGCGGCTGGCACCCTCGTCTCCGCGCCCTGGGCCGCCGCCCTCTTCGGCGACAGCGTCGTGCCCGCCCCGAGCGCCACCGCCGCGGCCTCGGGCCTCCCCCCCGCCCACGTCCGCCTCTTCCCGGGCATGAGCCACATCGCCCTGGCCCACCACCCGGACGTCTACGATCAGCTCCACGCCTGGCTCACCGAGGCCCCATGAGCACCACCACCACCCGCCTCCGCGGCCTCGCCGCCATGGTCCGCGACGCCGTGGAGCACGGCTCCACCGCCGTCCAACGCGTACACCTCGCGACGGCCGCCCGCCCCTTCATCGTGCTCGAGGCCATCCCTGGCATCGCCGAGCCCGCGGCCCTCGTGCACCGCGTGTACGACGCAAGTGTGTCATTCACCTACGACAACGTGCGGCGGGTGAATTGGATCGTGGGGGTCGGGGTGGGGGTGGTGTTGGATGGGGTGGAGAAACAAGAGGGTTGATCCAGCGGGATCTGGGCGCCCCGGCTTCGCCGGCGGGTGCTATCGGGCCGATGCGGCCCGACGGAGCCCGGCCCGAGCGCCGGTCTCCGCCCTTCGGGTGACGCCCCCTGGCGCGGGTCAGCTCCCCGCGTACTCCGCCTACCAGTTGCCTCCGGGCCCTCCGTCGGGTGCTTGCGCGCGAAGCTGTGGCTGGTGGGGGTGCGGCGCACTTCGCCGGCCGGCCGCCCGACGATGTCCTTGACGGTCAGGAACTATGATCATACCATTCTGCATACCTGTGAGGCATCCGTGGTGAACACCGAACGCGTGACTGTGACTCTCCCGTCGAACCTGCTCGCCGGTATCGACCGGTTCGAGCAAAACCGAAGCCGCTTCATCACCCAGGCCGTGGAGCACGAGCTTGAGCACCGCCGCCGTGAGGAGTTGCTGCGTTCCGTCAGCTCGCCGCACCCCAGCGGCGACGACCTGTCGGAGCTCGGAACGGGCGACTGGTTACCTGATCTGGTGGAGGACGCAGCCGAGTTGGTGGACCTCGCCGGTGGGACGCCCGTTCGTTGGGTCAGCGGCGATGGATGGAAGGCGGGGAACCTATGATCCTGAGTCGCGGATCGGTCGCGCTGGTCGA
>CAJBVW010000283.1 GCA_903959175.1 uncultured Pseudomonadota bacterium
CCTCAGCGCGCCACGCTGCGTTCGCGGCGAGCAGGCCCCTGTAAATCACTTGGTTTGCCCTCGGTGGCGGTACGAGGGCGACGAGCCGCTCGACGAGCTCGGACGGCGAGAACACGAGCGCCGACGCGCCGTCGCTCCACACGCGCTTGAGCCCGACCACGACGTTGCCGTCCTCGCGGCGCTGGAGACGGTCCTTCGCGAGCGGGGGGCGGAGGATGTAACGACACAGCCGCTCGAGGCCGGCGCGGTCGCTCGCCTTGAAGCCCACACCGGCGTGCAGGCTGTACCCGGCGAAGCTCGCGCATCGCGGCGGAAGCGCGAGCTCCTTCCCGCCGAGCACCTGCACGCGCCGGGCGCCCTTGCCCGCCCGCTCGCCGAGGGCCGCCTGCCCGAGGAGGGAGGCCTGCTCGATCACGGCTTGGGCGTCGACGAGGCGCTCGATGTCCTCGGTGTGGGGCACGACGCGGCGGAAGGAGGCGCCTCTCCAACGGGCCCGCGCGCGTCGGACGGGAAGAGCTGCTCCGCATCCAGGCCGAGGAGCCCGTCGTCTACTGGTCCGACGGGCGCGCCGCCGAGGTCGCCGAGGACGGGGACACGCCGGGCATCTACATGTCCGTCGACCTCCACGACGGGGACGCCGGCACGGTCGGCTACCTCGGGCTCCGACACCGCCCCGCCATCGACCTGGCCCGTCGGGACCTTCCGCGCGACCGCTACTGGACCCCGCTGGCAGCCGACCCGGCAAACGACGGGCATGTGCTGGAGCCCGAGCAGTTCTAAATCTTCGCCACGTGCGAACGGCTGCGCATCCCGCCCCCCGCAACGCCCCCCGTCAACGGGGCGCCGTTGCCCGTCCCCGCTCAAGGTTCGCGCAGCCACACCCGCATCAGGTAGTCCTGATCGGCCGCGTTGTTCGCGTGGTAGGTCTGGTCGAAGCCGGCCACCATGAACATCAGGCGCTGCCCGTCCGTGAAGGTCAGGTGGTTCGGCGACGCCTGGTAGGCGTAGTCCCAGTCGGCGTCGCCAAGCGCCACGTCCATCGTCCAGCCGGTGTTCCAGAGCGACCCGTCGCAGACGTCACCGACGCCGGACATGGACACATGGTGCCCGGATCCGTCGGGCGAGGAGCGCTTGCAGGTGTAGCGACCCGTCATTCCCGACGTCCAGTCCCACGGAGCGGCGCTCGTGTCGCACCAGCCCGCGTGGCGGGCGCCGTCGCTCCCGCGCTCGAACTCGTAGCGGACGGACTGGAAGCCCAGAGCGTACCAGGTCTTCACGTTGATCGCGCCCATCTCGTCCGGCTCGAGCGGGTACGCGCCGTCCCAGGTGGTCCCGAGGCGCGAGGCGCTGCGCACCGCGGTGACGCCCCAGGTCGCGTCGAACCATTGGTACGACGGGGAGGCGCTCGGCGCGAGCGTGATTGTGTGCGCCGTGGTGGAGCCCCAGTTGTTGGCGTTTACGTACACGAGCAGCCAGCCACCGCCGTCCGACGTCATGTCGCAGTACACCGCCACGGCGCCCGACCCGTCGGGGTCGACGTAGTAGACGCCATCGCCGGTCGACGCGCCCGACGCGAGGATCTCGACACAGGAGCTGGCGGCGCAGCCGCTCTCCGAGCCGAGCATGCACTCCGTGGACACGCTGTCCGAGGCCGCACCCGACATGGCGGATCCGTCGGATGCCACGACCGCGCAGGTCCAGGTCTCGTTCCAGCCCACGGTCGACCCGTCGACGAGGCTGCTCGTCGACGCGTCCGTGGCGTCCTCATGGGCCACGCCGTCCACATCCCAGGCGAACGCGTAGGTGAGCGCGTCTCCATCCGCGTCCGCGCTCGGAGTGACAACCGCGCAGGTAAGGTCGTCTCCGCTCGCGGCGTCACTCGGGGTGATCTCCACGACGGGGGCGCTCGGCGCCGTGTTGCTGACGGTGGTGGAGGCGCTGGTGGCCGAGGCGCTGTCGGCCCCGTCCTCGGCGAGGACCTCCACGTACACGACCTCGTCCCGGTCGAAGTACGCAGCGCCGTCGAGCGTGTCGGAGGGGCCGGACTGCACGAGGGTGCCGTCGACGTACCAGTCGTAGGTGAGCGTGAGCGCGTCCCCGTCCGCATCGCTGGCGCTCGCCACGGCGGTCAGCGTGTCGTTCGTGTAGACCGTACCGGGCGAGAGGGTGACGCCATCGACGACGGGCGCGGTGTTGCCGATCGTGACGCTTGCGGAGTCAGAGTCGGTGCCTCCCTTTCCGTCGTCGGCGGTGACCGTGCAGGCGACGAGCTGTCCGACCGCGAAGGCACCGACGAGCGTGGAGAGGGAGGAGGTGCTGCTGCTCGCGGTCACGGGCGCTCCGTCGACGGTCCAGCCGAAGGTCAGGGTGGGGGTGTCGGCGTCCACGTCGGTGGCGGTGCCGGTGCAGGTGAGCGTGCTGGCGCGCGTGGCGGAGGCGGGGGTCAACGACGCCGTCACGACGGGATCGGTGTTGACGATCGTGACGGAGGCCGTGCCGGCCGCGCTCGTCGCCAGACCGTCGGATGCGGTGACCGACACCGTCCACGCCTGCCCGGCCTCGGTGGCGCTGGCGGGCAGCGTGGAGGAGGTGCTGGCGGACGACGGTACGCCGTCGACGGACCAGGCGTAGGCGTAGGAGATGGCGTCACCCTCCGGGTCCACCGACGCGCTGGCGATCGTGACGCGCAGGTCGTCGTCGGTGTAGGGGCTGGACGGCGCGATCGTCACGCCAGGAGGGCTGGGGACGCCGTTCACCGTGAACGTGGCGCGCGCCGCGGCGTACAGGCCGGCGGAGTCGGTGACAGTGGCGGTCAGCGCGTGGTCCCCGGTCGAGAGGGCGCCGTCGAGGAACTCCGCAAGGCCGGTGCTGTCGGGCGGGCCTTCGTAGAGGAGCCCGTCGAGGCTCGACTCCCATGTGACCCACAGGTCCGCGGGCATGTCCTCGCCGTCGGAGACCAGCGCCGAGAACGTGACCGAGTCGCCCTCGTTCACCACGTCCCCGCTCACGGGACTCTCCATATCGATCACGGGCGGGGTCCCCACGGTCCATGTGAGCGCGCGCGCGCAGGTGGCGCCCAGCTCGTCGCTGACAGTCATCGTGACGCGGTGGGTGTCCACGGACAGGGCCGAGGTGCTGAAGACGATGGCACCCGTGCCGTCCGGCGTGCTGGAGCCGAGCGCGCCGTCCTTGTCGCTCTCCCAGGTCACCGAGAGGAGGTTGGAGGCGATGTCGACGTCCGAGGCCAGCGCCACGAAGTCCACGCGCTCGCCCGAGGCGCTGGCCCCCCCGTCCGAGGGCTCCGTGATCGCGCAGTCCGGCGCCGTGTTGGGCGGACCGACGTCGATCAGCACGCTGGCCTGCCCCTCGTTGCCCGCGGTGTCGGTCACGAACAGCTGCACGGCGTGCGTCCCCTCGGAGAGCGTCACGAAGCTCTCCAACAGCCCCTCGCTGTTCGGCGTGACGGTCCCGAGGTCTCCATCCACGCTGGACTGCCATCGGACGACGAGCGCGGCGGGTTCGTCCTCCATGTCGTCCACCGCGCCGCGCAGGGTGATCAGCTGGTCAGAGTAGTACACGCCGTCCGACGACGGGGACTGGATCTCCGCCGTGGGCGCCTCGTTCGGCGTGACCGCGTATGTGGCGCTGGCCGTGCCCGCCGCGCCGTCCGCGTCAACGACCTCGAGCCGCACGGAAAGCGCGTCGGACGCCAGCACCGTGACGTCGCACGTGGTCGTGCCATCTGCGGCCGGGACCGTGGACGCGCACGCCTCCGTGTCGCCCACGAACCAGCGCGTGATCAGCTCGGATGCGTCGTGGTTCGCGTCAGAGGCAGCCCCCCGAAGCGTGACCACCGTGCCCTCGAGCACGGTCTCGCCGTCCCCGGGCGCGGTGATCTGCGCCTCTGGCTCCGAGTTGTACTTGGTCAGGCCGGCGTCCGGCTTGCAGGCCGCGAGTCCCCCGAGCAGCAGGAGCCAGGGACGGAAGATGACACGCGACATCGAAGTCTCCACGGGCCGTAGGGTGACGGATAGGAAAAATGAACGCCCCAGACCCCCCAGCCCCCCATCCTCGCACCTGACCCTCCCCGTCGTCAAGCCCTCCGCCGGTCCCGTCGGGGCACGCCTACCTGGTGGCTGGAACCCGAAAATGCTATTTCTCCTTGCCACGCACACGGCTCCGCCCCCGGTCCCGCGTCGTCACGCGGTCCGGTCGTCGCCCGCGGCGTCGAGCCCAGGCGGGCCGGTCGCGCGGCGGAGGCCGTCGAGGATGCGCCGCGTGGCCGGCGGGTTCACGACGACGCAGCGGAGCGTGAGCGGGCCGCCGCAGCCGGGGCACGCGAAGCCGTCCACGCGGAACACCCGCTCCAACAGGTCGCTCCAGCTCGGGCGCTC
>CAJBVW010000284.1 GCA_903959175.1 uncultured Pseudomonadota bacterium
GACCGCGCCGGCCTCGAGCGTCTGTGCCGGTACATCCTCCGGCCGCCGCTGGTGAACCCGTCGGCCAAGTGGCGCGCCCTGGACGGACTTCGCCGCGCGACGGCCCCCCTGGACCCGCCGCTGTGGGCGACGGCCGGAGGGCGTGAACGAATCGCCGAGGCCTCGTGTCGCGCGACGTGTTCCGGCTGTCATGCTCGCGCTCCCCATGATGGTCGTGAGCGGCGGCTCCGCAAGGGGTTGCGGGAGTTCTCACGGCCCCGATCTTCCCCGAAAGAGAGTGCGAGCCGTCGAGAAGCAAGCACCTAAGCCCATCTCTGATGCTCCCGTCGTCATGCGCGGGCCCCCGTCGTGAGTTTTCCCCAGAGCGGGCGGACCCAGCGCGACCTTGTCCCCGCAGCGCGGTCCCGGACCACGCCGTGCCCCCTGCGACCCCCACGCCCCCCGGCATCCTCGGCTCTTCGCCGGCGCTCCGACGTGTGCTCGGGCAGCTCGCCCGCTACGCGCCCACCAACCGCAGCGTCCTGATTACGGGCGAGACGGGCACAGGCAAGGAGATGCTGGCGCGCGCCGTCCACGACGGCAGCGGGCGCTCGGGCGAGTACGTCATCGTCTCCTGCGCCAACCTCGCGGCCGAACTCTTCGACTCCGAGCTGTTCGGCCACGAGAAGGGCTCGTTCACCGGCGCGAGCGCCAGCAGCCGGGGCCTCGCCCTGGCCGCGAACCGCGGCACCCTCTTCCTCGACGAGGTGGGAGAACTCCCGCTCCCGCTCCAGGCCAAGCTCCTGCGCTTCCTCCAGGAGCGCACCGTTCGCGCCGTGGGCTCCCAGAACGAGCGGGTGGTGGACGTTCGCATCGTGGCCGCCACCCACCGGGACCTCGCCGCGATGGTCGCCGCGGGCACCTTCCGCGAGGACCTCTACTACCGTCTCGACGAGCTTCGCCTCCACCTCGCCCCGCTGCGCGACCGCGGCGACGACCTCATCCAGATCGCCCGGCACGTCGTCGCGGGCTTTGAACACGAGCGCGGCATCGGCAAGCGGTCGCTCACCCGCAGCGCCGAGGCCGCCCTGCGCGCCCATCCGTGGCCCGGCAACGTCCGCGACCTCCGCCGGGTCCTGAACCGCCTCGCCCTCGCCACCAACCGGAAGGACGGGGCCATCACCGGCGATCTGGTGCGCGGCGAACTCGCGCAGCCCGCCCGGCCCCGCAGCCCCGAGGACGCCATCCGCGCGCTCCTGGAGGACGCCGGCGAGGCCACGATCGTCGACCTCGCCCGCGTTGCGAAGATGCCGCGAAAGAGCGCCCAGCGGTGGGCCAAGACCCTGGTGGACCGAGGCGTGCTCGCCCGCACCGGTCAGAGCGTCGGCACCCGCTACCGCCTCGCCACGCCCGCCGCCGTCGAGGCACCCGCCCCCACGATCGACCCCCGCTGGCAGGTCGCCCTCGACCTCCTCGACCGGGACGGCCGCGTGACCCGCCAGGTCCTCGCCGCGCGTGCGGGCATCGCCGAGCGCAGCGCCACGCGCGTGCTCGCGGAGATGGCCGAGGCAGGCCTGCTCCGTCGTGAAGGCGCGACCGGTCGATGGTGCGCCTACGTCCGTTCCCACCCAGGAGAAAACGCAGCATGAACACAGCCAGGACCACGAAGATCCGCCAGTACCTCCACGGCGACCCCGCCGAGGACGCGCCCGACACCTACTTCTGCCAGCGGTGCGACCTGTTCGCGCCGCGGGCGCACTTCGACGGCTGCGTGCTCGGCACCGTGGTGAAGAACGGCCGCCGATACCACGAGACCCACGAGTGGCGCTACGTCACCGCTCGCCGGTGGTGGCTCCGCAACTTCGAGCCCGGGGATCCGCGGCGGATCGTCGACGACCTCGGCAACCTGTTCAGGACGGGGACGGCGTCGGAGCAGGGATTACCCAGGTTGGAGGACGTTGGGCGGTGAAGTAGCCCTGAGACTTGGGTTCGCAAGAGCGCGTTCGCGAGGTTACGCCGGGCGATGACCATCTTCCACGCCTTCAACAAGCGGATCGTCGACTTCGTCCGCAGGTCGGAGAACGCGAGGCTGGCGCCCGGCACGGGGACGTTCTCCACCCCGTTCCGTGGCACGCTCTTCGGTTGTGAGCTTGCGGCCGACGTGGAGGCCGCGCTGGAGAATCGCCGGGTGGATGTCCTCTGGCTGGGGGCGAACCCGAACGTCCAGACATCCGTCGACGCCATCCTCGGCAAGTCCGTGCCGCAATTCCAAGCTCTGGAGCGGCAGATGGAGTCGAACTTCTATGGCGAAGTCGACGTGCCGTATTGGGAGCGGGCCGGAGAGTGGCGGGTAGGCTGGGACCCGGTCGGCAAGCCCCAGCGAGGCTGGAAATTCTACCAGGACACGTTCGCCCGCGTGCGGCCGAACCTCGCCATCGCCATGGCGAACATTGTGCCCTGGGGGAGTTCGGATGCGTCCACCTTCTGGGAACCGCTCGCCAAGTTGGACAGCGCGCTTGTGACGCGGGTCGTCGAGTTCTGCGATCAATTGAACGAATACATCGTGGAGGCCCTCCGCCCGCGGCTGCTCGTCGTTCCCCTGAGCCTTGGGGAGCGCACCGGACTGGCGCGCTCGAGAGCCACCACAAGTGTGCACGAAATACCACTTTCGAAACGTACCTTCCGCTTCCACACGGGCAGTGTCGAGCGGCGCGGGCGCGTGCAGAACATCGCGTACCTCCCCCACCCGATGGCGATTCAGTATCGGTTGGACGAGCGTGCCGTGATCTCTGATCGGCTCGTCGGCGCGGTCGGGGCGATGCTCGCGCAGTAGACGCTGCAGGCGCGAACTCCGCTGTCCAGGCAGCAGCCCCGTCCTATGCCGGAACTCGACCGGCTGGACAGGAGCACCGGCTCACCCCGCAGGGACACTGCGAAGAAAGTGCTCTCCGAGGTCGTGGTCCCCTGGACCGGGGAGCTCGCGTCGGTGGCCGTGGTTTGACTTGGGTACGGGTGGCCTTCTACGGGATGGTCGTTGCTCCCTGCTCCGCGTTGCCCCAGCACACGGCCTCGGCGGTGGTGATTCCACAGGCGTGGTCGGTCCCAGGGGCGATGAGCACGAAGGCGCTCGCTGGCGGTGGCTGGGTCTGCGTGTAGCTGTCCTGGCCCCAGCACTGCGCTGCACCGCTCGGATCCAGGGCACAGGCGAAATGCCCGCGGCCACGTCCCGCGCGCACGCTCTCGAAAGCCCCGGACGGAGGCGACGACTGTCCCAGGTCGTCATACCCCCAGCACGTGAGTTCGCCGGTGGTTGAGAGGGCGCAGGTGAAGTTGGCCCCGCAGGCGACCTCCACGTAAAGCCCGTCCGGGGCGGCAGATCGGTCTCCGTCGTCTTCTCCCCAGCAAACCACGGAACCATCGGTATCGACCCCACAGGCGTGCTGGGTGCCGACGTCGAGTTGGACGAAGGTACGGTCGGTCGGGGCCGTGATCAATGGTTCGCCCCAACATACCGCGACACCATCTTCACGGAGACCGCATGAGGCGTCGTACCCGGTGGCCACGGACGTGAAGGTCCCGCCCGGCGGGGTCGACTCTCCCCACGTGTCCGCTCCCCAACATTCGACGGTGCCGTCAGTCTTCACGCCGCAGGTGTGCTTGCTGGACGCCGAGACCGAAAGGAACTCGCCTCCCGGGGGGGCGGCTTGCCCGTAGTCGTTGCGCCCCCAGCAGTAGACCTCGCGGTCCGCGTAGATGCCGCAGGTGTACCCCTCCCCGGCGCTCAGGACGAGCCACTCGGCGGTGCTTCCTGTGTCGGCCGTGTCGGCGGAGTCGCCGGTCTCGCCGGTCTCGCCGGTCTCGCCGGTCTCTGCCGCTTCACCCGTGTCGGAATCGAGCGTACCTGTGTCATCGGGGTAGCAGTTGCCGTCTTCGCCTCGGGTGAACCCGGACTCGCATGGCCCGTCCTTGGTCTCGGTCACCTGGTGGTCGCTGCACGAGAGCAGCAGGAGGAGGGAGGGCAAGTGCGAACTCCTGGGGGCGTC
Organism: uncultured Pseudomonadota bacterium; assembly: GCA_903959175.1. Lineage (GTDB taxonomy): Bacteria > Myxococcota_A > UBA796 > UBA796 > SXON01 > CAJBVW01. Next base: position 4,023 of record CAJBVW010000284.1, read on the forward strand.
TCTCGTTCTAACGCAAGGAGAACGAGCGTCGCCCCCTGCGTTCACCCCCACGCGGTTCCCGAACCCCGCACGATGCGCGATGCGCGATGCGCGATGGGCGATGGGCGAGGGGCGAGGGGCGAGGGGCGAGGGGCGAGGGGCGAGGGGCGATGCGCTACCCGCCCATCGCCCGCACCATCCTCCCGAACACCGCCCGCTGCTCCTCATGCTCGAACAGCCGCGCGATCTTTCGAAGCTCCCGCTCGGACAGCCGCGGCGCCCGCTCTTTCGGCACGTCGAGCGCGGCGATGATCTCGGGCGCCAGCAGCAGCAGGTTCATCAGCTGCGAGGCCCGCCCGCCGGTGATGCCCTCCGTCGCCCCGAGCTCGTCGAGGTTCCGGTACTGGCCCGAGTCGTAGCGCTCACGAAGGGCGCGGGCGCGGGCGAAGAGGTGCTGGAAGCCCGCGAGCCGGGCCACCTTGCGCGAGTCGCGCACCTCCACCAGCTCCCCGGTGAGCTCCATGTACTTCCAGACCTGCTCCATGGCGGGGAGGTCGGCGATCGCCCGCAGCTCGCGCTCGGTGGGCACCGGCGTGGTGCGCGCCTCGTCGTCGAGGTCGGCCTGGAGCTCGGGGGCGAGCCGCGTGAGCACGAGGAGCTGGCAGATGCGGGGGCGGCTGCAGCCCTCGCGCTCCGCGAGGTGCTTCGTGGAGCGCCCGTCGTCGGCGTCGAGCCAGGCCCGGTACCCGCGCCCCTTTTTCAGGAAGGTGCGCATCCGGGCCCGGCGCTCGGCCCAGGCCTCGGCGCGAAGTGGCGCGTTGACGTGGCGCGTTGAGTCTCGTTCTGGCGCGTTGACCGCTTCTCCGGCTTCGTCTTGCTCGATCGCGTGGCGCGTTGAGCCTTCGGCACCCGCGCCAGCCGACGCGTCGGGGGAGCGGCGCCGAAAACGCGAAGAGGCCCTTCGGTGTCCGTACCGAAGAGCCTCAACCGGTGGATGATGCCGGGTCCCGCCGTTGTCGGCAGGGACCGGGATCGGAACCACGAGGTCCCACGTAAACAGCACCTCGGTCTCCTGAGATGCAATCGGGGACGATATGGCTCCCGCTCCCTGACTTGAACAGGGGACCCACGGATTAACAGTCCGTTGCTCTAACCAACTGAGCTAAGCGGGAAAGCTCCAGCCCATTATCGGCCCCCCGCCGACTCGTCAACCACGCTCCGCACGTCTCCGCGCTCACTCTTCAAAAACCGGCGGACAACCCGCTCCCTCACGCGCGGGTCCGACCCAGCCACCGCAGCCCGAGCGATCGCAACGGCGTCCTCAGTCGAGAACCTCGCTTCTTCCTCCGCCACGAGGATCCCGAGCCCGGCCCACCGGCCCTCGACCACCCACGCCTTCGCGCGCGCGACGACCACGGGATCGGCAGCAAACCCCTCTACAAGGCACTCGGCCGCGCGCACCGGCACATACGACGGCGCCACGTCCCCCTCGGCGAGGGTGATGAGCTCGTCGCGCACGGCGGGCCCGGTCCCGAGCGCGGCGCAGTCGGCCCCATCGCGGAGCTTGAGCACGTCGTACGCGCCCGCCGAGACCACAGAAACCAGCGTCATCACGAACATCCCGCACCTCCACGTCGCTTCGACGACCCCACCGCCCCGCTCTTCAATCCCCGACCCCTCACTCCACGCCCACGTACCGGTTCACGACGCCCGCCTGGCCGCCCGACAGCTCGTCCTGGCGCAGGCACGTCGCCGCGCTGCCGCCGGTGCAGACGGGGTAGGGGAACATCAGGTTGGCGCCGAGGTCGGACTCGCAGCGGCCCATGGCGGAGCAGTCCGAGGTGTCGTCGAGGGCGTCCCAGTACTCCCAGCCGTCCTCGACGGGGTGGAAGAGGCCCAGGTAGTGGCCGACCTCGTGGGCGAGGGTCTCGCCGAAGAGGAGCACGTCCGCGTCGTCGAACTCGGCGTCGGCGCCCGCGTTCGCGAGCCAGCCGACGAACACGGCCGAGGCCTCGCCCGCGGTGTAGGGGCCGGGGATGCCGCCCGCCTCGCCGTACAACCAGCGGTCCTCGGCGATGCGCTCGCCCACGACGACGAGGGTGGTGCGCTCGTCCTGGGCCTCGTGGAAGGCGGCGACCTCGTCCAGGCCCACGTAGGTGTCGGGCAGCTGCTCATCCACGTCGATGTCAGCGTACTCGGGCTCGAGCGTGATGCCGACGGCCGCGTAGAGCTCCACCCAGTAGTCCACGGCGCCCTCGACGGCCTCGACCACGCCGGGCTCGTCGCGCACGTTGTTGGCGTAGGCGATGACGGTGCGGAGGGTGCCGGCGGCGGGGGCGGGCTCGGCGCGGGTCAGGACCTCGACGATCACGTCGGACTTGCCGACGTAGTTGCCGCGCGCGTCCAGGGTGGAGATGACGACGGTGTACTCGCCGGGCTCGAGGGGGCCGTCCTCGGCGCGCACGGGCCAGTTGAGGGTCGTGGCGATGTCGGCCGCGTAGAAGCTCTCGGTCAGGGAGAAGGAGGAGTCGTACCAGTCCTCCCAGTCGAGGACGAGGGTCTCGCCGGGACCGTAGAGGTACTCGGTCGAGACGAGGCCGCGCCCCGTCGGCTTGACGACCACCTGGAAGACGCCCACGCCGTCGTCTACGGTCACGGGGATGCTCAGGAAGCCGTCGCGGTCCGAGGTCGCCCCGTACTTGTCCGAGCTCACGACGGGCGCGGGCTTCGCCGGGTCGTTCGCCACCTTATCCTTGGGGGCGGTGCAGGCGAGGAGCCACAGAAGCGTCATTTCACGATCTCCACCCGGGCAGGGAGCGAGGCGTCGTTCTTCACGCCGCCGCGCAGGCGGCCGCCCTTGAGCTGTACCACCGGGGCGCGGGTCGTGGTGCCGCGGGCGTCGAGATGGCCGTCCACCGTGACGCCGTCCAGCAGGAGCTTCGCCCCCTCGCGCGCGGCGACGTCGCCGCCGAGGTGCCCGCCGACGACGATCACGTCGGCCACGCCGGTCACGAACAGGTCGCTGCCGACGGTGGCGCGGTTCCCGCGGAAGGTGCTGCCCTCGACGCGCAGGGTGCCGCGGCTCGCGTACACGCCGCCGCCGCCGCCACCCGTCGCCCCGCCCCGGGACCGCGCCGTGTTGCCCTCGACGGTGCACCCGACCAGCGCGAGCGCGGAGTAGCCGGTCAGGGAGACGGCGCCGCCGGCCTCCGCGCTGCCGCCGCGCAGGGTGAGGGACTCGATGCGGACGACGAGATCGTCGCCCTCTACCGCCACGACGCTGCCGCCCCCGCCCTCGAGCACCGCGCCGGCCTCGCCGCGCAGGGTCACGCTCGCCTCGACCAACCAGGAGCCCGCGTGGACGCCCGGCCCGAGGCACACGACGCCACCACCCGCGAGGGCCGCGGCGAGGGGCTGGCCCGCCTCTACCCGCGCCATACATTCGGCCATGGGGGCCTCCGGAGGAAGATCCACCTTAAGCCTTCGTCTTCGCAGCGGGCGGGGCGTTGGTGGTCAGGCTGTCGAAGTAGGTGAGGAACTCGGCCGGCGTGATGGGCTTCGGCTGGTAGCTGCCCCAGGGGTTGTAGAACTGGAGCTCCTTCCCCACGACCCCCTCGAACGCGTACGCGTGGTTCGCGATGATGGTCTTGTTCACGTCGAGGACGCCCTCGTACTCGAAGGTCACTTCGAGGTCGGCCGCCTGGGCCGGCCCCGCGCCCTTCGTGTAGGCGAGCTGGAGCTGATCCTTGGCGTCACCCTTGTAGTTGACCAGGCCGCTCTTGAGCCCCGTCCCCGCGAGCTTGCCGGTCTTGTCGCCGTGCTCACCCGCATCGTGCACGTCCCCGGCTTTCCCCTTCTTGTCCGTGACCTCGACGGTCCCCGGGTTGATCTCGTTCCAGCGGTGGGTGTGGGTCACCTTGCCGGTCAGCGGGCCGTCCCCCGTGCCGGTGAAGGGGGTCTGCGTCTCGGACTTCATCCCGTTCTTCACGCCCGCGTAGATGGCCTTGCCGTCCTTCTGCGCCTGCTGGAAGAAGGGGATGACCTCGGCCTCTTTCAGGCTGGACGGCCGCTTGTCGACCGAGCGCGAGCCGGTGATCTCGGCCATGGCCTGCTCGCCGGTGCCGCCCTCGCCGATCACGTCGTACCCGCCCTTCCACTTGGCGTAGGCCTTCTCGATGATGGCGGACCACATCACGCCGCCCTCGTCGCCGGCGTAGGTCGGGTCCTTGCGGGTGGCTTTCTCGGTCGGCAGGTAGCCGTCGACCTCGATGTAGACCGGCTTCGCGGCGCCGCGGCCCTGCTCTTCGTAGAAACGCACGGTGTACGTTCCCTTCCCCTTGTCGTACTTGACCATGTCCTTGATCGCGCTCGGCGACGCGTTCGCCACCGCCGCCATCGACGCGATGAGGAAGCAGTTGCCCGCCGCGCCCTGGGCGGTGTCCTTCCCCTTGGGGTCCACCGGCGAATGGTCGCCTTCGACCTTGCTGAAGACGTAGTCGTCCACCAGCTTCTCGTCGTCCTCGTCGCGGGTCAGCGCGGGCTGATCGGAGAACACGGCGCCGTCGACCCAGCCCTCCACGTTCTTCTCGCCGTCGCGCACCTTGACCTTGATGCGGCCCCCGCTCACCGTCAGGATCTCGGCCGCCACGCCGTCCGGCACCTCCGCCGCGGCGCGCCCCTTGCCGTCCGCGGTCTTGCCGAGCTTCACCGTGGTCCCGGTGCCGATCAGCGCGCCCGTCTGGCCCGCCTTGAGCTTCGCCGGCCGCATCGGCTGCTGCGCGCCGGCCTCCTGGAGCTCCTCGCCGTCGGGGAAGCTGTTCGCGCCGCTCTCGGGCTCCGGCGCCTTCTTCGCGCCCATCCCGCTCTGAACAGCCGAATTCCCGAGGCGGGACTGGCGGTCGGGGGTGGGGCCGGTCGAAGTGTCGCCGCCGCCCTTGCGGGAGCGCACGGGCGATTGGAGTTGACGTTGGAGCATGAAGCCTCCCGAACGCCATGGTACCCCTCGCGCTCGCCGCGGACCAGGGTGCGGGCCCCGCGGGCCGCGCAAGAAATTGTGCGGCACTGCGAAAGTTTCTACGCACCCCCTTGACCTGGCAAGAGCGTCTGTGGTGTAGTGTCCGAACCCTCTCGACTCCGGCCGCCCGTGAAGCTCGTCCTGCGCCTCTTGTCCACCGCCATCGTCGCCGTCGGCGCCGTTGCCACCGTCCACTTCGCCACCCCGATGCTCTACGCGTCGGTGCCGGCCCCGCGCGTCGGGGGGCTCGACCCTTCGCTCGCCCTCGGGTCCGTCGGCGGCGCACCTCACGCCGCGCGCCCGGCTGCAGGAGAGGATGTTCCTCCGCTCTCCTCCGGCAGCACGGCGTGGAACCGCCCCACCTGGTTCCCCCGCGTGGATGACCTCGACGCCGTCGCCCTGATGGACGCCCCCGCCACCGGCGGCCGCGGCCCCTCGCTGCGTTCGCGCTCCGTCTTCGTCTACGACCTCGACGCCGGCGTCCCCCTCATCGACAAGAACGCCGACGTCGTGCGCCCCGTCGCCTCGCTCACCAAGATGGTGTCGTCGCTCGCCCTCATGTCGACCGAGCCCGACCTCGACACCGAGCTCTGCGTCACCGCCGCCCAGTACCCCACGCGCTCCGGCGCGAAGAGCCGCCTCTCCACCGGCGATTGCGTCGGTGGGTGGGACGTTCTCGGCGCCGCCCTCGTCGCGTCCGACAACCGCGCGGCCTACGCCCTCGCCGGCATCTCCGGCCTCGACATGGACGACTTCGTCGCCCGCATGAACGACGTCAGCGCCGACCTCGGCATGGACAGCTCCTCCTGGTCCGACCCCTCCGGCCTGGAGGACGAGAACCTCTCCACCGCCCGCGACATCGCGCGTGCCACCGTCGCGGTCGCCGCGCATCCCGTGCTCAATGGCGTCGCGACGGCCCCGTTCTGGGACCTCTACCGCACCGACAAGGCGCCCCGCCGCCTCTTCACGACAGATCGCCTGGTTGGCCGCACAGATCTCGACGTTCTCGCCGCCAAGACCGGCTACACCGACACCGCGCGCTACTGCTTCAGCACCGTCGTCCAGACGGAAGATGGCCGCCGCCTCGTCATCACGCTCCTCGGCGCCGAAGGCAAGCTCTCGCGCTGGGCCGACGTCGACCGCATCCTCTCCTGGGTCCACTCCGAAGCGTCGTAGGGCCTCTGGGCGCCCCGGCTCGCCGAGCCGAGCCGGCGGCCTCCTCCGGGCTCGCGCTCCGCGCTCGGCTGGGTGCGCCGTCCGCAGCGGCCGGCGCACCCGAGCCGCGGCGCCGAGCCGCCGCGCCCTCCGTCCGCCTGGCGCGGGGAGCCCGCCCCTCGATTAAGCGGGGGCATGTCCACCCCCGTCCACATCGTCGCTGGCTTCCTCGGCGCGGGCAAGACCACCACCATCCGGGCCTGGATGGAGCAGAACGCCGGCCGTGAGCGCGCCGCCGTGATCGTGAACGACTTCGGCGAGGCCGGGATCGACGGCGCGCTCCTGGCCGCCGCGCTCCCCGGCGACATCCCGGTGGTCAACATCCCGGGCGGCTGCGTGTGTTGCACGGCGCCCGCGGGGCTCGCGCAGGCCGTCGCCACCGTGCTCGACACGGTGCGCCCCGACCGCGTGTTCATCGAGCCCTCCGGCCTCGCGCGGCCCCAGGACGTCGTGGACATGCTCTCGCGCGGCCCGCTTCGCGCGCGGGTGGCGCTCGGCCCTACGATCGTCGTGGTGGATCCTACGCTCCTCGCCGCTGATGGGCCCCCCGCCGCGCTCCTCGACACGCAGCTCGAGGCCGCGGACGTGCTCGTGCTCAACCGCGTCGACCTCGCCGAAGCCGGCGTCCTCGCGGCGTTCCGCGCCCGCGTCGCCTCGCTCTGGCCGGGCCCCGCGCGCGTGCTCGAGACCACCTGGGGCCGGCTCCCGGCCGACGCGCTCGACTGGCCCGAGGGCGCCGGCCCGCGCGTCCGCTACACGGCGGTCACCGACGCCCCCTCCACCGACGGCTACCGCGCCCGCTCCTGGGTGTTCCCGCCCGAAGCCCGCTTCGCCTGGGATGCGCTCCGCGCCCTCCTGTCCGGCACCCCGGGGATCGCGCGCTTCAAGGGCCTGCTCGCGGCGGACGTGGGCTGGTCCCGGGTGGACGTCGCGGGCGGCCGCGTCCAGCTCGCCGGCACCGCGTGGCGCCGGGACAGCCGCGCCGATGTCATCGTCACCGCCGAGGTCGATCTCGACGCCTTCGCCGCCGCCTTCGCCGCGTGCGTGCTCCCCGAGGGCGCCGCCCCGGCGGGCGCGGGCGTCACCCTCGTGGGCGCGGACGGCGCCCCGTTGCTCCTCGGCCGGGACGCGCTCGCAGCGCTCCCCGCGCAGGTCCCGGACGTGGCCGCGCATGTGCCCGGCCGCACCGGCGTCGCTGTGCCGCTCGCCGAGGTGCTCGCGCTCGCGCACCCGGGCCCCGGCGCCCGCTTCGTCGTGGTCGCGTCCGACGGCATGACCACCGAGCCCGCGCTCGTGGCCGGGGTGGACGGCGCCTACCTCGTGCACACCGTCGCCGACGGCCCCGTGCCCGCCGACCAGGGCGGCCCGTTCCGCCTGCTCGTGCGCCCCGGCGCGCCGAAGAGCGCGTGCGCGGCCGTGAAGGGCGTCGTGCGCATCCGGGTGCTCGCCGGGGAGTGATCCGTCGGCTGATACATCCGCTGATACATCCGCTGATACATCCGCTGAACCATCCGCTGATACATCCGCTGAACCATCCGCTGAACCATCCGCTGATACATCGGCGGATGGTTCAGTGGCCTACTCGACCGAGAGGAGCTCGACGTCGAAGGTCAGCGTGGCGCCGGGCGGGATGACGCCGCCCGCGCCGGCGTCGCCGTAGCCGAGCTCCGGCGGGATGGAGAACTGGCGCTTCTCCCCGACCTTCATCATGCCGACACCCTCGTCCCAGCCGGCGATGACGCCGCCGGTGCCCACGGCGAAGCTGTAGGGGCGGCCCTTGTCGACGCTGGAGTCGAACTTGGTGCCGTCCGCCAGCCAGCCGGTGTAGTGCACCTTCACGCGCTGGCCGGGGGTCGGCGTGGCGCCGGTGCCGGCCTTGAGCACCCACGACTTGAGGCCGGTGGGCGTGGTCGAAAGCTCGATCCCGGCGACGGAGGAGGGCTTCGACGTGTCGACGCGCACGGCCTCCGCGGCGGCGGGCCCGCCGGCCTTCCCGGCGTCGGGCGTGTTGGTCGAGCAGGCGAGGACGAGGAGGAGGGAGGCGAACATTCGCGCGGTTTATCCGCCGCGCCGTGAGGGGGCCACCGGGGTACGTTGCTCGGCCGGAGGTGTGGCATGGGGCTCGAGAAGATGGACGTGCTCGGCTGGCGGAGCCCCGCGATCGGCGTCTGGATGGACCTCTCCACCAGCACCCTCTCCCCGGTCGATCTCGCCGCCGCCGAGGCCGACTTCGCCACATGTTTCGCCGGGATGGCCGCGCTCGAGGCCGGCGCGGTCGCCAACCCGGACGAGGGCCGGCGCGTGGGCCACTACTGGCTCCGCGCCCCCGAGCTCGCGCCCGACGGCCTCGGCGCCCTGATCGACGCCGCGCGCGAGGCCGCCCGCTCCGTCGCGACCGCGATCCACAAGCTCCCCGAGCTCCGCACCGTCCTCGTCCTCGGCATCGGCGGCTCGGCCCTCGGTCCGCAGTTCGTGGCGGACGCCCTGGCCGAGCCCGATGAGCGCATGCGCGTCGTCTTCCTCGACAACACCGATCCCGACGGCATCGCGCGCGTCCTCGGCCCGCTCGACCTCGACGAGACGCTCGTCGTCTGCATCTCCAAGTCCGGCGGCACCGCGGAGACGCGCAACGCCCTGCTCGAGACCCAGGCCGCCTTCGCCCGCGCCGACGTCGCCTTCGCGCCGCACGCGGTCGCCGTCACGGGGGAGGGGAGCGCCCTCTGGACCGCCGCCGCCGGCTGGCGCGCGCGCCTCCCGATGTGGGACTGGGTCGGCGGGCGCACCAGCCTCGCCAGCGCGGTCGGGCTGTTCCCCATGTTCCTCCAGGGCATCGACGCCGACGCCTTCCTCGCCGGTGCCGCCGCGATGGACGACGCGACGCGCGTCCCCCGCGTCGCCGACAACCCGGCCGCGCTCCTCGCGCTCGCCTGGCACCACCTCGGCGGCGGCCGCGGCGCCCGCGCGATGGTCATGCTCCCCTACCGGGACCGCCTCGTGCTCCTCTCCCGCTACCTCCAGCAGCTCGTGATGGAGTCGATCGGCAAGGAGAAGGACCTCGCCGGGAACGTCGTCCACCAGGGCCTCACCGTCTACGGCAACAAGGGCTCGACGGACCAGCACGCCTACGTCCAGCAGCTCCGGGACGGCGCGGACGACTACTTCGCCACCTTCGTCGGCGTCCTGGACGACGGCTACCACGGCGGCGTCGAGGTCGACCCCGGGCTGGACGCCGGGGACTACCTCCAGGGCTTCCTCCTCGGCACCCGCGCGGCCCTCGCCGAGAAGGGCCACCCTTCGATCACCCTCCTCCTCTCCCAGGTGGACGCCTTCCGGATCGGCGCCCTGGTCGCGCTCTACGAGCGGGCGGTCGGCCTCTACGCCCTCCGCATCGGCGTGAACGCGTACCACCAGCCCGGGGTCGAGGCCGGCAAGAAGGCCGCGGGCGTCGTGCTCGCGCTCAAGCCGCGCCTGCTCGCCGCGCTCGACGCCACGCCCGCCACCGTCGCCGAGATCGCCGCGCGCGCGGGCGTCTCCGACCTCGACGCCGCCTGGTTCCTCTTGATGCGGCTCGGCGCGAACGGCGGGGTGCTCCACGTCCCCGGGCGCGCGCCCTCCTCGGACCGGTTCGCGGTGAGGCCGGAGTGACCCTCCTGCTGCTCGCGCTCGCCGCGTGCGCCGGCTCCGACGGCTCGGACCCCTGCTTCGACTTCGCGCCCGAGCCCTGGGACCCCGTCCTGGAGCCCGACGTGCGCGCGGACGTCACGACGCGCGGCTGGACCTCCATCGGCGGCGCCACCGTGGACGACTCCGCCGACTGTGACGGTTCACCCTGCCTCTCCCTCACGGGAGACGGCGCCGCGGTCCTCGCGCTGAAGCTGAACCGGGGCGTGCCCCACACGCTCTCCGGCACCCTCGTGACGGACGCCGCGGCCACCGTCGCCGTGACCCACACCTCGACCGACGGCCCCGTCCGCACCCTCGCCGAAGTCACCATCCCCGCCGGGGGAGACGGCGCCTTCTCCCTGCCCTTCGTGCTGGAGACCGCGGGCCCCGACGTGACCGTCACCGTCACCCTCGACGCCCCCGGCACGGCCACCCTCCGCGATCTCCTCCTCGTCGGCGAGCGGTGGGCGGCCTCGGCCGATCCCCCCGGCGGGGCGGTGCGCCTCGGCGTGCTCGTCCACGTCGAGGACGACCCCAATTTCCTCGTCGAGGCCGACCGGTGGCAGCTCCGCGCCACGTTGCTCGCGGGGCTCTCCGGCACGCTCGCGGCCCACGGCGCACGGCTCGGCATCCAGGCGGACGCGACGTTCATCCGCGGCGCCGCCCTCTGGGACCCCGACTGGATCGCCGCCCGCACCGCGGAGGGCGCGGGGTTCTCCGTCCACATCCACGACGAGGACAGCCCCAACGGCGTCGAGCCCGCCATCCGGGACGGCCGCGTCGCCCTGCGGGAGGCCGGCGTCCCCACGACCGACCTCAACGGCGGCTTCGGCGAGGCCCCGTGGCTGGACGCCCGCCTCGCCGGCGTCACTAGCCTCACCGCCTTCAAGGACCCCACCACCCAGCTCGGCCTCCCGCACGTGCAGGTCCAGCCGTGGCTCGTCGCGGACGGCGCCGGCACCGCCGATCCCGAGGCGTTCCTCCTCCACGATCCCGAGGGGCCGCTCCTGTACCTCCCCGGCCACGACGTGCGCGAGGTCGAGCACGCCCGCTTCCCCGAGACCGCCGCGCACACGCTCTCGCAGGTGCTCGCGCACGCCCGCGACGGCTACGTCAACGCCTGGTACTGGGTCCTCCACGTGGACGGCTTCGGCCCCTCCACGGACGACCCCGACGCCCTCGCCGCCTACCTCTCCGGGGCGGGCTTCGCAGCGGACCTCGCGGCGTACGACGCCTTCCTCACCGACACCACCGATCCGCTCGTCGCGAGCGGGAGCATCGTCTACGACACGCCCGTCGGGATGGCGACCGCCTGGAAGGACTGGAACGCGGCCTGCAACACGGACGACACCGTCGAGTAGCGGCTACGGGCTCCTAACGGGGCCCCACCCGAGCGCCGTCGCGTTCGCGGTGAGCACGTCGCGCAGGGGTTCGCCGCGCACGCGCTCCATCGCCGCGATGACATCGGCCACGAACGCCGGCTCCGACCGGCCGCGGTGCGGGCGCGGGCACTGGTCGGGGGCGTCCGTCTCGGCGAGGAGGCGCTCGAGCGGCACGCGGCGGAGGGCGTTGAGCGGCTTGCGCGCGTTCTCCCAGCTCACCGCGCCGGCGAAGGAGAGGTGCAGGCCGAGGGCGACGTAGGCGCCGACCAGCTCGGGGCCGCCCGAGTAGCTGTGCATCACGCCGCGGAGGGGGGCGAAGCGCTTGAGGAGCGGGAGCATCCGGTCGTGCGCGCGGAAGCAGTGGAGGATGAGGGGGAGGCCGCTGTCGCGCGCGAGGGCGAGGTGCGCCGTCAGGACGCGCTCCTGCTCGTCCATCTCCACCGGGGTGGGGCCGTCGAGCCCGCACTCGCCGATCGCGTCGGCGCCATCGAGGTCGTCGGGGACGGCGCGGCTCTCCGGCAGGGCCTGGGGGTGCGTGCCGACGCCGAAGCGCCAGCCGTGCACCGCGGCGAGGGCGCGGAGGCGGGGCCACTGCGCCTCTACCACGCCCGGCACGAGCACCCCGGTGACCCCCGCCGCCGCCGCGC
>CAJBVW010000285.1 GCA_903959175.1 uncultured Pseudomonadota bacterium
CGTCGCAGTCCTCGTCGGTGTCGGCGCTGTCGCACACCTCGGCCGCGGCCGGGCTGATCGCGGCGGAGCTGTCGTTACAGTCGGTCGACGTCGCGACGTAGCCGCTGGGGAGGTCACACGCGTTGGTGGTGGTGCTCCCGCCGTAGGTGTCGCCGTCCGCATCGGCGTAGAAGGTCGACTTACCGGTTGCGGAGCTGTCGTCCGCCGTGCCGTCGCAGTCCTCGTCGGTGTTCGCGCTGTCGCACACCTCGGCGGCGCCCGGGTTGATCGCGGAGGATCCGTCGTCGCAGTCGGTCGACGTGGCGACGTAGCCGCTGGGGAGGTCACACGCGCTCGTGGTGGACGTGCCGCCGTAGGTGTCCCCGTCTACATCCGCGTAGAACGTCGACTTCCCGGTCGCGGAGCTGTCGTCCGCCGTGCCGTCGCAGTTCTCGTCGGTGTTCGCGCTGTCACAGACCTCGGTCGCGCCGGGGTTGATGGTGCCGTCCGTGTCGTCACAGTCCGTGGCGCTGGCGGTGTAGCCGATGGGGCGGTCACACGCGGCGGCCCAGCCCGTGGCGGCGCCGTAGGTGTCGCTGTCCCCGTCGGGGTACCAGCGGGTGCGGCCGGAGGCGGCGCTGTCGGCGTCGTCCGCGAGGCCGTCGCAGTCCTCGTCGGTGTTCGCGCCGTCGCACTGCTCGGTGGCGGCGGGGCTGATCGCGGCGGAGGCGTCGTCGCAGTCGGTGGACGTGGCGACGTACCCGCCCGGCTGGTCGCACGCGCTGGCGGTCGTTGTGCCGCCGTAGGTGTCGCTGTCGGCGTCGCGGTACCAGGTGGAGCGGCCCGAGACGGCGGTGTCGGCGTCATCCGAGCGGCCGTCGCAGTCTTCGTCCGTGTTGGACGCGTCACACACCTCGGTCGCGCCCGGGTAGACCGACGCCGCCACGTCGTCGCAGTCGGTGGCGGTCGCGACGTACCCGTCAGGGGCCCAACACGCGAGCGTCGCGCTGCCGGCGCCGTACCCATCGCTGTCGCCATCGCGGTACCACGATGCGACGTCGACCGAGTCCGCCTCGTCCACCGCGCCGTCACAGTCGTGGTCGACGCCGTCACACAGCTCGGTCGCACCGGGGTACACGTCGGCCTCGGCGTCGTCGCAGTCGTCCGCCGCGGCGGTGAAGCCCGCGGGCTCGTCACAGGCGGCCACCACGGTGGTGGTGTCGCCGTGGCCGTCGAGGTCGGCATCGACGTACCAGGTCGATGCGTCCGCCGCGTCCTCGTCGGTGGCCCCGTCACAGTCCTCGTCGACGCCGTCGCAGGTCTCCGTGGCGTCGGGGTTCACGCCGTCGAGGGCGTCGTCACAGTCCTGATCGTCGGCGAGGTAGCCCGTGGGCGCGTCGCAAGCGACGACACGGTCGCCAGCGTCGCCGAAGCTGTCCCCGTCGGTGTCAGCGTACCAGGTCGGGGCGTCCCCCGCGGCGTCGTCGATGGTGCCGTCACAATCTTCGTCGACGCCGTCGCACGTCTCGGACGCGCCGGGATGGACGCCACGCGCGCCGTCGTCGCAGTCCGTGTTGTCGGCGACGTAGTCGGCGGGGGCATCGCAAGCGGCCATCGCGGTGGAGGGGTCGCCGAAGCCGTCGCCATCGAGGTCTGCGTACCAGGTGGCGGCGTCGACCGCGCCCTCGTCCAGGACGGTGTCACAGTCTTCGTCCACGTCGTCGCAGGTCTCGGGGGCGCCCGGGTAGACGCCGGAGGCGCCGTCATCGCAGTCGCTCGCGTCCGCCACGTAGCCGCCGGGCGCGGCGCATTCGTCCACCGACGACGCGGGGTCGCCGAAGCCGTCCCCGTCGTCGTCCGCGTAGAAGGGCGTCGTGACGCCGTCATCCACGACCGTGTCGCAGTCCTGGTCTACGCCGTCACACACCTCGGCCGCGTCCGGACGCACGCCCGACGCACCGTCGTCGCACTCCTCACAGGCGGCCCACCCGTCGCCATCGGCGTCCATGTAGCCCACAGAACCGTCACAATTGTAGTCCACGGGGTCCGCGCAGTCGGTCTCGGCGGCGCCGGGGTGTACCGCAGCGTCGCCTTCGTCGCAGTCGCCGTCGGCCGCCGCGAAGCCGTCGCCGCCGTCGCAACGCAGGACGACCGCCCCGTCCCCGTACCCATCCCCGTCATTGTCGGCGTACCAGGCCCCCATGTCAGTGGCGTCCTCGTCGGCCTCGTCGTCGCAGTCCTGGTCCACCCCGTCACACACCTCGTCGGCGCCGGGGTACACACCCGCGGAGGCGTCGTCACAATCGCCGCTCTCCTCGACGGTCCCCTCCGGGGCGTCACACGCGGAGACGGCGTCCGCCCCGTACCCGTCGCCGTCTCCATCGACGTACCAGGTGGGGGCGTCCTCGGCGTCCTGGTCGATCTGATCGTCGCAATTGTTGTCGCGCCCGTCGCAGAGCTCGGGGGCGTCCGGGTTGGTGTCCGCGTGCGCGTCGTCACAATCGACCTCGGCGGCGTACCCATCGCTGTCGTTGTCTACGGTACGCTTGGTGATCGACACGTCGGGGCCGCATCCTGCGAGCAGCACCAGGAGGCCGAGATCGGCGAACAGGGCACGAGCGGAGAGCATGCGACGCCTCGAACGATCGCCGCCCCGTAACTCCGCGGTTGGCGGGTGGGGCCCCGTCGGAGGGATTTGTCTCGTGACCCGGACCCGCGCGGCGACCTCCGGCTTGGCGCGGCGATGCCGCCGGTGCGGGCGGCCTCAGGCCGCGGGGGCGCGGAGCCTCAGCGCCGGCGACGTCCGAATCATCTCGATGAGCGCGTCCGCGAAGCGCCCGGACTCCGCGGCGAGATCGATGGGCGCGGGGTCCCACAACCAGTCGCGGATGACCCCGATGACGGCGCCGTGCAGGAGCGTGATGGCGCGGTCGATGTCGAGGTCTGCCGGGAGCTCGCCGGCGGCCACCGCCTCACGGCCGAGCGCCTTGCGGGCGTCCAGGCAGCGCGCGCGGCGCTCGAGCCGACGCTCCATGATGGCGGCGTTGGCCTCGTTGAACTCGCAGCGGTGGAAGAGGATGTCGCTCATCTTCCGGTAGCTCGGGTCGGTCGCCGTCTGGTGCATCTGGTAGGCGCAGAGAGCGCGGAGCCGCGCGAGCGGGCCGCTTGCGCCCGAGGCATCGCAGGAGACAGCGTCCATCGGGAGCAACGTGCGGTCGCAGAGCGCGGAGAAGAGGTCCGCCTTGTTCTCGAAGTGGACGTACACGGCGCCGCGGGTGACGCCGGCGAGGGCCGCGATGTCGGAGAGCGAAGGCGCCGAAGCGCCGCGCGCGTGGAACACTTCGAGCGCGGCGTCCAGTAGCCGTTCTCGCGTCTCCAGCGCGTCCTCTCTCGTTCGCCTTGCCACCGGGTTTGCCCCTCTGTATAGATACAGTCATGAATGTATACACCCTCGCGTCCGCCACTGGCAAGGGTGTGGCCGCGCGGCTCCCCGCCCCGCGCGCGGCGCCCTGGCTCGGTGGGGTCGCCCTGCTCGGGCTCCTCACGGCGCTCGGCTGCGGCGGCGGCGCGCCACCCCCGGCCGCGGCCCCGCCCCCCGCTGAGGTCGGCGTCGTGACCATCGCGCTCGCGTCGGTGCCCCTCACCACCGATCTCCCGGGCCGCGTCGAGGCCGCGCGGGTGGCCGAGGTGCGCGCCCGCGCCGCCGGGATCGTGTTGGAGCGGGCCTTCCGCGAGGGCAGCGACGTCACGAAGGGCGACGTGCTCTACCGCATCGACCCCGCCCCGATGCGCGCCGCGCTCGCCAGCGCCGAGGCCTCGCTCGCCCGCGCCGACGCCAGCCTCCTCCAGGCGAAGCAGCGCGCCGACCGCTACGCGCCCCTCGTCGCCTCCCGGGCCATCAGCCAGCAGGACTACGACGACGCGACCGCCACCCGCGCCTCCGCCGAGGCCGACGTCGCCGCCGCGAAGGCCGCCGTCGCGACCGCGCGGCTGAACCTCGGCTACGCGACGGTGACCGCGCCGATCAGCGGGCGCATCGGCCGCGCCGAGGTCACGGAGGGCGCGCTCGTCGGCCAGGGCGAGGCCACGCTCCTCGCCACGATCCAGCAGCTCGACGTCGTGTTCGTCGACCTCACGCAGTCCAGCGCCGAGGTCCAGCGCCTCCGCCGCGCCCTCCGCAGCGGCGCGATGGCCCCCGCGGGCGGCGAGGACGCCGTCGCGGTCACGATCCTCCGGGAGGACGGCAGCGAGCACCCGCAGCCCGGCACGCTCCTGTTCACCGACGTGACGGTGGACCGCAGCACCGGCGCCATCGAGCTGCGCGCCGAGGTCCCCAACCCCGACGGCGACCTCCTCCCCGGCGAGTTCGTGCGCGCGCGCATCCCCCAGGCCGTCCTCGCGGACGCCATCACCGTGCCCCAGCAGGCCGTCGCGCGGAAGCCGGACGGCGCGACCGTGCTCGTGGTCGGCGCGGACGGGCTGGTCGCGGTGCGCCCGGTCGAGGTCGGCAGCGCCGTCGGCGACACCTGGCTCATCACCAAGGGCCTCGCGGCCGGCGACCAGGTCATCGTGGACGGGCTCCAGAAGGCCCGGCCGGGCTCCCCCGTCACGCCGGTCCCGCTCGCGGTCGGCGCGCCCTGATGGCGCGCTTCTTCGTCGACCGCCCCGTCTTCGCCTGGGTCCTCGCGCTCTTCGTCGTCCTCGCGGGCGCGCTCGCCCTCACCCGCCTCCCGGTCGCCCAGTACCCGACCGTCGCGCCGCCGTCGGTGAGCATCACCGCCAACTGGCCGGGGGCCTCCGCCACGATCCTCGACGAGAGCGTGACCAGCCTCATCGAGCAGGAGCTCAACGGCGCGGAGGGGCTCCTCTACGTGGAGTCCTCCAGCGCGGCGAACGGCGCGGCGCAGATCAACGCCACCTTCGTGACGGGGACCAATCCCGATCTCGCCGCGGTGGACGTGCAGAACCGCCTCAAGCGCGTCGAGTCACGGCTCCCCGCCTCGATCAAGCAGCAGGGCGTGCAGGTCAGCAAGGCGTCGCCGAGCTTCCTGCTGATCGTCGGCCTCCAGTCCACCGACGGCAAGCGCGACCCGATCGCCCTCGGCGACTACATCAGCCGCAACCTCATCAACGAGGTCCGGCGCGTCCCCGGCGTCGGCCAGGCGACCTTCTTCGGCACCGAGCGCGCCATGCGCGTCTGGCTCGACCCGAACAAGATGGTCGGCCTCGGCGTCACCTCGGGTGACGTGAACACGGCGATCCAGGCGCAGAACGCGCAGGTCGCGGCGGGCTCCCTCGGCGACCTCCCGAACACCTCCACCACCGCGATCGCCTCGAGCGTCGTCGTCACCGGGCAGCTCACGACGCCGGAGGCCTTCGCCGACATCGTGCTCCGCGCCGGCGCGGACGGCTCCGTCGTGCGCCTCGGGGACGTCGCCCGCGTCGAGCTCGGCGGGCAGTCCTACTCGACGTCGCCGCGGCTCAACGGCCTCCCCGCCTCCATGTTCGCGGTCCAGCTCTCGCCGACCGGAAACGCGCTCGCGACGGCGGACGCGGTGAAGGCGAAGATGAAGGAGCTCTCCCAGTACTTCCCGGCGGGCGTCGAGTACGTCGTCGCCGTCGACAACTCGCGCTTCATCCAGATCTCGATCGAGGGCGTGGTCGAGACGCTGATCGAGGCGGTGATCCTCGTCTTCCTGGTGATGCTGCTGTTCCTCCAGAACCTGCGCGCCACGCTCATCCCCACCCTCGTCGTCCCCATCGCCCTGCTCGGCGCGCTCGCGACGATGTACGCCTTCGGCTTCTCCATCAACGTGCTCACGATGTTCGGCCTCGTGCTCGCCATCGGCATCGTCGTGGACGACGCGATCGTGGTCGTCGAGAACGTCGAGCGGATCATGGTGTCGGAGGGGCTCGGGCCGCGCGACGCGACCGCCAAGGCGATGGGCCAGATCTCGGGCGCCATCGTCGGCATCACGCTCGTCCTCATGGCCGTGTTCGTACCGATGGCCTTCTTCGGCGGCGCCGTCGGCAAGATCTACCAACAGTTCTCGCTCGCGATGGTCTCCTCCATCGCCTTCTCCGCGATGCTCGCCCTCACCCTCACCCCCGCCCTCTGCGCGACGCTCCTGCTCCCCATGCACGGCCACGCCGAGAAGAAGGGCCTGCTCGCGGGGTTCAACCGGGCGTTCGACCGGCTCACCCAGCGCTACACCGGTTTTGTGGCGCGGGTGCTCGGGCGCACGGGCCGGGCGATGGCGGCCTACGCCGCGGTGCTCGTGACGCTCGGCGTGCTCTACGAGCGCCTCCCCGCCGCGTTCCTCCCGTCCGAGGACCAGGGCTCCGTCCAGTCGATCGTGACGCTCCCGCCGGGCGCGAGCACGAACCGCACGGAGAAGGTCATCGAGGAGATGGAGGCGTGGTGGATGGCGCACCCCGCCGTCGACCGCATCCTCACCTTCCGCGGCTTCAGCTTCTCGGGCAACGCCCAGAACGCGGCGATGGGGTTCATCACGCTCAAGCCCTGGGACGAGCGCACCGCCGCGCAGACCTCGGTGATCGTCGCGGGCGAGGCCAACAAGCGCTTCTCGTCCGTGCGGGACGCCCTCATCTTCACCGTGAACCCGCCGCCGATCCGCGAGCTCGGCACCTCCTCCGGCTTCAGCTTCCGCCTCCAGGATCGCGGCGCCATGGGCCACGACGCGCTCCTCGCCGCGCGCGACCAGCTCCTCGGCCTCGCGCGGAAGTCCCCGCTGCTCGCGAACGTGCGCGCGGAGGGCCTGGAGGACACGCAGCAGCTCGAGCTCCGGGTCGACCGCGACAAGGCCGCGGCGCTCGGCGTGAGCTTCTCGTCCGTCGGCGAGGTGCTCGCCACCGGCCTCGGCTCCGCCTACGTGAGCGACTTCCCGAGCGACGGCCGGCAGCAGCGCGTGATCGTGCAGGTAGACGCCGAGCAGCGCATGCAGCCCGGGGACCTCGAGCGCCTGCACGTCCGCAACCGCGACGGCGGCATGGTCGCCCTCTCGGAGTTCACCGAGGCCGCCTGGGTCGTGCGGCCCGTCCAGCTCGTGCGCTACAACGGCTACCCCGCGATGCGGATCACGGGAGAGGCCGTCGCGGGGCGCAGCACGGGTGAGGCCATGGCGGAGATGAAGGCGCTCGCGGCCCAGCTCCCGAAGGGCTTCGGCTACGAGTGGACCGGCACCTCGCTCGAGGAGCAGACCTCCGGCTCCCAGGTGCCGGCGCTCCTCGCGCTGTCGCTCCTGGCGATCTTCCTCTGCCTCGCCGCGCTCTACGAGAGCTGGACCATCCCCGCCTCGGTCCTGTTGGTGGTGCCGCTCGGCATCGTCGGGGCCCTCATCGCGACGACCATGCGGGACCTCCCGAACGACGTGTACTTCAAGGTCGGCATGATCGCGGTCATGGGGCTGTCCGCGAAGAACGCGATCCTCATCATCGAATTCGCGAAGGATCTCGAGGCCGAAGGGCACGACCTCGTGGAAGCCACCTTGACCGCCGTGCGCTTGCGCTTCCGGCCGATCGTGATGACCTCGCTCGCCTTCATCCTCGGGGTGCTCCCCCTCGCGACGGCCAGCGGCGCCGGCTCGGCCAGCCAGCGCGCCATCGGGACGGCGGTGATGGGCGGGATGATCTCGGCGACCGTGCTCGCGGTCGTGCTCGTCCCCGTGTTCTTCGTCGTCGTGCGCCGGCTCTTCGGCAAGCGCCGCGCCCCGGTCGCCACCGTCGTGACCGCAGAGGAGACCAGCGCTCATGGGTAGCCCCGCCGGATGGCCGTCCCTGCTCCTCCTCCTCGCCGGCTGCAGCCTCGCGCCCCGCTACGTGCGCCCCGACGCGCCGGTCGCGGAGAGCTGGCCCGTACCCGCGGCCGACGGCGCCGCGCTCGACGCCCCGGGGCTGCGCTGGCAGGACGCCTTCGCCGACCCCCGCCTCGAGGCCCTCGTGGAGGCCTCCCTCGCTGCGAACCGCGACCTCCGGGTGGCCGCGCTCAACGTCGAGCGGGCGCGCGCCCTCTACCGGATCGAGCGCGCCGACCGCCTCCCGAGCCTCGCGCTCCAGGCCGGCGCCGCGTTCACCAACCCCTCCGCGCCGGGCGAGCCCGTCGGGACCTCGTACCAGGTGGGCGGCCTCGTCGCGGCGTTCGAGCTCGACTTCTTCGGGCGCGTCAAGAGCCTCTCCGACGCCGCCCTCGCGACCTACCTCGCGACGGAGGAGGCCGCGCGCAGCGCCCGGAGCACCCTCGTGGCCGAGGTCGCGAGCGCCCACCTCGCGGAGCGCGCCTACGCGGAGCAGCTCGTGCTGGCCGAACGGACCCTGGCCGCGCGGGAGGCCTCGCTCGCCCTCGACCGCCAACGCTTCGACGCCGGCGTCGCCTCCGAGGTCGCCTTCCGCCAGAGCGAGACGCTCGTGGAGTCCGCGCGCGTGAGCGTCGCCGTCCTCACGCGAGGCCGCGGCCAAGCCGAGAACGCGCTCGTGCTGCTCGCCTACAAGCGGGCGGCGATCGTGCCGGTCGAGGCGCGGCTCTCGGGCGCGAACATGACGCCGAAG
>CAJBVW010000286.1 GCA_903959175.1 uncultured Pseudomonadota bacterium
ACGAGCCACTCGGGGAGGTGGACACCGACACGTCGGGCAGGCCGTCCCCGTTGAAGTCACCGGTCTTCAGGTCTGCGGCAAAATCGGAGGGGGGCGTGATCGAGACCGGGGCGCCGAACAAGACCGGCGCGGTGGCGAAGGCGGAGGAGACGAGGAGGAGCATGAGGACCTCTACGGAGAAGGGACGGTGTCCCGGGTGGAGTTCGGACGGAGGAGGGAGCGCGCCGGAGCGCGCGCGGGGAGGGAAGGCCGGTCGGGGAGCGCGCCCGTCCACGCCTTGGGGGCGTCGCCGGTGCAGTTGGGGCCGGTGGCGGGCAGGATGCTGGTGCCGACGCCATAGAGGGCCGCGACGACATCCGCGCAACCATCGCCGTTCATGTCCACAAGTTCGATGGCGTCGTTCGCGGAGAGCCAGCCCATCGTCGTCGCCATGGGGTACGCGACGCCCTGGTCGACGAGCGCGCCCGCCTCCTGGAGCGACACGCCGACGTCGAAGCCGACCGTCCCGACGGCGTCGGTGTCGCCGTCGCCATCGACGTCCCCGGTGAGGACCCACTGGTAGCCGTAGCTCGAGATCGGCCAGGAGGTCACGGCGCCATAGCCGCTGTCCCACGCGATCGATTCGATGGTGGGAGTCGTCATGCCCGCGTACACGATGTCGACGTGGCCCTCGCCGTCGATGTCCCCGAGCGCGATGTCGTAGGGCGGCGTCGGGCCGGTCGACCAGGCGGTGGTGTCGAACGTGCCGGCGCCGTCGTTGAGGTAGGCGACCATCGGGTCCACGCCGAGGAAGGTCCCCTCTGCGATGAGCACGACGACATCGAGCGCGCCGTCGAGGTTGAGGTCGACGAGGTCGATGCTGTCCCACTCGTAGTCCAAGACGAAGCCGCCGCCGGCGGGCAGGGCCTGGACCAGGCTGAAGTTCCCGCGGCCGTCGTTGGCCCAGAGGTTGAGGTCCCCGTTGTCGTCGAGGGCCAACAGGTCGGAGTCGCCGTCGCCGTCGACGTCGCCGAGCTCGACCGCCCCCACGCGGAGCCCGGTGTAGTCGACCTGGGTGGCGAGGGTGGTCCCGTCCGAGAAGAACACGGAGACGCCGCCGGAGTGTGCGGCGACGAGGTCGGCGTCGCCGTCGCCGTCGAGGTCGGCGACGTCGGTGACCAGGGTGTACCCGGACAGCAAGGCGGTCGGGACGGACACGGGCGTGAAGCCGCCCGCGCCGTCGGTGAGGGACAGCTCGATGTTGAAGGGACGGTCCCCGTCCTTCCACGAGCCACTCGGGGAGGTGGACACCGACACGTCGGGCAGGCCGTCCCCGTTGAAGTCGCCGGTCTTCAGGTCTGCGGCAAAATCGGAGGGGGGCGTGATCGAGACCGGGGCGCCGAACCAGCCCGCCCACGGCGTGATCTGGGGGCCATCGCTCGGGTCCACGCGGCCCGGCGTGCCGGTGCCGGTCTCCGGATCGGTGTCGGCGGCGGTGTCGGCATCCGTGTCCGCGGCGGTGTCCGTGTCGCCCCCGGCGCTCGTGTCGACGACAGTGCCCGCGGTGTCGTCCATCGGGAACGCGATGTAGTTCGGAGCGCACGCGGTGAGCAGCAGGAGCGACATTCAGCGCTCACACGCGGCCGCGGTGGCCGCCTGCGCTTCGGTCTTGGCGAGGCGCGTCGCGGTGGCGCAGTCGGCACGGCGCATCGCGACCGCGAACGCGAGGTCTTCGACCTCGGCGCGGCGGATCGTCTCGTCCCCGGCGAGCCAAGCCGACGCGGCCGCGGCCGCCTCTTCGTCCCGGCCGAGCGCGGACAAGGTGCGGATGCGACGGGCCGAGAGCTCGGCGCGCACCGGGGGGCTCGCGTCGAGCCGCAGCCCCGCGTCGAGCGCCACGAGGACGTCCGCGTCCGCTGCGCCGCCCGCCGCGAGCGCCTTGGCCCGCGCCAACATCCCTGCGGCGCGCACGGGCAGGCAGGTCATGGACTGACCGGCGGTCAGTTGGCCTTCGCGCCCGTCTCCGCAGCGCACCGCCACGATGCCGTGCCGCACGTCGACCGCGCTCCCGAGCGCGTCCCGCGCAACGGTGAAGCCGGTTCCAATCACGCGCACCGTGGCCTCGGGGGTCTCGATGACGAGGTCTACGCCGCGGTTGGGGGTCACCTCGACGTCCAGGGTGCCGAGCTCCCACGACACGCGGGGATGCGCGCCGTCCGTCGTGACCTCGCCGCGGCCCGCGTAGCTCAGCGCCACGTCGTCCGACACCTGCATCGTGGTCGCCGTGTCCGCGGCCAGCGCGGAGACGGTGACCGTCGGCCGCAGCGCGAACAGCAGCGCCGCCGCCGCGACGCTCAGCGCCGCGAAACCGGCGTACATGGGCCGCCGCGAGGGACGCGGCCGGTCGAGGGTGGCCGCCGCGCGCCGGGAGAGGCGGGCCACGGCGAGCTCGCTGGGCTCGAAGCGCTCGCGCGCGGCGCTCTTTGCGTCTTCATAGTTGTTCATCGTCCACCTCCGAGGGCGGCAGGGGCGTTGTCGGCGGCGAGCCCGGAGCGCTCGGCCAGGATCTGGAAACGTTCACGGGCGCGGCGGAGGCGGCTCTTCGCCGTGCCGACCGCCACGCCGAGCAGCGCGGCGGCGGCCTCGTCGGAGCGCTCCTCGAGGTCGCAGAGCACGAGGATCTCGCGGTGGTCCTCGGGCAGGCGCTCGAGGATGGCCTGCACGCGCGCGCCGGTCTGATTGCGCTCGATCCGGGCGTTGGGGCCCTCGGCGCTGTCGGGGACATCCGGCGTGAACCCGGGGATCCACCCGCGGACCCAGGCCGTGCGCCGGTGGCCGGTCAGCACGCGCCGGGTGATGCCGAACATCCACGCGTCAAAGCGGGCGGCCTCCCGCAGCGTCGGCAGGCGCGTGAGCGCGGTGACGAGCACGTCATGCGCGGCATCCTCCGCGTCGACCTTGGGCCCGCCCAGGGACTTGCACCAACGCAAGACGACGGGAGCCCAGTCACGGAACAGCTGCTGGCGTGCGTCGGCGTCGCCGGAGCCGGCGGCGTCGAGGAGCGCGGGGGTGGGGAGCGGCGGTGTCACGCGGAGACAGTGCATCGGTGGACGGGGACCGATCCAATTATTTCGTGGCGGGTGCCGATCTGCGGGCGGCCCGCGCGCCCGCCGGGCCGAGCACCACGTCCACGGTGAGCCCGATCCGCGCCGCGACGAGCGAAGGCTCCAGGTTGGCCTTGCCTTTCGAGAGGTAGGTCGGGCTGAGATCGACGACCGCGCCCGCGTGCGGGGTGAGCGCCAGCGCCGGGACGAGGCTGATGGAGAGGCCGAGATCTGCGCCTACGAAGGGGATGGTCGCGGAGTCGATCGCGGTGCTGTCCATGACGTACCGCCGGAGCGACGCGCCCGCGCCGACCCCGAGCACCGGGGCGATCCGCCCCTGCGGCTGCCAGCAGAGGACGCCGGCGACATCGACCCCGTCGTAGGTCTCGGTGTCCCCCAGCGCGGGGAGGCGGGCGGGTGTGGTGTAGGACACGGCCAAACCAAGGCGAAACAAACCATATCCTGCGCCGAGCGCGCCACCCCCCACGACGGCCGGCGAGGCCCCGACGCGGAGCGTAGCGTCGCCATTCGTGCGGAGCCACGCGTACACGGGTTGGTTGGTGGGTAGAGGATCGTCGAGGATCAGCATAGCCTTTGGTGCGGAGGTGGGGGCGGCGGACGGGGGCTCGGCGGGAGCAGTTGGCGGCTCCGCCGCCGCGACGACCGCGGTCGGGGCTGCCGCCGACGGATCGGGGGCCGTCGGGACCGGTGGTGTGTTGGTTGTCGCGGCCGGTTCGGGTACGGCCTGGGTGTTTGTTATGGCGGACGCGAGCACGGGCGGGGGCGCAGGGGACGCCGGGGGAGGTGTGGGCGGTGTGGCCGCCGGGGGAGGGGTAAACGGTGTCGGCGCCGTCGAGGACGTCGAGGACTGGGGCGGCGTGCGGGACGCCGTGGGTGCCGTGG
>CAJBVW010000287.1 GCA_903959175.1 uncultured Pseudomonadota bacterium
CGATCCGCGGCTCCCGGTGGAGGACCTCGACGTGGAGGGGTGGTCCAACCAGTGCGTGTCGCTGCGCGCCGACAAGGACGTGCTCGCCCCCGACGGTGACACCTACGGTTGGACGCGCGACGCCGACGCGGCGCCCGCGCGCTTCCGGCTCCAGGCGGCGGATCTCGGGGTGTACCTCCTCTACGACGCCGACGGCAGCTACCTCGTCGCCGACTCGGGCCCGGTGACGCGCGACGCCTCGCTCCAGTCCGACCTGACCCGCATCGAGGACGGGCTGGTGGACGACGGGTACGTCTCCGGGGGCGAGTGGGCGCTGGAGCCCTCGTGGCAGGGCGGGCCGCGCTATCAGCTGCGGAACCGTCGCAACGACAAGCTGCTCGGCGCGGACGGGCTCGGCCCCGATGAGGACGCCCTGGCCTTCACGATCGAGCCCGCCGAGGGCTGCGCCACGTTCCCCGAGATGTCGCTCGACGCGACCGGCTCCATCGCCCGCACCACCTTCGACGACGGGACGCTCTACGGCATCGCCGACGCGCACTCCCACCTCCTGTCCAACTTTGCGTTCGGCGGGGGAGGGGTGTTCCACGGCGGCACCTTCCATCGGCTCGGGGTGGAGCACGCCCTGGGCGACTGCGCGCCGTTCCACGGCGAGGCCGGCCGGCGCGACTTCTTCGGCTTCGCCTTTGACTCCTCGGGGAACAACACCGCCGACCTCTCGGCGATGCTGGTCGACCTCGTGGGCGGCGAGCTTAGCGAGGACAACCACCTCACCGCCGGCTACCCCGACTTCCCCGACTGGCCCGACGCGGTGCACCGCTCGACGCACCAGACCCAATACTACCGATGGCTGGAGCGCGCGTGGATGGCGGGGCTGCGGCTCGAGGTGCAACACGCCACGACCAACGCCATCATCTGCAACTTCTCGGTGGGCGACGGCATCGAGCCGGGCCGCTACGCGGACTGCGAGGACATGACCGCCATCGACCGCATCATCGAGGAGTCCTGGGCGATGCAGCGCTACGTCGACGCGCAGGCCGGCGGCGAGGGAAAGGGGTGGTTCCGCGTCGTGACCAGCCCGGCGGAGGCGCGCGAGGTCATCGCCGCCGGTAAGTTGGCCGTTGTGCTCGGCATCGAGACCTCCGACCTCTTCGGGTGCACGCTCACGCCGCGGCCCGGCGCCCCCACCTGCGACGCCGCCTACGTCGACGCGCAGCTCGACGACTACTACGCGCGCGGCGTTCGCGCGGTGTTTCCCGTGCACAAGTACGACAACCGCTTCTCCCCCGGAGACGGCTCGGGCGACTTCATCGAGCTCGGCAACTTCTTCAACTCCGGCCACTACACGAACAAGACCCAAGTGTGCCCCGACGACGCGATGTCCAAAGGCTTCGACGGCGGCAGCATCACGTTCAGCGGGCTCCAGGAGCCGCGGGACGAGTACCTCTCCGACCCGCCGGTCGACTTCAGCGGGTTCCCGGACGCGCCGATGGAGACGGCCCTCGAACACGCCGCGGAGATCCTCGAAGGTCCGCTCGACGGGCGCTGGTGCCAGAACGCGACGCTCACCGACGTCGGCGAGGCCCTCTTCGACGGCCTGATGGACCGCGGTATGATCATCGAGGTGGACCACCTCCCGATGTGGTCCTACCGCCGTGCCTACGAGCTGCTCGAGGCGAACGACTACCCCGCCGCCGGCTCCCACGGCCGCAACGGTGACGGCCGCATCTACGCCCTCGGCGGCATCTCGAGGGTGGGCCTCGGGCGCTGCCAGGACCCCGCCGACCCGGGCTCCACCGTGCGCGGCGTGCTCGACGAGGTCGCTCTCATCGAGGCGAACGGCGGCTACCCCGGCACCCCGTTCGGCTTCGACCTCAACGGCTTCGCCGGCGCGGACGGGGCCCGCTTCGCCGCGGGCGCGTGCGCCGTCGCGCAGGAGGATCCCGTCACGTACCCGTTCACCTCCTACGCGGGCGACGTGACGTTCACCGCACCCCAGCTCGGCAACCGCGCCGTCGACTTCAACGCGGAGGGCATGATCCACGTCGGCATGCTGCCCGAGCTCCTTGAGGACGCCCGCCACGACGCCGTGTCCGACGCCGACCTCGAGCCGATCTTCCGCTCCGCCGAGGCGTGGATCCGCATGTGGGAGAAGGCGGAGACCCGCGCCGCGGCGCGCAGCGGGCGCTGACGCGGCCGTATAGGAGGGCCCGATGCTCCTCCTGAACCTGCTCGCCTGCGCCGGGAACGCCATCGTCGGCGCCGACACCGACCCCGCCGACACCGATCCCGTCGAGGAGATCGAGGCCCCGTGCACGCCGGTCGCGGCCGTGCTCTTCGACCTCGGCGGGACCCTCCTCGTCGAGGGCAACGACGGCCTCTTCACCGACGAATACGACGTCGACAACCTCCTCGACGCGCTGGAGGCCGCCGCGATCCCCGTCGGCATCGTCACCAACGTCCCCGCCACCTGGACCATCGAAGAGGTGAACGCGCTCCTCGCCGAGCCGACGTTCCTCGATCGCTTCGATGTCGTCTTGTTGAGCTCCGAAGCCGAGTCCCGCCCGAAGCCGAGCCCCGACATCTTCCTCGAGGCCCTCGCCCTCCTCCCCGAGCCGGTCGCCGCGGGCCAGGCCCTCTTCGTGACGGAGGAGCTCCCCGACCTCGCCGACGCCGAGCCGCCGACGCGCGGCGCGCGGGCCGCCGGGCTCGTGGGCGTACACCTCTCGGACACGACGGCCGATCCCCTCGCGGACCGCACGGTGACCACCGCGGACTTCGCGCGGATGGCGGCGGAGCCGTGGGTGGAGTGCCTGGAAGCGGAATAGTCCCCTGAAGGATCCCGCCCCGGCGTCGTCCCTGTCGCGGAGCAACCCCGTGCCCCTTCGCCTCCCGATCCTCGCCCTCCTGGCCCTGGCGCTCGCCGGGCCCGTGGTCGCCGCCACCCCGGCGTGGACGCGCACCGACACCCCCGCGGGCGAGGTGCTCGACGTCCGGTGGCGGGACCGCGCGGGCGCCGCGCAGCGCACGGTGACCACGTTCCCGGCGGGCACGCTCGGCACCGCGGAGGTGCTCCGCTTCGCGCTCCCCACCGTGATGACGGAGCTCGGCGCGCGCATGACGGCCTGGGCAGCGCGGGAGCTGCCGGGGCTGCGGGTGAGCGTGCGCGGCACGAAGATCACCCTCGAGGCGGAGGGCCGCACCGAGGCCGAGGTCGACCACGTGATCACGGTCGGCCGCGCCGAGAAGGACCGCCTCTACGAGGCCCTGATCACCGAGCGCCTCCTGCTGCGCACCGGCCCGAACGAGGTCCGCTACGACCACGCGCGCATCGCCGCCCTGAACGCGCCGGCGGTGGCGCCCCTCGCCGCCACGCTCGGCGCCGCCCCCGACGGGGCCCGGCTCGCCGAGCGCGCCTTCGCCGAGCGCGCCTTCGCCGAGCGCGCCCTCGCCTTCGTGCAGGGCATCCCCTACGAGGCCGTCAACCGCGACTCGTTCGCGCCCCCGCTCGCCGTCCTGCGCGACCCCCACGCCGACTGCGACGAGAAGGCCGTGCTCTACGCGGCGCTGCTGCGCGCGGCCGCCCCCGCCCTCCCCGTCGCCATCCTCACGATGGAGGCCCACGCCGTGGTGGGCGTCGGGCTACCGGCGACGGGCGTCGACCAGACGATCGCGGCGGAGGGCGTGACGTGGGTGCTCACGGAGCCCGCGGGGCCGGCCCTGCACGCGCTCGGCGCGGTGGACGCGCGCACCCGCGCTGCCCTCGCGCAGGGTGTCACCCTGGCGAGGGTGCCGTAGGCACGGCGTGTCACGCGAGGGCGGCCGAATGTTACACCCCGTTACCCCCGGGATGTAATAGACGAGCAGCGTCGTGACCATGTCGCACGCGCCGGGGCGATCGTCTCCACGCCCCGCCCCGGAGATCAACGCGCATCCTGTTGCGGAGCTCCCGCCGTCAGTTATTCTCCGCCTCCCCAGAGGAAGGACCCCATGAAGAAGTCTGATCTGATCGATGCGATCGCCGCCCGCCAGGGCATGACGAAGACCCAGGTACAGAGCGTCGTCGACGACGTGTTCGAGCTCGTGATCAAGGGCCTCGCCGACGGCGAGAAGGTGGACGTGCGCGGATTCGGCACGTTCAGCGTGCGTGATTCGGCGGCCCGCACCGGCCGCAACCCCCAGACCGGCGCCGCGATCGAGATCGCCGCGCGCCGCGTCCCCGGCTTCAAGCCGGGCAAGGAGATGCGCGACCGCGTCAACGGCGACGCGAAGTAGCGTCCCCCGCCTCCGCCACGGGAGGCGCCCCGGTCGGCACCGCGCGCCTTACGATCGCGCGCGGTGCCGACCTACCCCCCTCCCGGCGACTGTCACCCCTCTTTCGAGGTGGCCCCACCACAGCTCGATCCGGCACCGGCCGTGCAGCCGAAACAGTGCCGTGCAGTCACGACGCGACGGCGGGCCAGCGCGTCGAGATCGATGTCCCGTACGTTGGGTGTTGGGACCGCGGACGGCAGATCCAACATCTGGTTGAAGTCGCAGTCGTGCAGCGTGCCATCCCAAGACACGGAGAGCGTGTTCCGGCACATCAGCCCGCCGACCGCCGCCGGGTTGAAGGCCCCCACGAGCTTCTCGACGTACGCCTGGGTGTTCCCGGAGGACTCGAGCCACTCGAGGTAGCGGGAGATCGGCATGTTGTTCAGCGCGATGAGGCGGTCGAACGTCACGCCGTGGTTCCGCAGGAGCGCGGCCTTCCACTCCCGCTCCATGGACGCCTGGCCGCCGGGGAGGAAGGCGCCCGCCGGGTTGTGCATGAGCGTGAGGACGCGGCGCGGGTCCCCCCGGCCGTAGCCGGCGGCGTTCAGGCGGCCGAGGGCCTCGATCGAGCGCTCGAAGGTGCCGTCCCCGCGCTGGGCGTCCGTGCTGAGCTTCCGGAAGTGCGGCAACGAGCACACCACCTCGACCCCGCGCTCCGCGAACCACTCCGGCAGGTCCGCGTACTTGGGGAGGAGGAGCACGGTCAGGTTGCAGCGGTCCACCACATGCTTGCCGCGCGCGACGCACTGGTCGACGAGGTAGCGGAAGTGGGGGTTCAGCTCAGGCGCGCCGCCGGTGAGGTCGACCGTGTGGGCCTCGGTGCGGTCGAGCGCGGCGAGGCACGCGTCGATCGTGGCGCGGTCCATGTTCTCGACGGTGCGGTCGGGCCCGGCGTCCACGTGGCAGTGGCGGCAGGTCATGTTGCACAGGCGCCCGACGTTGATCTGGAAGACCTCGAGGCGCCCGGGGGTGAGGCCCGCGGGGTAGCCGGCGGTCGCGACGGCGGCGGCGAAGTCTCCGCCTTCGAGCTGGAGCGCGTCGAGCCGGGCGAGCTGGGCGACGGGGTCGGCGAGGCCCGCGCCGCGCGAGCGGAGGCTCGTCGTTCGCTCGGGGCCGACGCTCACATCCCCGCCTTCTTCGCGTGCTCGATCATCTGCATCCCGTGCACCATCGCCGCCCCGCCGCGGATGGCCGCCGCGACGTGCAGCGCCTCGGTCATCTGCTCGAGGTCCGCGCCCTTGGAGAGCGACTCCTTGGTGTAGGCCTCGATGCAGTAGGGGCACTGGATGGTGTTGGCCACCGCGAGCGCGATGAGGCACTTCTCCCGCTCGGAGAGGGCGCCCTCGGCGAAGACGGCGCCGTACCACTCGAAGAACTTCTTGCCGAGCTCGGGGCTGGCGGCGCTCACCTGCCCGAAGTGACGGAGGTGCTCCTGCTTGTAGTAGTCGTCGGACATGCGTGGCCTCGGGTGGGCGCCGAACATAGCCGCCCGGCCGTCGTAGGCGAGGGGGTCTGGGAGGCGGGCGGCCGGTCATCCGCGCGCCCCGTAGGTTACATCGCAGCCCCACCCGCCGGAACGGCCCCATGCCCCGCCACGAGCTCGTCTCCCCCGAGGAGGACCTCGCCGCCTTCTACGGGGGCACGCCCCCCACCGGCGCCGCCGCGGGCCCCGAGGGGGCCGTCCCCACCCCGCCGCCCGTGCCCGCCGCCACCGTGCCCGCCGCCACCGTGCCCGCCACGCCGCCCTCGCTCGTCCCCACGCGGTCCATCGTCCCGCCCGACCTCGCCGACCTCCTCGGGCCCGACCCCGAGTCCGCGCCGCGCCCCCTCGCGCCCGTCGCCCGCCCGGCCCCCAACTTCACCGAGGCGCCGCCAGCGCCCGTCGTCGCGCCCCCCAACGTGTGGCTCGCCGCGCTCCTGAGCTTCCTGCTCCCCGGCGTCGGCCAGCTCTACGCCGGGCAGACGGTGAAGGGGGTCGTCCTCCTCGTCGTGTCGATCGGCACCTGCTTCGGCGGCGGCCTGCTCAACTTCGTCGCCGCGCTCGACGCGTTCCTCATCGCCCAACGCAAGGAGCGCGGAGAGACCGTCGGAGACTGGCAGTTCTTCTAAGCGCTCGTCGTCCGAGCCCCGTCTGGAGCCCCCGTGCAGCACCGCATCCTCTACCGCCCGTCCTTCGCCCTCGCGCACGTCGAGCTCGCCGCGGGCGAGTCCATCCGCACCGAGTCCGGCGCGATGGTCGGCATGTCGGCGCACCTCCAGCTCGAGTCGAAGATGCAGGGCGGCCTGCTCGCCTCGCTTGGCCGCGCCATGCTCGCGGGCGAGTCGCTCTTCCAGAGCACCTACACGGCCCAGGGCGCCCCCGGCGAGATCCTCCTCGCCCCGAGCACCCCCGGCGACATCCTCGGCGTCGAGCTCGTCAACCAGACCTTCCTCATCCAGGCGGGGAGCTGGCTCGCGGGCAGCACCGCGCTCACCGTCGAGACGAAGTTCGCCGGCATGCAGATGCTCGGCGGTGAAGGCGCCTTCCTCGTGAAGGTGAGCGGCTCGGGCACCCTGCTCCTCTCCAGCTACGGCGCCATCCACAAGATCGTCCTCGCGCCGGGCGAGTCCTACGTCGTCGACAGCGGCCACATCGTCGCGTTCGACGCCGGCGTCCGCTACGAGATGACCAAGGCCGCCAAGGGCCTCCTCTCCACGATCACCTCGGGCGAAGGCCTCGTGTTCAAGTACACGGGCCCCGGCGAGATCTACCTGCAGAGCCGCAACCTCCGCGCCTTCGTCGACACCATCCAGCCGATGCTGCCGAAGCCGAGCGGCTTCGGGAGCTGAGGGCTACCCGCCCCTACGCCCCGGTGCAGGTGTAGGTGAGGGTCACCGAGTCGGAGCTCGACGCGCCCATGCAGTCGGTCGCGGTGAGCTCCACGTCCACCTCGACGTTCGCCGAGGCGCCGTAGGTCGCGGGGGCGCCGGCGATCGTGACGACCACGGAGTCGCCGGTCGACGCGGAGAGCGTGCCGTAGGTGCCGCCGCTGGTGATGGACCACGCGTAGGTGAGGTCGTCCCCGTCGGCGTCGGTCACGCCGGTGGTGGAGAGGGTGAACGTGGTCGCGTCACACTCGTCGCAGGTGTAGTCGGTGGTGTAAGCGATGACCGTGCAGGTCGAGATGCCGCTGCCCGCCTGGTCGGCGCCCGCGCGCGTGACGGGCGCGCTGTTGGTCGAGCGCGTCGTGACGACGATGTCGAGGGTGTCGGGGACGGACTCCACGTCGCCGTTGTCGACGACGAGGTCGAAGCTGTAGGTGCCGGCCACGTCCGCGGTGAACACGGGCGCCACGTCATCCGTGCTGATGATGTCGGCGGTGGTGCGCGACGAGTCCGCCGGGCCTGCGACGAGCTCCCACGCGTAGGTGAGGGGCAGGCCGCCGAGGTCGTAGGAGCCGCTGCCGTCCAGGCCGACGTCGTTGCAGGTGAGGGTCGAGCCGCTGTTCACCGCCACCGCAATCGGATCGGCCGAAGCGGTGCCGCTGCAGTCGTTGTCCACGTCGGTCGAAGTGCCCTCGGGGGCGCCTGGGTAGGTCGAGGCGTCGAAGTCGTCGCAGTCCCCGTCGAGCAGATCGAAGCCGTCCCCGTCGGCGTCCGCGGTGCAGGTCTCGTCGACGGAGCCGTCGCAGTTGTCGTCCACCGCGTTGCCGCAGCTGTCGGCCGCGTCGGGGTTGACGGTGTCCGCGGTGTCGTCACAGTCCTCGCCGTTGAGCACGAAGAAGTCGGCCGGGGCCTCACAGTCGGTCACGGCGTAGTCGGCATCGCCGAAGCCGTCCCCGTCGAGATCCACGTACCAGGTCGGGATCTCGGCCCCCCCGGTCGTGTCGATGGTCCCGTCACAGTCGTCGTCGATGCCGTTGCACACCTCGGTCGCCGCCGGGTTCACGGCGTTGGTCGAATCGTCACAGTCTCCGCCGACCGCGACCCAGCCGGGCCCGGGGTCACACGCGGCCGTCATCGAATCGTCGTCGCCGTAGCCGTCGAAGTCGAGGTCGGCGTACCAGGTCGGCGCGTCGACGCTGGTGCCGGGGTCGACCACGCCGTCGCAGTCGTCGTCGACGCCGTTGCAGAGCTCGTCGGCGCCGGGGTTCACCGCGGCGTTCTCGTCCTCGCAGTCGATGCGCGCGGTGTAGCCGTCCCCGTCCGCGTCGGCGTCCGGGTCGGTGTCGGTGTCGGTGTCCGAGTCGGTGTCGCTGTCCGTGTCGCTGTCCGTGTCCTCGGAGACCGTGCTGGTGTCCGCGCCCTTGTCGAGCACGGTCGGCTCGGTCGTGCAGGCCGAGAGCGCGAGGAGGAGGGAGAGAGGGAGCATCCGCATCGAGCACGTCCGTAGCTGCGCTCACGCTATCTCAAAACGTGTCGACCCGATCCCCCCCTTTAAGAAGGAACGTGACGAATCCGAGTCCCCCGGCGCTACTCCGTCGGCTCGTCCATGTCGTCGAAGCGGCTCGCCTCCTTGGCCTTGGCCCCGAACAAGCGGATTTGCAGGCCGGCGACCACGCCCCCGCCCACGATCCCCGCGGCCGAGGGCGGCGTCGCGTCCACCTCCTGGGTGATCCCTTGGCGCAGCGAGGCGTCCACCTCTCCCGCGAGGCGGATCTGCAGCGGGACCTGAACGAAGGCGTCGACGCGCTTCGAGATCCGCGCCTCCCCACCCACGAACACCTCCGCGGCCACCATCACCGCGGGGCTGAAGACGATGCCCTGGGGCGTGGTCGCGGGGTCCATCACGGTGCGGCCGCGCATCACCAGCACCGACCCGCCGAAGCTCGGGCGGATGGGCGAGATCGGGAAGAGCGTGGCGGTCACCTTCGGGCCGACCACGAGCGTCGTCTGCGCGGTGGTGTCCGGCTGCGGCGCGGAGGCGGGCTGGCCGACGGTCTCCTGGGCGATGTCGACGGTCCAGGAGCCGGTGGTGAGGCCGATGACGGCGCCGACGTCGAGGTAGGGGGTCAGCCCGTAGGCCGCGCTCGCGCCGAAGTGCGCGCCGCTGCCGGTCTGCACGGCCTGGGCCGCGTACACGTCCACCACGGCGAGGCTGCCGGTGACCACGTCGTAGGCGACGCGCCCGTAGTAGGTGCCGGAGTAGGGGCCGTTGGAGTAGCCGACGGTCGGGCGCAGGAGGAGCTGGCCCTTGCGGCCGAGGGCGCGCTCCCGCCACTCGAACAGCTCCATGCCCGAGTTCTTGTAGCGGAGGTACTCCCCCGGCTTCATCTCGAGGCGCTCCCACGGCTTGGTGCCCTCGCCCTCCATCTTCTTCGCGAGGTCGTCGAGGGTGTAGGTGGGGCGCACGATCGCGTCGTCGCTGCGGCTGATGACCGCCGACACGCTGCCCATCTCGCGCTGGAGGAGGGCGAGCTGCGCGCGCACGGCCTCGTTGTCCATTGGCTCGGGCGCCTCCTCCCCGTCGAAGCGGATGTCCCGCTCCTTACCGATCTCGCCGTTGATCACGGCCACGAGCACCTTGGCGACGCCCTCGGCGAAGGCCTCGTCCCCGCCGGTGTCGAGCTCGGACTCGAACCGCACGAGCGAGCGCGAACCCGCGATGTCGAGGATCTCGATCTCGACCTTGGTGCCGCCCACGAGGGACTTCACCGTGCCGGTGACGGCGAACTTCGCCTTCGCGCGCTCGCCGACGATCTGCGTGCAGCCGACGACCTCGCCGGGGGGGCAGCCCTCCATGTAGACGCGCGCCGGGTAGTCGGCGAACGGCGGTGCGTCCTCGACGCGCATCACGTCGAAGCCCGCGTGGCTCGAGAGCTCCTGCGCGAGGAAGTTCTCCACCAGTGACGCGAGGCCGGCGGCCTCGACGTTGCGCGGTTGGAGGCTGGAGACGAGGATCGTCGTCTCGGCGTCGGCGGCGAGGGCGGGGGACGAGAGGGCCGCGGTCAGGGCGAGGAAGGGTAGCACCCGCGAAGGGTACCAGAGGCGGAGGCGCCCCCGGCCGGATCCCCCGCCGATCGGGTCAGCCCGCGCGCACGGTGCGGCGCCGGGGGGCGCGGAGCGTCGGCGCGGTCGTGTCGTCCGAGGTGAGCAGCGCGAAGGTCTCGCCGAAGGGCGTGTGCGGCGCGGTGTCGTACGGCGCGAGGCGCGCGAGGCGCAGGCCGTGCGCCGCGAACCGGGCGATGTCCCGCGCGAGCGAGCGCGGGTTGGTCGAGACGAGCGCGACGCGGCGCGGATCGAGCGCGAGCACCTGCTCCATCGTCGGTCCGTCGAGGCCCTTCGGCCCCACGTCCACCACGACGAAGGGGCGGCGGCCGGCGAGGCGCGGGCGGGAGGCCTCGAGGCCCTCCGCGATGGCGCCGGAGAGGAAGTCGGCGCTGATGTTGTTGGCGGCGGCGTTCTCGCGGGCGCGGCGGATGACGCCCTCCTGCGGGTCGATGCCGAGCGCCCAGCCCGCGCGGCGCGCGAGGAGGAGGGTGCGCGCGCCGGTGCCGGCGCCGGCGCCGAGGTCGACCACGGTGTCGCCCGGGGCGGGCGCGAGCGCGTCCACCAGGGCCTCCCAGAGGGCGATGCCCACGGACGGGACGGAGGGGAAGGGGTCGACCGCGCCGAGGCGGATCTTGAGGCCGGAGACCTCCTCCTCGAGAGAGGTGCGGCCGTAGACGGCGCTGACCTCGGGGTCGCCGGACTCGGCCGAGCGCCCGAGCAGCGGGCCCGGCACGTCGTTCCAGTGCGCGAACACGCCGTGGCACTCGGGGAGCTGCGCGGCGACGGCCTCGGCGAGGGACTTGGCGAACATCGACGGGCGCGCGAACACGAGGGTGATGAACACCCCGCCGGTGGTGGACTGCCGCGCGAAGAGCCCGCGGAAGCTGCCACGGTGGCCCTCCCAGGGGTAGATCTTCTGCGCGCCGAGGTGGTGCGCGGTGTTGGTCATCACGCGGCGCAGCGGCTCGGTCGCGATGTGGCAGAGCGGGATGGGGACGACCTTGCGCCCGTCCTTCCCCGGCACGCCGAGGCGGAGGTGACGCTCGTCCGACCAGCCGGCGATGAGCTCGATCGTGTGCGACGCAGCCGCGGCGGCGTTCGCCACCGGGACGAGCGGGGAGAAGTCGAACTCCGTCGGCGCCCGTTCGGCCTCGAACGCCTGCTTGAGCAGGTTGACCCGCACGCGCCCCTGGCCCGCGGGCGTCAGGTGCATCAGGGGACACTGACCGCACGGCACGTAGCGGTCGCAGGGGGGCTCGACCCGCTCCGGGTGACGTGGGCCCTCGGGCTTCACGTACCGGGCGCGGTGCTGGTGCCCTCCGCGCTCGAGGAGCCGAACGCGCGCGCGCTCGCCGGGGATGCCACCGAACACGGCCAACTGGGCATGATCCCCACGGACGAACGCCTCCCCACGGGAGAGCCAACCCTCGGGAACCACGACGTACTCTTCTGCGCCACTCGCCATTCGGCCCCCTATCCCGGACGGGGCGCGCGCGGACGCCTCCGACCCCAGAGGGGACGATCACTCAACGGGATTCAAAGGCTGGACTTGACGTGTCCACACAGATAGGCTTGGCTTCTCCCCCCGCGATTCCCCATCGCGACCCTCCGCCCGGAGCCCCCCGTGTCGACAGCCGCCCTCGTCCAGTTCGACGATCCGCCCCGCGGCGCCCCCCCGGGCGCGCAGCCCGCCACCGAGCGCATCGCGGCCACCCTGCGCAGCGCCGGCATCGACGCCCCCAACTCCCTCTACGACGAGGCCCTCGCCTTCGCGCGCGACGGCCACCTCGGCCAGGCCCACGCGCGCCTGCAGATGCTCGTCTGCCTCGACCCGGACGACGCCGAGGCCCTCCTCCTCATGGCCAAGGTGCACGCCGCCCAGGGCCGCCCCGGCGAAGCGCTCGCCCGCCTCGACGGCGCCGTGGCCGCCGGTGGCCTCGCCCCCGCCGGCTTCCGCGACCAGCTCGAGGGCGCCATCCGCGCCGAGCGGGCCCGCGAGGAGGAGCACCGCGCCCGCATCGCCGCGCGCGAGCAGGGCGAGATCCGCTCGCTCCGCAACGAGACCCGCACCCTCCGCTCCGAGACCGTCCGCCTCGAGACCGAGGTGACCGTCTCCCGCGAGCGTGAGCGCACCTGGAAGTACGCGACCCTCGGCGTGAGCGTGGCCGGCACGCTCGTCATCGGCCTCCTCGCGCTCTTCGGCGGGTCTGCCTCGTCCGACACCGCCTCGTCCGACACCGTCTCGTCCGACACCGTCTCGTCCGACACCGTCTCGTCCGACACCGTCGCCCCCGTCGCGGCCGTCGCCGCGGTGGACGGCGCCGCGCCCGCTGCGGTCGAGGGTGCCGTCGCGGAAGGCGCCGCCGCGGTCGAAGGCGCCGCCGCCGTCCCCGCCGGTTCGCTCCCGACCGCCAAGGTCGAGAAGCCGCCCGCCGCCGTCGTCGCCGCCCCTGCGGCCGTCGCCAAGCCCGCCGCCCCGAAGGCGGAGGTCGCCAAGGCGGACGCGAAGTCCGGCCCCCGCGTCCATGTCGTCGACAAGGGCGACACCCTCTACAAGCTCGCCGCCCGCTACTACGGGGACTCGAGCCGCTGGGAGGACATCCAGAAGGCCAACAAGGCGACGCTCAAGAAGGGCATCGACCTGACGCTCGGCCAGGAGATCAAGATCCCGTAGTCGGCGGCGGCGCGCCCCCCCCCCAGCGGAGGGCGCCCGCGTCACTCGGCGAGGAGGGCGTCCACCGCGGCGTACAGCTCGGCCTTGCCGGGCTCCTTGGGTTCCGGGTAGGCGCGGATCCTCCCGAGGCGGTCGACCACGACGAAGCGCTCGCCGTGGAGGATCGTCGCCGGCTCGGTCGGGCTCTCGATGCGCTCGAGCACCATCTTGAAGCTGTCGACCACGACCGACTTCACGGTGTCCATCGGGCCGGTGAGGAAGAACCACCGGGCGGGGTCGGCGCCGAAGCGCGCCCCGTACGCCGCGAGGACCGGCGGCGTGTCGGTGCCGGGGTCCACCGAGAAGGAGACGAGGCGCACGTCGGCCTCCTTCGCGTAGCGGGCCTGCACCTCGGCCATGTGGGTCGAGAGGATCGGGCACACCGTCGTGCAGCTCGTGAACATGAAGTCCGCGACCCAGATCTTGCCGTCCAGCGCCGTGCGCGAGAAGGCGGCGCCCGTCGCGTCCGTCAGCTCGAACGGCGGGACGCCCCCGAGCACGGGGAGGGGCTCCACCGGCGGGCCCCCGGCGCACGCGAGCAGGAGGAGGGCGATCACGCCGCGGCGCCCGCGTGGGGGTGGAGGCGCACGGCGGCGTCGAGGAGGAGCTGCTCGATGCGGACGCCGTCGAGGCGGTTGATCTCCTGGATGCCGGTCGGGGAGGTGACGTTGATCTCGGTCAGCCAGCCGCCGATCACGTCGATCCCGACGAAGAGGAGCCCCTCCTCACGGAGGCGCGGCCCGATGCGGGCGCAGATCTCGCGGTCCCGCGCGTCGAGCTGGCTCGCGGCGACGCTGGCGCCGGCGTGCATGTTGCCGCGGTGGTCGTCCCCCGAGGGGACGCGGAGCATGGCGCCGACGGGCGTGCCGTCCACGAGGATGATGCGCTTGTCGCCGAGCACGATCTCCGGGATGTACCGCTGCGCGAAGATGGCGACGCGGCCCTCCTGCGTGAGCAGCTCGATCATGGAGCGGAGGTTGGGGTCCCGCGCATGGGTGACGAGCACGCCGCGGCCGCCGTTGCCGTCCCAAGGCTTGATGACGATACGGTCGTACGTTCCCGCGAAGGCGACGATGCGCTCGCGGTCGCGGGTGACCAGCGTGTCGACGCAGAGCTCGGGGAAGTCGAGGGTGTGGAGCTTCTCGTTGTAGGACCGCACCGAGGACGGGCGGTTGAGCACGAGGGTGCCCGCCGGGACGCGTTCGAGCAGGTACGTCGCGAAGATGTACTCCATGTCGAACGGGGGGTCCTTGCGCATCCACACGAGGTCGAACTCGCCGAGCTCGACGTCGCCCGTGCCGCCGCGGAGGAAGTGCGGGGCCTCGCCAATCGTCGTGACCGTCTCGGCGCGCGCCCAGGCGCGGCCGCCGCGCACGTAGAGGTCGGACGGGGTGCACCAGGAGACGGGCCAGCCGCGCGCGGTGCTCTCGCGCATGAGCATGTAGGTCGAGTCGCCGGCGATGTTCAGGCGCTCGATCGGATCCATCACGAACAACGAACGCACGGTCGCTCCGGGGGAGGCCCGCTCTAACCCGGTCTCCCGGCGGCCGGGCGGCCGGCGTTCCGGTCGCCCGGCCCGCCAGGACGGCTACTTCCCGATGCAGAACCGGGCGAAGAGGCGATCGAGCACGGCCTCGCGGGTGTCCCGGCCGGTGAGGGCGTCGAGGGCGCCGAGGGCCTCGTACACACGCTCGACGGCGACGGCGGCGCCGGCGCCATCCACGAGCGCTGCGGCCGCGGCGGAGGCGTGCGCACCGAGGCGCGCGTAGGCGTCCCGCTGGCGCTGGCTCGCGACGATCGCGGCGACCTCGCCGGGGTCCTCCCCGCGCAGGGCCGTCGGCAGCGCCGCGCGCAGGGCGTCGACGCCGGCGCCGGTGGGGATCGCGATCTCCGCGGTGGCGCCAGCGTCTCCGGGGAGGTCGAGGCGGCGCGGGAGGTCCCCGTGGGTGACGACGACGATGCGCGGGCGGTCGGCGGTGCGCGCGAGCAGCGCCGCGCCGAGGGCGTCCAGCGGCGCGTGCCCGGGGAGGACGAGCAGCACGAGGTCGGCCTCGCGCACCATCGCCGCGGCGAGGGCGAGCCCGGCGGCCTCGATGGGGTCGGCGACCTCGCCCTCGCGCTCGCCGGCGGTGTCGTAGAGCACGACCCGCGCGGCGTCGAGCACGAGCGCGGACTCCACCACGTCGCGGGTGGTGCCGGCGTGGGGGCTCACCAGCGCGCGCGCGCGGCCGAGCAGGGCGTTGAACACGCTCGACTTCCCGGCGTTCACCGGCCCCACGAGCGCGACCTTGGCGCCCTCCACCGCGAGCTGCCCGGCGCGGAAGGTGGCGACGGCGGCGGACGCGGACTCCGCCACCGTCGCGAGTCGGGCGGCGAGCGCGGCGTCGCTGTCCACGAGGAGGTCCTCGCCGGGGTAGTCGAGGGCGGCCTCGAGCTCGGCCGCGAGGTCCACGAGCGCGTCGCGGAGGGCCTCGGCGCGGGCGGCCACGCGGCCGTCCAGCCCGGCGCGCGCCACGTCGAGCCCGGCGGGGGAGGTGGCGGCGATGGCCTGGAGCACGGCCTCGGCGCGCGTGAGGTCCATCCGGCCGTTCAGGAAGGCGCGCCGCGTGAACTCGCCGGCCTGGGCCGGGCGGGCGCCCTGCGCCTGGAAGGCTCGCAGCAGGCGCTCCACCAGGAGCGGGTTGCCGTGGCAGGACACCTCGGCCACGTCTTCTCCGGTGTAGGAGCGCGGGCCGGGCATCCAGGTGAGGACACCCTCGTCGAACACGCCCGCGTCGTCACGCAGGCGCGACAGGCGCACCGCGCGTGGGGCCGGGAGGGCCCCGCACACGGCGCGGATCAGCGGCGCCAGGTCAGGGCCCGACACCCGCACGACCGCGATCGCGCCGTGGCCCCAGGGGGTTGCACAGGCGCAGATCGGGTCGAGCGGGGAGGCGGCGATGCGCTACTCCGCGCCCTCGTCGGAGGAGGAGCCGTCGGCCGCGTGGATCTCGATCCGGCGGTCGTGGCCCTCGCCCACGGAGCGGGAGGCGACGCCGTCGATGGCGGCGATCTCGACGTGCACGAGGCGGCGGTCGTAGCTGTTGAGCTCGCGGCGGATGACCTCGGCTTCGCCCGTCTCGAGGACGCGCTCGGCGATCTTCCGCGCGAGGCGCTTGAGCTCGTCCTCGTCGGCCTCGCTGCGGCGGGGGCGGTCGTCGTCGCGGCGGGGGCCGCGGCGATCGCGGTCGCCACCACGGGGGCGGTCGCCGC
>CAJBVW010000288.1 GCA_903959175.1 uncultured Pseudomonadota bacterium
CGCGGCCGCCGGCAGCTCCCCGCCGGTGTCGCGCCGCGCGCCGCACCCCAAAAAAACGGAACGCCGCACGATCCCCGGGGCGTTGCGGGGCGGGAGCCCCGCACGGGGCCCCGGGCGCGACGCGCCCGGGGCCCCTCGGCGGACTAGCCGAGGAGGTCGGCGACGGTCTCGCGCTCGGCGACGAGCTCGGCGGTGGTGGCGGCGATCTTGGCCTGGGCGAAGGCGCCGTGGGTGAAGCC
Source organism: uncultured Pseudomonadota bacterium (assembly GCA_903959175.1). Lineage (GTDB taxonomy): Bacteria > Myxococcota_A > UBA796 > UBA796 > SXON01 > CAJBVW01. The sequence goes on from CAJBVW010000288.1 coordinate 240, forward strand.
CTCGACGATCTTGAACTCGCCGTTGCAGGCGGCCACCGGGTAGCTGAAGATGAGGCCGGCGGGGACGCCGTACTCGCCCTGGGAGACGACGCCCATGGAGGTGTACTCGCCCGCGGCGGTGCCGATGGAGAGGGACGCCATGTGGTCGATGGCGGCGGAGGCGGCGGAGGCGGCGGAGGAGGCGCCGCGGGCCTCGATGATGGCCTTGCCGCGGGTGGCGACGGTCTTGAGGAACTCGCCCTGGAACCACGCTTCGTCGTTGATGACGGAGGTGGCGGCTTCACCCTTGATCTTCGCGTTGACGTAGTCGGGGTACATCGTGTCGGAGTGGTTGCCCCAGATGCCGACGTTCGTCACGTCGCCGGGGAGGACGCCGGCCTTTGTCGCGAGCTGGGCCTTGGCGCGGTTCTCGTCGAGGCGGGTCATGGCGTGGAAGCGGTCGTTCGGGACGCCCTTGGCCGCGTGCATGGCGATGAGGGCGTTGGTGTTGCAGGGGTTGCCGACGACGAGGACGCGCACGTCGGAGGCGGCGCGGGCGGCGATGGCCTTGCCCTGGCCGACGAAGATGGGGCCGTTCGCCTTGATGAGGTCGGCGCGGTTCATGTCCTTCGTGCGGGGGCGGCTGCCGACGAGGAAAGCCTGGTTCACGCCGTCGAAGCCGGTGTTGAGGTCATCGGTGAGGACCATACCGTGCAGGAGCGGGAAGGCGCAGTCGGAGAGCTCCATCGCGACGCCCTCGAGCGCCTTCATGCCGGTCGGGATCTCCAGCATCTGGAGGATGACGGGCTGATCCTTGCCGTAGCAGTCGCCGGAGGCGAGGCGGAAGAGGAGCGCGTAGCCGATGTTGCCGGCGGCGCCGGTGACACAGATGCGGATCGGAGCGTTCACGGAAGCAGTCATGAGAGACCTCGGGGTCGGGAAGGGGGGCACACCTATCCGAGCGCCGCCGACCTCGCTCTCGCCGACCTCGCCCTCGCGGAAAATGCGCGGACGTGGATAATGCGCGCCGTGCTCTCGCTCCTGTCCGGTTCCTGGGGGATGCCCTTCCTCCTCCTGCTCCTCTTCGGGCTGCCCATCCAGGCGGCCGTGGGCGGGCTCGTGGGGCTCGGGCGCAGGATCCCCGCGTTCGCGGCGCTGTTCCTGCCGCTGCTCGCCTTGATCATGGGCTACGTCGGGATGATCACGGGGATGAACACCGCCATCGCCGGCCTCGCGCAGGCGCCCGACCCCGCGTGGGTGCCCTGGTTCGCGCTGGACGACCGCGCCCGCGCCGCCCTCCCCGCGGCCCTCGGCGGGGGCAGCGCCGCCCTCCTCGCGCTCCCCGCGGCCCTCGGCGCGGCGTGGGTCAACGTGCGCGCCGGCGCCGCCACCGCCGCGGCCCCCACGCTCGGCGCCCGCGCCCGCCACTGGGGCCTCGCAGGCGTGGGCCTCGCGGGCACCGCGGTCGTCGCCGGGATCGAGGCCGGTTTGGCGCTCTTCGGCGACGGCGCCGCGGTCCTCTGGCTCCCGGTGCTCGGCGCGCTCCCCTTCGCCGCCGCCGCCGCCGTCACCGCCCTGCCGGTGAAACGTCGGGATCTGGCGCCGCTCGTCATCGGCTACGGGGCCCTCGGCATCGCGAGCCTCGGCCTCGCGACCGCTGCCGCCGGCTTCGCCTACGCCGCCGTCCCCACCGCCCTCGGCGACTTCTCCGCGCCCTTCGCCGCCGTGGAGGACGTGCTGGCCCGCACCCACGCCTTCGGCTTCGTCGCGCGCGCCGCCGCCGCCGCCGCCGTGGGTTTTGTCGCCGTGCTCCTGCCCGCGCTGCTCGTGCGCGACTGGCGCCGGGTGGACGCCCGCGCCGGCACCGACACCCTCGTGTGCGCCGCGCTCGCCCTCCTCGCGCTCGTGGCCGGGGTGTGGGGCGGCGCCCGCGCCCGCGTGCTCTCGCACTACGCCGGCGGCCACGGCGTCGCCGTGCTGGACGCCGCCCCCGGCTACACCGTCCCCGCCCGCGCGCCGCTCCCCGCGCGCGTCCTCGTCGGCCCCGCGCTCACGCCGCGCTGGCTCCTCCTCCGCGACCGCGGCGGCGTCGAGTCCCTCGCCATCGTCGGCGGCCTCGACATCGTCGGCCCCGCGCTCCTGCGTGGCGACGGCCTGATGCTCCCCCCGGAGCTCCCGCTGGAGGATTTCTACCTCGCCCTCTTCGAGTCCGACGCCGGCCGCATCTCCGTCGTCGGCTGCCCGGCCGTCGCCCCCGCCCTCCGCGCCGAGCTCCGCCAGGATCCGCTCCTCGCCACCGGGCGCTGCGCGGCCTTCCCCCTCGATCTGCGCGTCACCACCGCGCTCGACGGGCCCCGCGTCCTCATCGCGCTCGCGGACGGCTTCGTGGACGACGGCGGCGACGTTGTCCCCCTCGCCGAGCTGCGCGACGTCGCCGGCCGGGACGTGGTGCTCCGCGGCCAGCTCGACGCGACGGTGAAGGACCTCGTCGGGGTGCTCGGCGCGCTCGGAGAGGCGAACAACGTGTACCTCGGGTGGGGCGTCACGGTGGAGGGGGCGAACCTCCCCATCGGCGTAGACCCCGGGCTGCGCCTGCAGAAGAGCGCGTTCGCCCCGCTCCCGGGCGCGGAGATGGAGAAGGCGGAGCCGCTGCAGGGGGAGTAAGTGGCCCCGCATGTCCGAGACCCCCGCCCCGTCCCCCCGCAGCAAGTCCGATTGGCGGCGCCTGGTCGGCCTCGCGCGCCCCGAAGTGGGCACCCTCGTCATCGCCTCGCTCGCGCTCGCGGGTGGCAGCGCCGGCACGCTCGTCGCCCCGAAGGGCATCGAGCTCCTGATGGACGCCGTGCAGAAGCCCGACGGCCAGACCATCCTGAACGAGACGATCATCGGCTTGATGGGCGTGTTCGTGCTCGTCGGCATCTGCGGCTTCCTCCGCGCGTGGCTCTTCACGCTCGCGGGCGAGCGCGTCGTCGCGAACCTCCGCAAGCAGCTCTACGCCAACGTCGTGCGGCAGGAGGTCGGCTTCTTCGACGGGCAGCGCACCGGCGAGCTGCTGAACCGCCTCTCGGCGGACACGGGGGTGCTCCAGAACAGCGTCACCGTCAACATCTCGATGGCCCTGCGCTTCGCGCTCCAGGCCGTCGGCAGCTTGTGTGTGCTTTTCTACACGAGCTGGAAGCTGACCGGCCTCATGCTCGGCGTGGTGCCGGTCGTCGCGATCGGCGCGGTGCTCTTCGCGCGTACGGTCCGCTCGTTGTCGCGCAAGACGCAGGACGCGCTGGCCGCCGCCAACTCGGTCGCGGAGGAGACGCTCGGCAGCATCCGCACGGTGCGGAGCTTCGCGCGGGAGGAGCAGGAGGTCGAGCGCTACGGCGCCCGCGTGGACGAGTCCTTCCAGCTCGGCCGCTCGCTCGCGCTGACCTACGGCGCGTTCCAGGGCGCGATGGGGTTCGCCGCCTACGCCGCCATCGCGGTCGTGCTCTGGTACGGCGGCGGGCTCGTGATCGAGGGGCAGGCGGCGCTCGCGGCGGATCCGGCCGCGGCCGTGTTCACCGTCGGCAACCTGACGGCGTTCATGCTCTACACGCTCTTCCTGGCCTTCGCGCTCGGCGGCATGTCGAGCCTCTTCGCGGACTTCAACAAGGCGCTCGGCGCCAGCGACCGCGTGTTCGAGCTCCTCGACCGCGTGCCCGGCGTCGTAAAGGCGAACGGTCGTACGCTCACGGCGGTCGAGGGCCGCGTGACCCTCGAGGCCGTCGACTTCGCCTACCCGACGCGTCCGGACGCGCCCGTGCTCCGCGAGGTCACCGTCGAGATGGAGCCCGGCCGTGTGCTCGCGCTCGTCGGGGCCTCCGGCGGCGGCAAGAGCACGGTGGCGTCGCTGCTGGCGCGCCTGTACGACCCCACCGCGGGCCGCATCCTCCTCGACGGCGTGGATCTGCGCGAGCTCGACACGCGCTGGCTCCGCGAGCAGATCGGCGCCGTGGCGCAGGAGCCCGTGCTCTTCGCCGCCTCTATCGAGGACAACATCCGCTACGGCCGCCCCGGCGCCACCGACGCCGAGATCACCGCCGCCGCGGAGGCCGCCAACGCCGACACCTTCGTGCGCGCCTTCCCCGAGGGCTACAAGACGCTCGTGGGCGAGCGCGGCGTGCGCCTCTCCGGCGGCCAGAAACAACGCATCGCCATTGCGCGCGCCCTCCTCAAGGATCCGCGCATCCTGGTGCTGGACGAGGCCACCAGCGCCCTCGACTCCGAGAGCGAACACCTCGTCCAGGAGGCCCTCGAGCGCCTCATGCACGGGCGCACCGTGCTCGTCATCGCGCACCGCCTCTCGACCGTCCGCGACGCCGACCGCGTCGTCGTGATCGACGGGGGCAAGGTCGCCGAGATCGGCACCCACGACGAGCTGGTCGCGCGCGATGGGGTGTATCGTCGCCTCGTCGAGCGCCAGTTCGCGGTCGCGTAGGAGGTCGGAATGTTCTTGCTCTTCGCCTTGTTCGCCCACGCCGAGACCGGCACCGACACCGCAGATACTTCGGACACCGCCGGCCCGGGCGACACCGCGGACACCGCGGACACGCCGAGCGGCCGCGACACCGACCCCTCCGTGGACACCTCGGTGCGGGCTGAGTCCGTCTTCGTGCAGGACGTGGGGTGCGGCGGGAGCGCGGCTTCGTTCGGCTTCGTCGGGCTGCTTGGCGCCGTCGGCCTCTTCGGAGGGAAGCGGCGGGCTTGAGCTGCGTGGCCCGCGGGTCCCGGCGCCCCGAGCGGCGCCGACCACGGGCCGCTTCTGGGGTCCCGGCGCCCCGAGCGGCGCCGACCACGGGCCCGGAGGGTCAGCTCACCGCGCGGATCCAGGTGAGGAGCGTGGCCTGAAGGATCTCGGGCTCGATCGGCTTGGAGATGTGGTCGTTCATCCCCGCTTCGAGGCAGCAGCGCCGATCGCTCGCCATCGCGTTCGCCGTCATCGCGACGATCGGCAGCCCCTCGCCTTCCGGCAGCTTCCGGATCTCGCGGGTGGCGACCAGGCCGTCCATCACCGGCATCTGCATGTCCATCAGGACGAGCGCGTAGGCGACGGCCTGGACGCGCGCGATGGCCTCGACGCCGTTGCCCGCGATGTCCACCCGGACGCCCATCTCTCCGAGGAGCTCGGTGGCGACCTCCTGGTTGATCTCGTTGTCCTCCACCACGAGGACGCGGACGCCACGGAGCGCGGCGAGCTGCTCGGGCGGCGCATTGAAGGCGGGCGCGGTGTCGACGGGCCAGCACTGGGCGTAGAGGGCGCTCGCGTGCACGGGCTTGAGGAGCACCCCGTGGACCTCCGCGGCGGGGACGAGCACGTGGTCGCGGGAGGTCATCAGGACGATGCGCGGGGCCGGTGCGGCCGACTGCCGCGCGAACCACGCGGCCACCTCCAGCCCGCCCATCCCGGGCATCTCCTCGTCGAGCAGGACGACGGCGTAGGCGCTCCCGCGCTCCGCGGCTGCGATCGCGTGTCGGACGGCCGCCTCGCCGGAGTCGGCCTCGTCAACGACGAGCCCCTCGCGGCGCAGGCGATCGACGAGGACGCGCCGTGCGGTGGGGTGGTCGTCGGCGACGAGGACGCGGCAGCCGGCGCTCGGTGCCGTCGGGGCGGACGCGAGGGGGGCCGCCTGCCCGAAATCAGCGGAGAACCGGAAGGTTGAACCGACGCCCAGCTGGCTCTCGACGCCAATCTCCCCCCCGAGGAGCGTGACGAGGTTGCGCGCGATCGCGAGCCCGAGCCCGGTGCCGCCGCGGATGAATCCGTCGGCGGGCCTCACCTGCTGGAAGCTC
>CAJBVW010000289.1 GCA_903959175.1 uncultured Pseudomonadota bacterium
ACGCTCGGGGGTCCCGGCGGGACTCCACCTTTAGCCCGACGATGAGCAGCCCAGGCTGATCCGTGGACGGATCGGCGAGAGGACGGCGGAGGCCGGGGCGTCAGGCTGGGGTGGGGACGGTCGGGCTTGGGGGCCTACAACGACCCGCGCGACGGCGTCGGCGTCCTCGCGGGTTGGGATGTGCCGTGGGACGAGCCGCTCTGGTGGTCGGATGCGGAGAGTCCGTAGCCTCATTTCACGGCACGGCACCGCCTTCGGTTCCCAGTGGCCACCCTGTTCCCTCGCCGCGTCGATGCCCTGGTCGTAAGCACGCAGCAGACCCCACCCCCAGCCTGACGCGGCCCGCGTGTGACGTTGGGGGGTGCCAGTGTCTCACTCATGTTGACATGCAGGGCAGCCGCTCGAGGCCGGCGCGGTCGGTCGCCTCGAACCCCACACCGGCGTGCAGGCTGTACCCCGCGTAGCTCGCGCATCGGGGCGGAAGCGCAAGCTCCTTCCCGCCGAGCACCTGCGCGCGTCGGGCGCGCTTGCCCGCCCGCTCGCCGAGGGCCGCCTGCCCGAGGAGCGAGGCCTGCTGGATCACGGCTTGGGTGTCATCGCCCTCGTCGGCGTCTCCCTCGTCCTCGGCGGCGAAGCCCTGGCGGGAAAGCCACGCCTCGCACGCCTCCGCGATGCGGACGACGGCGTCCGAAACCGGCGATCGCCTTAAGAGGACGATGTGATCCGTTTCGCTCGTTCTTCCCAGCAGGATCTCTGGATATCCCACGCCGCCCGCCCAGCATCCCAGCACCGACCCCAATAACTCGGGTGTTTAAGGCTAAGAAAGTTCCCTCTGGGGCTGGTTTAGTTAGTTGGGATCCGACTGGATAGAATCGCCGTGCCGGGACAGGCAGAATCCAGCTACTTCGTGTCTACGCCCAGCGGATCGCGCGGTAGCGGATCGAACAAGAGGTTGGCGTCGAGAAGGAACGTCTGGAGCGCATCCGAGTCGATGACGCGAACCGCGTTCCAGTCCATGCTCGACTCGAACTCGACGGTACCTTGGGCTGCTAGCAGACACCGCTCGGTCAAACCCATATTACTGGCGAGGATTGACGCCGCACTCATGGCCGCTTTCATCACGCACTCGCTTGCAACTGCGCGCCAGTCGCTGGAGTCGGGGGCGACGGTGCTCCCGTCCAGCGGAACTGCCGCGCTCCAGTCCAGAATTAGGTGCGTTCTCGAGCGCTTACCGAGGTGCCTCGAAATCGCACGGAGATCTCGCGCGTTCAACGCCGCCAGCAGAGAGTCGAGGAGCGTGATGTCGGCAAGAAGGTGGTCGTCGCCATCCTCTCCGTGACCCAAGACCAGACCCAATCTTACTGCACCGGCGGGCGGCCCTTGGCCCCCGTCGAGGACCTGCCGCGCGGGCGCCTCACTGCCGTGCGTCCCACCGGAAGCGCCCTCGGTGGCGGTGCTTTGGGCATTGTCCGGCTTTTCGTGGCGACCCAGGCTCGCGTCGAGCGCTGACGAACCTGCCAGTAGCTCGACCAGTTCATCAATCGACCCCACCGTCGGTGTGCCGAGCTTCACGGCGGCCCGCGCCTTCTCCATGGCACGGTACGCGGCCCAGTGGTCCCACCCGCCCGTAGTTACGAGGGAGAAGCCTTCATCGTTCCATCCGGCGACTTTCCACGGCTCTCCCGATGCCGTCGTGCCTGTCCAGCTTCCTCCGCCCCCAGAGTGGGCGAGCCCTCCGCTGTACAGGAGGTAGACGATGTCGCCGCTCGGAAGGGGCGCCGTCCACGACCCTTCGCGCCAGCATCGAGCGAGCACGCCGATTGCGATTGGGCCGCCGTTCATGTACTGGTTGCCGTATCCACTGCCTGGCACCCGGTAGGCTCCAAGCCCGGGATCCGACTCCAGCGTGTCGAGGTGGCGCAGTAGCACCGGCATAGAGCGCCGAAGCGCGACGAATTCGGGGTCACCTGCCTGAAGACGAGACATGCAGGTATCGTAATCGCTCGCAGGGGTTGTACGCTGCGGGCACGCGGCCCCAGCCGAACCCTGGTCGTCTTCGCGCCCGCTGGGTAAGCCCTCACTTGTCTGGGGGGCCCCCGTGCGGCCGGGGTGGCTACGTGCCCCCGGATGTCCAACTCTTCAGCGATCCCGTGGCTTCTGGGCTTCCTCATCGGCCGACGGATAGAAAAAATGAACCCCGCATCCCGACATCCTCGGTCCTGACCCTCCCCCCCGTCGACCCCGCTGACCCTCCCGTCGGAGTGCGGCTACCCGGTGAACGGAGCCCGAAGAGGGGCCTTCTCCGCGCCCCGCACACGGCTCCGCCCCCGGTCCCGCGTGTTCACGCCCTCCGGTCGTCGCCCACGTCGTCGGGACCCGGCGGGCCGGTCGCGCTGCGGAGGCCGTCGAGCATGCGCCGCGTGGCCCGCGGGTTGACCACCGACGAGACGCTCGACGAGCTCGGCCGGGGAGAAGACAAGGGCCGAGGTGCCGTCACTCCACACGCGCTTGAGCCCCACCACGACGCTGCCGTCGTCGCGGCGCTGGAGGCGGTCCTTGGCCAGCGGGGGACGGAGGATGTAGCGGCACAGCCGCTCCAGGCCGTGAGCACACGCCGTGCCCCCGCCCAAGAACTCCCCCTCGCGCGAGGCGTCCGGAGGGGCCCGCGGGCGCGCGCGCCCTACCCACGACCTCCCAATGATCGACCGCCCGTGGGCGTCCGGCCGCCCGGAG
>CAJBVW010000290.1 GCA_903959175.1 uncultured Pseudomonadota bacterium
AGGCGTAGGTGTGGGCGGCGGCGCGGGGGCCGATCGTGCGCCCGCGGCAGGCGACCGGAGCGCGGGCGGCCCCGCCGCCCGGCTCACCGGGAGCGGCCGCCGGGAGGCGGGCGATCCCGGTAGCCGAGGCCTACAGGCCGAGCGCGCAGGGTGCCGACGGCGCCGTCCGCGGCGCCGGGCCGCCCAGAGGGGTCAGGTGAAGCGGAGGGCGTAGGCCGGGGGTAGGTTCTCGCGGATACAACGCCAGGATTCTCCGCAATCGTCGGTGAGGTAGGCGTTGTCGGTGGTGCTCGCGAAGGCGAGGCGCGCGCCGCCCGCGGTCACGTCGAGGGGGTGGCGGTAGACGATGTCGTAGGCCGCGTGCTGGGGGAGGCCGTTGCGGAGGGCAGTCCAGGTCTTTCCGCCGTCGGTGGTGCGGGAGACGCACATGTCGCCGCCGGCGCTGCGCCAGATGCCGCACTGGTTCTGTTGCCACAACACGTCGGGGTGGGCGGGACACGCGCGGTCGCGCACGAGCTCGCCGTCGACGTAGATGTTGACGTGTTTGCGGAGGGCCCCGCGCTCGTCGACGATGTAGGCGGCGAGGCCGGGATGACGCAGGGTCAACCCGGTGACCAGCTCGGAGACGGTGGCGGCGGCGGCCTCGTGGTCGGCGAGGGTCGGCGAGGGTCGGGAAGGAGCGCTGCAGGTGCCGGGTGAAGCGTACGTGGGCCACGGAGCGAGGCTATCTTGGGCGCTCCCCCGTCTCCCAGCGCCCCGTCTCCCAGCGCCCCGGCGCGCACCGACCGGAGGCGCGGCGTCTTGCACCCGCGGCGGACGCGGCGTAGGAATCGCCGCCAGGGTTCCCCCATGACCGCCTCCCGCCTCCTCGTCCTCGCGCTCCTGCTCCCGGCGTGCAGCCTCGGGCCCGACCTGCCGCACCCGGTCGCGTCCGAGGGCGACGACACCGCGGACACCGCGGACACCGCCGACACCGCGGACACCGCCGACACCGCCGACACCGCGGACACCGCCGACACCGCGACGGAGTAGGCGCTACCGCACCGCGTAGACGAGGTGCTTGAGGTACTCGGTCTCCGGGACGTGCGGCAGGATCGGGTGGTCCGGGGCCTGCCCGCCGCGGCGGAGGAGCACGGCGGCGCGCCCAGCCTGGCGGATGCCGGCGAGCACGGACTCCTCGAAGCGCTCGGGGAGCACGTGGTGGGAGCACGACGAGGAGAAGAGGAGCCCGCCCGGCGCGAGCAGGCGGGTGGCCTGGGCGTTGACGCCCTTGTAGGCGCCGAGGGCGATGCCGGCCTTCTTGCGGGTCTTGGCGAAGGCGGGGGGGTCGATGCAGACGACGTCGAAGCGCTCGCCGGCCTCGTAGAGGGCCTCCATGGCGTCCCGCGCGTCCTGCTGCATGACGCGGATGCGGTCGGAGACGCCGTTGAGGGCGGCGTTGTCGGCGATGAGGGCGCAGGCGGGGCCGCTCGCGTCGATGGCGACGGCGTCGGTCGCGCCGGCGACGAGGGCGTGGAGGGCCCAGGCGCCGGTGTGGGCGTACACGTCGAGCACGCGGCGGCCCTTGCAGCGGGCGGCGCCGAAGAGGCGGTTCTCGGCCTGGTCGAAGAAGAAGCCGGTCTTCTGGCCGGACAGCGGGTCGGCCTGGAAGCGGACACCGTTCTCCTCGAAGGGGACCTTGGCGGGCACGTCGCCGAACCAGACCTCGCTCTCGCCGAGGGGGAGGCCCTCGAGCTCGCGCGCGCCGACGTCGGTGCGGAGGACGACGCCGCGGGGGGCGAGCACGTCGACGAGGGCCTCGCGGAGGAGGTCGCGGCGGACGTCCATGCCGAGGGTGGTGATCTGGACGACGAGGATGTCCTCGTAGCGGTCGACGAGGAGGCCGGGGAGCCCGTCGGCCTCTCCCGCGACGAGGCGGTAGGAGCGCCGGCCGGGGAGCACGCGCTCGCGCAGGGCGAGGGCGGCGGCGAAGCGCTCGCGGTAGAGCTTGGGGGTGTCGAGGTCACCCTCGCCGCGCGTGACGATGCGGATCGTGATGAGCGAGTGCGGGTTGCAGTAGCCGCGCCCGAGGACGCGCCCGGAGGGATCGACGACCTCGACGGCCGCGCCGGGGGGGAGGGCGGCGACCGGGGGGTCGACGATCTCGTTGGCGAAGACCCAGGGGTGACCCGGACGGGAGCGGACACGCACACGAAGCATGGACCGCCTCTATCGCAACGCGGTACACAGCACGACATGCGGTTGGTCTCCTCGTTGTTCGCGCTCGCGGTGCTCGGGTGTTGTTTCGGCCCCTCGGGGGAGGCGCCGCCCGTCGCGCCGCCCGCCCCGGAGGCGCCCTCGCCGCTCTCGCAGGCCCTCTCCGGCATGGGCGTCGCCCCGACGGAACCCTCGGTGGCGCCCGCGCAGCCCGCGGCCCCCGGGGAGCCCGCCGTCGCCCCGGCGCCCGGCTCGCCC
>CAJBVW010000291.1 GCA_903959175.1 uncultured Pseudomonadota bacterium
GTGACGGCGTCCCCGACGCGCTCTCCATCGCGTTCGTCTTCAGCGCCGTGCCCTGCGGGCTGCTGTAGGCGCGGCGCGGATTCGGCCGCGCGACGCCTGTACGCGCCTCCCGAACGGGGGGCGCTACGTTAGGCTGGCGAGCGCCGGAGCCTGCATGAGCGGAACGATCGACGAGTCCACCGTCATCCACGACTGGAACCTGCTGGGCGACACCGTCTCCCCGCCCCTCCGCTCGGTCCGGTACGTCGACGAGACCTTCCGCGACGGCATCCAGTGCCCGTCCGTGACCGACCCTCCGGTGGCCGCGAAGGCCCAGATGATCCGCCTGATGTCGAAGGTGGGCGTCCACGTCACCGACATCGGGCTCCCCGGCGCCGGGCCCCGCGCCGTCGCAGACTCGACGGTGCTCGCCGAGATGATCCGGGACGAGAAGCTCCCCATCGAGGCCTGCTGCGCCGCGCGCACGCACGAGAACGACATCGCGCCGATCATCGCGATCTCGCAGAGGGTGGGCATCCCGATCGAGGTCATGGCCTTCCTCGGCGCCTCCCCCATCCGCCTGTACGCCGAGGGCTGGGACGAGGATCTGCTCGAGAAGCGCACCCGCACCGCGGTGCGGATGGCGAAGCAGGCGGGCCTCCCCTGCACCTTCGTCACCGAGGACACGACGCGCTCCCGCCCGAGCACGCTGCGTCGCCTGTTCACGGCGGCGATCGAGGAGGGCGCGGACGGCCTCGCGGTGTGCGACACCGTCGGCCACGCCACCCCCAACGGCGTGTTCAACCTCATCCACTTCACGAAGGACCTCATCCGCGGCCTCGGCACGAACACGCGGATCGACTGGCACGGCCACAACGACCGCGGCTTCGGCCTCGGCAACGCCATCACCGCGGTGGAAGCGGGCGCGGATCGTGTCCACGGCTGCGTCCTCGGCATCGGCGAGCGCGTCGGCAACACCCAGCTCGACCTGTTGCTCGTCAACATGAAGCTCCTCGGCTTCCACGAGGGGGACCTCTCCGACCTCGCCGAGCTGGTCGACCTCTGCTCCACCTCCTGCAACGTGCCGATCCCGGTGAGCTACCCGGTGTTCGGCAAGGACGCCTTCCGCACCGGCACCGGCGTCCACGCCGCGGCCGTCATCAAGGCGCTGGACAAGGGCGCCGACTGGCTTGCCGACCGCGTCTACTCCGGCGTCCCCGCGAGCTGGTTCGGCCGCCGCCAGGAGATCGAGGTCGGGCACATGGCCGGGGACAGCAACATCGCCTACTGGCTGCGCAGCCGCGGCATCGTCGCGACCCCCGAGCTCATCGCCGCCGTACGCACGAAGGCCAAGGCCGGCAACCGCGTGCTCGAAGAGAGCGAGATCCTTGAGATCGTCCACACCGTCGCGGGCGCGTAGCCTCGGCTGAGAGTCGGGCGCTCGGCCCCCGTCGGGGACCTGGCGCTCAGCCCTGCGCGTCGTCGGCGGCGCGCACCTCGGGGCTCGGCCCGGTCTCGATCGGACCCAGGGCGCGCAGCTTGCGTATGCGCTCGCGCTCGTCCCGCTCCCGGCGCTGCTGCGTGAGCGCGGCGCTGCGCAGCGAGAGGTTCTGGAGCACGTGGAAGGCCAGGAGCCCCCCGATCAGCCAGCCCACGGCCGGGAAGGCCTCCATCCCCGGCACGCCGAAGAGGACGGCGGGCACCGCGAGCGCGACGTTCGCCGCCTGGATGCCCCAGAAGACGACGGGACGGGTGTAGGTCATCGGCGTCCCCAGCCGGTTGATCGCGAGCACGAGGGCCAGGACCAGCACCTCCCAGGGGAACGCGCTCATCCGATCGCCACGTTGTCGAGGAGGCGCACGGACCCATAGCGCGCGACCAGGATGGCGCGGAGCGGGCGGTCGATCGTCTCGACGGGCTCGAGCGAGTCGGGGTCGACCACGGCGAGGTAGTCGATGCCGTCCGAGTCGATGGCGGCGCGGCCGGCGGCGATGCGCGCGGCGACGGAGGGGTCGGTCATGTCGCGCATGGCGAAGAGGGCACGGTGCAGAGAGAGTGCACGCGCCCGCTGCGCTGTCGAGAGGTAGACGTTGCGCGAGGAGAGGGCGAGGCCGTCCTCGTCCCGCACGAGCGGCCCCGGCACGATCTCGATGCCCATGGCGAGGTCCCGCGCCATCGACCGCAGCACGGTGTACTGCTGAAAGTCCTTCTCGCCGAACATCGCGGCGGTGGGCTGCACGAGGCCGAAGAGCCGACACACGACGGTCGCGACGCCGTCGAAGTGGTTGGGGCGGTGCGCGCCCTCCCAGCGCGTCGTGATGTCACGGACGCTCACGGTGGTACGGAAGTCCCTCGGGTAGAGGTTCTCCGGCATGAACAGCACGTCACACCCGGCGGCCTCACACTTGGCGGCGTCCCCCTCAGGGTCCCGCGGGTAGCGCGTGAGGTCCTCGTTGGGGCCGAACTGCAGGGGATTGACGTAGATGCTCACGACGAGCACCTCGCTCCGGGCCCGCATGAGCTCGATGAGCGTGGTGTGGCCACGGTGGAGGTACCCCATCGTGGGGACGAAGCCGACCTCGCGGCCCTGGCGACGCCAGGTGAGCGCGAGATCGTGCATCTCGTCGACCGAACGGACGATGCGCATTCGGCCCTCCTACCCGTACAGCCGGCCGGTGTCCTGAGCGAACGTGTGTTCCAGCGCGGGGAACGCCCCCGACTTGACCTCGGACACGTAGGTGGCGACGGCGTCCTTGACGACGGCCTCGAGGTCCGCGTAGCGCTTGACGAAGCGGGGCTTGAAGCGCTGATCCATGCCGAGCAGGTCGTTGTAGACGAGGACCTGCCCGTCACATCCGGCGCCGGCGCCGATGCCGATCGTCGGGATGGCGAGGGTGGCGGTGATGCGGGCGGCGAGCTCCGCGGGCACCATCTCGAGCACGACGCAGAAGGCGCCGGCGTCCTGGACCGCCAGGGCGTCCGCGAGGATGCGATCGGCGGCCTCGGCCTCGCGGCCCTGCACCTTGAAGCCGCCCATCGCGTGCACGGACTGCGGCGTGAGGCCGATGTGCCCGACGACGGGGATGCCGGCCTCGACGATGGCGCGGATGGCCGGCGCGGAGCGGACGCCGCCCTCGAGCTTCACGGACTGGGCCTTGCCCTCGCGCACGAGCCGGCCCGCGCTGCGCATCGCCTGCGCCACGCTGATCTGGTAGCTCATGAACGGGAGATCGACCGAGAGATGCGCCCGGGTGAGGCCCGCGGCGACGCAGCGCCCGTGGTACGCCATGTCCCGCAGCGTCACGCCAAGCGTGTCCGGCTGGCCTTGGACGACCATGCCGAGGCTGTCCCCCACGAGCACCATGTCGGCGCCGCCGGCGTCCACGAGGCGCGCCTGCGCCGCGTCGTAGGCGGTCACCATCGCGATCTTCTCGCCCGAAGCCTTCTTCTTGAGCAGCTCGGGCGCGGTGATTCTGGCCAATCAGACTCCGAAGAGCGTGGGCCCGCCCCCGGTGGGGTCGGCGCCGAGGTACCGCTCCGGGGCGTCGGGGAGCGGCTGCCCGGCGAGCCAGCCCCAGATCATCTGGACGATGCGCTCGCGAGCGGCAGGGTCGGACACGTAGTCGACGGTGTCCGTGCGGATGACGTGGATCGGGGCCTCGGTGTAGCTGTCCCAGAGGCGGTAGTAGCGATCCCGCAGATCGTTGAGGTAGCGGGCCGGGATCACCTGCTCGGCGGGGATGCCCCGGCGCAGGATGCGGCTGCGGATGACCTCAGTGTCGGCGTCGAGGAAGACGACGAGGTCCGGCCGCGGGGGCGGCTCGGGGAGGATGCCCGCGAAGGTGTTGTAGAGGGTCAATTCGTGGCCGTCGAGCGTCATCTCGGCGAAGAGGCGGTCCTTCGCGTAGAGGTAGTCGCACACGGTGAAGGGCGCGAAGAGGTCGGCCTGGCGGATGCCCTGCTGCTGCTGGTAGCGGGACGCGAGGTAGAAGAGCTGCGCCGGGAGGGCGAAGCGCTCGGGATCCCCGTAGAACTGGGCGAGGAACGGGTTGTCGTCCGCCGGCTCGAGGACCAGGCGGGCGCCCCACTCGCGCTCGAGGATACGGCACAACGTGGTCTTGCCGACGCCGATGAGGCCTTCGATGACGACCAGTCGCGACACGCTTCGCTCCGCCGGCGCAAGGTAGCACGCGCGGCGGCGCCGCCCCGTGTCCGCCACCGTTTCCGAACACAATGTCGCGGGCCCCCCTTGACGGTGCACGGGTGACGGA
>CAJBVW010000292.1 GCA_903959175.1 uncultured Pseudomonadota bacterium
ACGCTCGGGGGTCCCGGCGGGACTCCACCTTTAGCCCGACGATGAGCAGCCCAGGCTGATCCGTGGACGGATCGGCGAGAGGACGGCGGAGGCCGGGGCGTCAGGCTGGGGTGGGGACGGTCGGGCTTGGGGGCCTACAACAGGTCAGGCGGGACCAGCTCCGGGGTGTCGATCGCCACGATGGCGCCGTCGTTCGTCTCAACGCCCCACTCGCGGGGGGGGCCCGCGATCCGGAGGTGGATTCGGGCCGCGTAGCGGGAGGGGCTGCCCGACAGGAGCGCGAGCTTCTCCATCTCGACCGCGGTGTCGTCGAGACCGGCGTCCCAGGCAACATACTTCTCGCGGAGCGCCTCGGGCCCGAACACGACGCGAAGCTTCCACGCCGAGATGGGCCCGCCACGGTCCACCGCCGGCACGCCGCCGAGCGTCCGGAGGAAGCTGCCGGTGGTCGCGCTCGCCAGGTCCTTCCAGTGGATCTCAGCCCACGCCGGATAGCACACCACCCACTGCAGCCGCTCGAAGTCGAGCAGCGCGACCGTTCGATCGATCCGGGTGCGCCGCCCGCAGGCGTCGCACGAAAGGGTGTTGAGGCGGCGGCCGAGCACGTCTGCGCGTAAGTCCGGCCTCCTTCCGACGTTCAGGACGATGCCGACCTGACCCGACGCCTCGGCGCCGCAGCCGGGGCAGGCGAAGCGGACCTGACCGAGCGTGCTCACTGAACCGGCTGCTCGTCAGCGACGGGAGACCCGTCGGCGCCGATCCCGAGCCCGACCCGATAGGTCGGTGTGCGACCGAACGCGGAGGTGTAGGTGAAGCGAAGGGTGTCGCCTTCGAACATCGGGTCCTTGATACCGGAGTCGTAGTTCTCGCTGCCGCGGATGGTGCCCGGATCTCCCTTCCACAGGTAGAGCCACGCACACGCGAGCGCGTAGGGCTGGGACCGGAACGCGCTGGCCAGGAAGTCCGTGAACCCGGCCCTGCCCACCAGCGCCTTGCCCTCCACCACGAGCACACCGATCCCCTGCTGCGCCGGGCGCGGACCCATCCCGAGACCGGGGTTGGTGGCGCGGAAGTTCGGGAAGGGCAGCCCCGGGGCCAGGGCCTCGAGTCCGACCGCCGCGGGCGCGATCCCGAGCGGACCGGCGGCGGCGGCGCGCGCCCGATCCTCGTCGGTTGCGTTGGTCATCGCTGGCTCCGTGGGCGCGGGGGGGAGGGGCGACGGGGGGGGCCGTCGACGGCGGGGGGCGCTCCCCGGCGTTGGCGTGGGAGGTGCGCTCTCCCATCGGGGCGCAGGCGACGGCCAGGAGCACGAAGGCGCCACGGAGAGACCGACTACGCATACCGGGTGCCGTCGTCGCGAGGCGTGGGGAAGTCTCCGACCGGCGCGGCGGGGCGGGGGCCGGCCACCCCCACCGAGCCCTGGCCGGTCTCGGTGGGGAGGTTGTGGCGCGCGTGGACGCGGGTACGGAAGGCCTCCGCGGCGTCAGCGTCGCGCGCGGCGAGCAGGCCCCTGTAGATCACCTGGTTCGCTCGCGGCAGCGGAATGAGGGCGAGCATTGCAGCTATTCGCCCCCGCCGAGATCCATCCAGTACCCCAGAGAGCAATTTTCCGTGTCTGCTCCAACCGCCGCATTGTCGCTCACGAGCATCAATTTCGACGCCGTCCCTCCGCCCTCAACCCGGACTTCTTCTTGAATGACCGTCGTGTAGTTGTTCATCATTCCGGACCACCCAACAGTGTACACCACCTCGTAGTCGAAGTTGTTTCCATCCTTGCAGGCTCCCATCGTGACGCGCGACGACGCCCGGATGTTGGAGGCGGTACTGTGCAGGCACTTCAGGGTGTTGCTTCCCGTGCTATCGCCGGTGCTCGATGCGATTTCTTGCCGAATGGCATCGCACTCCTCTTTCTTCCTGGCTTTCTCCGCGGCGATTGCGGCTTGACGCTCAGCTTCCGCTCGCCTTTCAGCTTCGGCCGTCGCCAGTCGTGCCTGCTCTTCGGCCCGCATCCGGGCTACTTCGGGGTCCTCTCCGATCACGACTTGCGGCGTGACCGCGGTTTCGGGGAGGATCGCGAGCGTTTCCGAAGTGGCCCCGGACAGGAGGGCGGAGGCACCAACCATGC
Organism: uncultured Pseudomonadota bacterium; assembly: GCA_903959175.1. GTDB lineage: Bacteria > Myxococcota_A > UBA796 > UBA796 > SXON01 > CAJBVW01. The sequence goes on from CAJBVW010000292.1 coordinate 2,126, forward strand.
CGGCTCCAACGACGACGATTCCGCCGACTCCGAGACCGAGGAGGCCGATAACCACGACACCCGCTCCAATTCGGAACAGGCTCACGCCAGACTTCTCCGGCGCCGGTGCTGCGTGAACCGGAGGGGCGACCGTGACCGGGGGTTGGACCGGTGCCACAACTGGCGTACCCTGAACGTCGAAGCGTTCACCGCAGTAGCGGCACTTCTTCGCGACGAGTTGGATCTGTTCGCCGCACTCGGGACAGGGCTTGGTCGTAGACGCTTCCATGTGGGACTCCATGACGGAAAAATAAGGAACAGGATTTCTTGGGGCGCTGGGCGGCTGGGACGTGTGGGGAGGCTGCGCGCGGGTTTAGGCGACGGGGAGGATGCGCGCGGCGAGGACGCTTATGGCGGCGTGGCGGTCGCGGAGGTCGACGCGGGAGGAAGCGTGGACGCGGCGTGCCGCACGGTCGTAGATGCTGTCGCATCCTGACCACCATCAACCATGCGGGAGGCAGCAAGAGCGCCTGCGAGATGCCTGCGACGACGCGGATAACGCATAGGAAAGATGAACCCATATCCTCCAATCCTCGCACCTGACCCTCCCCCTCGTCAACCCCGCCGCCCGTCCGGTCGGGGCTGTACTCCGGCCCTCGCCCGCACCGGCGGGACCTGAGGGCCCGTCGCGGGGCGAAGCCCGTCCAGGATGCGCCTCCGACCCGTTCATCCTTCCTGTTCCCCGCCCCTCGCCTCGGCACGGCCGCCAGTGGCGGAGGGCCGATGAGCCCCTGTCGATCCCTCGATACGCGGGGAAGCGCCCGAGAAGCAACGCCTTCGGATTCCCGCCGATTAGCGAGGACTCGTGAGGAAGTGGCCCTTTCGGTGAGAACGTGAAAATCGCAGCAAACCAAGGCTCTTTCGTGCGGTCGTGCTGAGAATGCAGAAAGACGTCCGTCACCGTGGTGGTGGACGTTCGCCAGGGCGCAGGCGTCAAGCGGCCCCGGTCGAGCGCACCCTTCCATCCGGCGCGGTCGGCGCGGCCCTGCGCGCCGGGCACCGCGCCGCGCGTCGGTCGCCCAAGGCCCTCCACTCCGCGCATCGCGTTAGAAGCCCGCCCCGCGACGCGCCGTCGCCGAGAGCCGAGGACCGCATGGCCACCCCCCCCGTTTCGCCCCCTCCCGAGCGCCGCGCCCCGGCCGCCGACTCCGACTGGGTCAATCGCGTCGCGGATGACGTGATCGCGCGCGTGAACGCCACGAAGGGCCCGGACGCCCCGATCGTGTGCGCCTCGGGGATCAGCCCCTCCGGCCCGGTGCACCTCGGCAACCTGCGCGAGCTGATGACGACGCACCTCGTCGCCGAGGAGCTTCGGGCGCGCTTCTCGGGGACCGGCCGCGTCGTGACCCACCTGCACTCGTGGGACGACTTCGACCGCCTCCGCAAGGTGCCGGTCGGGGTGCCCGAGTCGTACGCCGAACACATCGGCGCTCCGATCGGCGAGATCCCCGATCCCTTCGGTGAGCACGACTCCTACGCGTCCCACTTCCGCGCCCCGGTCGAGGCCGCGTGCGCCGCCCTCGGCGTGACGTGCCGCTTCGTGCGCCAGTCGCGCGAGTACCGCCGCGGCGCCTACCGCGACGGCATGCGGAAGGCCCTGGCCGCGCGCGGGGAGATCTTCGACATCCTCGAGCAGTACCGCACCGGGTCGCTGCACCCGAAGCCGGTGGAGGAGCGCCGCGCCGCGTTCTGGCCGCTCCAGGTGTACTGCCAGACCTGCAACCACGACTCCACGACCGTGCACGGTTGGGACCCCGCCACCGACGTCGTGAGCTACCGGTGTGAGCGCTGCAAGGTGGACGCGCAGTTCTCCTTGAACGACGCCGACATCCCCGCCAAGCTCCCCTGGAAGGTGGACTGGCCGATGCGCTGGGCGCTCGAGGGCGTGGACTTCGAGCCCGGCGGCGAGGACCACTCGACCCCCGGCGGCAGCTTCACCGTCGGCACCGAGATCGTGGCCAAGATCTACGACGGCCGCGCGCCCCACTACATCGGCTACGCCTTCGTCGGGATGGCCGGTCGCACCAAGATCTCCAGCTCGACCGGCACCGAGGCGACGCCCGAGTTCGCCCTCCGCTTCATCGAGCCCGCGCTCCTGCGGCACCTCTACATTCGCCGCCTCCCCGGCACCAAGTTCACGATCGACTTCGGCGCCGACATCTGGCGCCAGTACGACGAGTTCGACGCGCTCCAGCGCAAGGTCGCGACCGACAAGGCGACGCCGCCGGAGCGCCAGGCCCTCGCGCGCTCGATGCGGACCTCCGCGGGGGACGTGGCGCGGCCCGAGGTCCTCGTGCCCTTCCGCCTGCTCTGGACCAGCGCGGACATGACCTACGGTAACCGCGACCAGGTGCTCCGCATCGTGCACGCGCACCTCGAGGAGCCGCCCCCCATCGACGTCCTGGAGGCGGGCATCCAGCCGCGCCTGGACTGCGCGATCGGCTGGGTGCAGCACTGCCTCGCCGAGGACGAGCGCCTGCACGTGCGCCCCGCGTTCGACGCGGAGGTGTGGGCCACCCTCGACGACGAGATCCAGCGCGGCCTCCAGCTCCTCGTCGCGAAGCAGGCAGACGATTGGACGCTCGCCGGCCTGACCAACCTCGTGTACGGCGTGCCGAAGATCCTCCTCGGCCTGCCGATGGACACGGAGGCGACGCCGGAACTGAAGGCGTACCAGCGCCGCTTCTTCACGGCGATCTACCAGCTCGCGCTGGGCGTCGAGACCGGGCCGCGGCTGCCGACGCTCTTCCTGTCCCTCGGGCAGGACCGGGTGCGGGCGCTGTTGGGCGGGCCGGTCTAACTCCGCGTCAGCACTCGTCGTTCGGCGCGCCCGGGGTGCCCTGGTTCCCGTCCGCGCCGTAGTCGCCCTCGCCCTCGCACCAGTTGTCGGGGGCGTCGTTGTCGTCGGCGTCGAGGTGGTCGGGGTCCAGCGAGAGGGACTTGCCGGCCTCGTCGGGGAAGTCGCCGTCGTAGGTCACGGTGTCCACGGTGACATCTTCGTAGGTGAGGACAAGGGTGTCGGTGCCGTTGCCGAGGCGCAGGTCGGCGGCGTCGTAGACGTAGTCGGGCGCGAGGCCGTCGTTGAGGGCGGGGTCGTCGGAGACGGCGAAGAGGTAGACGGCGCCGGGCTCGAGCACGTCGTTCGTCACGACGGTGAAGCCCGTGCCGCCCTCGTCGGTGAAGCCGATGCCGTCGAGCGCGAGCGGCGCGTCGGAGACGTTGACGATCTCGAACCACTCGCCGGTCTCGTCGGGCGTGGGGTCGGGGTCCTTCATGATCTCGGCGATCACGAGCTCCTCGTCCTCCGGGGGGCGCTCGTCGGTCCAGCCGTCGCAGTCGTCGTCGGTGCCGTTGTTGTCGTCCTCGTCGGCGCCCGGGTACACGTCGGCGTCGTCGGGATCGCAGTCGTCCTCGACGTGGCCGTCTCCGTCGGTGTCGGGGTCGACCACGTCGGTGTCGTCGGTGTCGTCGGTGTCGTCGGTGTCTCCGGGGGTGTCGGTGTCGTCGGAGCACACGTCGTTGGCGGCGCCGGGCGTGCCGCGGTCGCCCGCGCCGAACACGGTGGTGCCGAGGCACCAGGCCGACGCGTCTTCGTTGTCGACGGCCGAGAGGAAGTCGGGCGAGAGCGAGAGGGAGCGGCCCTCGGCGGCGGGGAAGGTCGCGTCGTAGGTGACGGCGTCGAGCAGGCGGCCGTCGAGCACGAGGGAGACGCGCCCGCCGTCGTTGCCGAGCTTGAACAGAGCGACGTCGTACGCGAGGGCGACGGTGACGCCGCCGTTGAGGGCGGTGTCGGCCGAGGCGCCGAAGACCGCGCGGGCGCCCGGCGCGAGGGTGAGGGCGGGGACGGTGAAGCCGTCGTCGTCCTCGTCGAGGACCTCGAGCCCGTCGAGCACGAGCGCGGTTGCGCCGACGTTGGTGACCTCGATCCACTCGCCGAGGTCGTCGCTCACGGCGTCCGCGTTGGTGAGCAGCTCGGTGAGTACGAGGTCGCTCGGGGCGGGGGGCTCGGTGTCGGTGTCACCGCGGGCGGAGTCGTCGCCGTAGGGTGCGGACGAGGTGTCCTCGTCCCACTTGTCGGCCATGGCGCAGGCGAGGAGGAACAGGAGGGTCACGGGAGCTCCAGACGGGCGGAGAGGGCCAGCCCGACGTGCAGGAAGAGGGTGGTGGCGGCGGCGCCCGCGGGCGCGCCCGGGAAGGGGGAGACGCCCTCGCCGCGGGCGGTGTGGTCGGCGCCTGCGAGGGCGTAGAGGGTGCCGGCGCCGACATCGAGGGCCATCCCCGCGGCGCCGCGGGCGCGCCACGCCGCGGCGTCCGGGTCGTCGAGGGCTTCGGTCCAGGTGTCGGCGCGGGCGGCCAGGACGAGCGGGCCGACGGGTTGGACGCGCAGCCAGGCCGAGCCGCCGACGGGGGCGCGCGCGCCGTCGTCCGCGATGCCCCACGCGAGGAGGCCCTCGGCGCCGTAGGCGATGGAGGTGCCCTCGGCGGGGAGCGGGACCTCGCCGTCGACGCGGGCGCCGACACGGTGGGCGCGGACGTAGCCGAGGCCGCGCGAGCCGTTGCGGCCGTAGAGGCTCACGACGAGGGCGGGCGAGCCGAAGGGGGCGACGCTGAGCGCGCCGGAGAGGTCCTTGCCCTCGTTGCGCTCGCGGCGGTTGGCGCCCTCGCCGCTGGAGAGGACGCCGACGATGTCGACGCGGTCGCCGAGGCCGGTCCACCGGAGCGAGAGGCCGGCGTCGGACGGGGGCATCCACGCGAGGCCCTCGGCGAAGGTGGGCGCGAGCGCGGAGAGGCCCCACGCGCGGTTGCCGGCGACCACCCAGGGGTCGGCGACGATGCCGATCTCGCCGGAGAAGCCGTGGAACGTCGCGCCGACGGCGGCGGCGTCGAGGGCGGGCACCCACGCTTCCCCGGCCACGCCGATGTAGCTGTCGTCGTCCGCTGAGCGGGTGGCGCTCGTCCGGACGCGCACCCACGCGGGGCCGGCGGCGACGCCCAGGCCGACGCGGGCGCGGGCGAGGTCGATGGTCTGGGAGAGGGCCTCGTCGGGGAGCACGACGGCGCCGCGGCCCGCCACGTCCACGAGGCCGGCGATGCACACGCGGCCGGCCGCGCGGGGGAGCGGCACGAGCGCGGGATCGTAGGCGTGGACGGCCACGTCGGGGAAGGGGGCGACGCAGCTCATGGGGCGAGGATCTCCGCGCCGAGGAGGGGACCGTACTGGTCGAGGAGCGACTGGAAGAGCGGGAGGTCGACGCGCAGGGTAGCGAGGTCGCTCGTCGCGTCACGTACGCGCTCGGCGGCGAAGGCGTCGGGGCCGCCGCCCGCGGCGAGGTCAGCCGCGACGACGCCGAGGGAGGGCGCCCCGTTGAGCGTCGTGCCGCGGGCGTGGGCGCTCGCGAGGGCGCGGCCCATGGTCTCGCCGAAGGCCGCGAGGTCCTCCGGAGTGGCGAGCTTCAGGACCACGGCGCGGGCGATGTCCCCGTGGTCGAAGGTGGTGAACCAGCCGGAGAGGCTCGTGGTCTTGAAGGCCGCGGCGCCGTCGGCCACCGCGCCGGCCCGCACGTCGGCGTCGGGGCGGGTGCGGAACGTGGCGGTGACGGCGGCGATGCGTTCGGCGTTGTTCGCGTAGACCGAGCCGAGCCCGGGGTAGATCCCGTCGATGCTCGGGGGGTCGACGACCTCCCGCACGTTGAGGAGGCGGTCGTCGTCGAGGTCGCTCCCGCCGCGATCCCAGAGCACGACGAAGCGGGTGGCGGGCTGCGACGCGACGCCCCTGCCGTACTGCCGCGCCGCGTCGAGCACGCGGAGGTCCGCGGGGCGCCCGACCGTCCAGCCGGCGAGGACGCGTTCGAGCCGCGCGGCGTCGCTCGGCCCGAACGGGAGGACGCCGTCCCCTTGCCCGTCCACCGCGGCGTCGAGGGCGAGCCGGCGTCGGCCGATGCCCGCGGCGTCGGCCTCGACCACGCTGAAGCTGTCGAGCTCGGCGGTCGCGAGGCCGTCCGCCCGCGCGGTCTCCCGGAGGGACGCGACGATGGCGCCCCCGCCGATGTCCTCGCCGTCCGCGGGCCAACCGGCCTCTCCGGCGTCGAGGGCCTCGATCTCGTCGGCGTATCCGTACGCAAACGCGCTCACGACGTCCTCGGCGCACGCCGCGCAGCCGTCGGCGCCGTCTGCCACCAGGGCCAGGGAGAGCGCGGCGCGGCGGGTGTCGAAGGTCCAGGGGCCGAAGGCGGCGGCGTCGAGGTCGACCCACTCCAGCGGGAGCGGCGCGGTCGCCGCGAGGGACGTGGCCTCGTGGGGGTCGGGCTCGTCCCCCGGCAGGCTGGTGCCGAGGTTCTCGAGGTGCGGATCGCCGATCGTGAGGATGGAGGCGGCGTCCGGGACGGTCAGGAACCGGGTGCGGGGGCGCGCGGGGTCCGGCCGGAGCTGGTCGGCGAGGAAGAGCGCGTTGCTCCCGCGCATCCAGTCGTAGGGATCGGCCGCCATCGTCGCGTACTTGTCCTCGACCCGCGCGTGCGAGCGCGTGAGCCAGTAGGCGTTGTCCGCGGTGAGCTGCTCCTGGATCCACGCGGCGCGCGCGGCGAGGGGCCCCGGGGCGGCGCAGGAGACGAGGGCGAGGAACCACATCACCGCCCGATCTAAAGCTCGCCTGCGAAGGGCTGGGGTCGCGCTGGGGACGTTCCTGTGTCGGACGCTGCCCGTGCGCGGTCAGCGGAGGCGGTGGCGGTGGCGGACCCCGCCCAGGGCGGCGTCGAGGTCGAGGACGCTGTCGATGACGATGTGCGCTCCCGCGGCGAGGAGGCGATCCCGGGCGATCGCCCGCTTCTCGTCGCGCTTGATCGCGGAGAGGGCCTGGAGGGCGTCCCACGGGAGGCCGACCTCGTTGCCGGTGAGGGCGACGCCGATGGCCCACATGCCGGCGTTACGCGCAGCTTGCATGTCGACGGGTGTGTCACCGAACACGACGCATCCCTGCGCGGAGGGGGCGCCGAGCACCGTGGCGGCGACCCAGTTCATGTGCGGGGCGGGGCGGCCGGCGGGGACCTCGCCCGCGCTGACGAGGACCTCGGGCTCCCAGCCCTGGGCGGCGAGGAGCGGCGCGAGCACCCGCACCATGGGGACGGTGTAGCCGGTGGTGGCGCCGATGCGGTAGCCGGCGGCGCGCAGGCCGGGGAGCTGCGCGACGAACCCCGGGATCGGCGCCGCGTGCGCCGGTAGGACCTCGATCTGGAGCGGCTCGGCGAGGTGGTACATCGCGTCGATGTCGGCGTCCGTCGGCGGGCCGCCGTGCACCGCCGCCCACTGCGCCGCGACCGCCGGGACCGTCGTGACGCGGCGGATGTGTTCGCGCTTGTGGGTGCCCATCGGGCCGCGCGCGGTGGGGATGTCGACGGTGATGCCCTGGCGCCGGAACACCTCCACGAAGACGCCCACGGGCGCCATGCAGCCGCAGTCGACGGTGGTGCCGGCGAGGTCGAAGAGCAGGGTGTGGATCACGACGGCTCCGGGGCCAGGCGGGTGAGTCCGAGCAGGGCGACGGCCTCGGCGGCGGCGTCG
>CAJBVW010000293.1 GCA_903959175.1 uncultured Pseudomonadota bacterium
GGTGTCGAGGCCGCGCTGCGCGTAGTCGCCGAGCTTGCCGGTGAGGAGGCGCAGGAGCGCGCCGTAGTCGACCGCAGGCTGCCCCTCGGCGTCGGCGGGGCCCTGGAGCGTGTCGTACTCGGCGCAGGAGATCGCGAGGTCGTGGGGGCGCACGTTCGCGGCCACGGCGGCCTCCGCGAGCAGCACGATCTCGCTCTTGGTGGCCTCAGGGCGCTTGGTGTCCGTTTCGACCTGCGTCACGACGGCCTCGGCCTGCGCGCCGCAGGTGCCGTCGAGGCGCCAGGTCTCGATGACGAGGTCGGTCACATGGGGCGCGAGCACGGGGAACACGTCGCGGGTGAACCGCGCGAGGGTCGTGGCGCCACCGGGGCCGTCGGTGCTGGCGTGCACCTCGCCGATGCCGATGATCCGCGGCTTGTCCTCCAGGAGCGCCGCCACCGCCGCGCCCGCGTTCGGGAAGGTGCGGTGGGCGGGGAGGGGAGCGACGTCGACCGGGGCCGGCGCGGGCGCCTCGGTGGAGGACGCGGGCACCCCGGCGCAGGCGAGGAGGAGCGGGAGGATCAGGCGGTCCTCGCCTTTTTCCGCTTGGCGATGACGGAGGCCGGCAGCGCGGCTTCGTACCGGGCGACGAAGTCCGAGGAGCGCGCCACGGCCTCACCGATGAGGTCGAGCGGGAGGTCGGAGAGCTTCTTGAAGCGCACGCAGGCCTTGCCCATGTCCAGCTTGCAGCCGCGCGCAGCCGCCTCCGCGCGGAGCCACGCGGCGCTGTCCCTGTCGACGTAGGCGCAGAACAGGTAGACGGCCATGTGTGCCTTCTGCGAGGCGAGCGAGGCGAAGGGCAGCGGCTGAGCGGGGTCGCAGTGGTAGCCGTGCGGGTACCGCGCGTGCGGGTAGAACCAGCCGATCATGCCGTACTGGATGCCCTCTTCCACGCCCTCGGGCAGGTTGCGGTTGACCTCCGCGCGCACCGCTTCGAGGGCGGTGCGGCGATCGTCCGGGAGGGCGGCAAGGTACGCCTCGACGGTCGTGGCGGAGCTGGTCATGGAGCGTGCGTAAACCGCTCGGCCCACGGCGGCGAGGGGGCTCCCCGCGGCCGGCGACTGGAGGGCGGCCGGGCTCTGCCGGCCGGTTCGGGGCCCCCTGAGCGCTAGCCTGGGGGACCCAACCGAGCGCGGAGCGCGAGCCCGGAGGGGGCCGAAAAGCCGCCCACCGGATCCCGCGTTCGCCCGCTCGGAGAGGTGCTACAACGCGGGGTAGTCGGTGTAGCCCTCCTCGTCGCCACCGTAGAGCGTCGCGTAGTCGGGGGCGTTGAGCCCTCGGAGCGCGAGGCCGCCGAGTAGTGCGCCGTTCGGGCGGAAGTCGTGGACACGGGCCCCCGGCCTCGCCTATGGTCCCGACATGACGCGCCTTCCATTTGTCACTTGTCCGTTGCTCCTGGTGCTCGTCGCAGGCTGCAAGGAGACGACGTTCGAGTTCGGCGAGGAGCCCGCCGGCCGTGACGACACCGGCGACGCGGACACCGACACGGAGACCGACACGGACTCCGATACGGACTCCGATACGGACACCGACACCGACACCGACACCGACACCGACACGGACGTCGAGCCCACGTTCTACGCGTGCGACGCCTTGCCGGCCTTCAACCTGGGGGACGTCTCGCTCCCAGATGCGCGGGCCTACCACGGCATCAGCTTCGACGACGATGGGAACCTGCTCGGCTGGGACGGTCGAAACGCCCTCGTGAAGAGCGCCTACGACGGCACGCGCGCCGTGTTCCTGCCCGGCGTGCGCGGCATGGAGCAGATCGACCGGCTGCCCGACGGGGACTGGGCGCTGGCAGACTCGGCGAACGCCCGCATCCTGCGCGTCAGCGCGGACGGCGGCAGCGAGACCCTCACCGCCGCGAGCGGCTACACCTACGGCGTGACCGTCGGCCCCGACGGGATGCTCTACATCGCGAACGGCGGCGTCTCCCGCGTCGATCCGGCGACCGGCGAGGTGACGGAGCTCCTCCCCACGCCGCGCCGATGGACCGCGCACACGATCGTGTTCAACCTCGACAGTACGAAGATGTACATCGGGAGCATCGGGGTGGGTGAGGTGTACTTCCTCGACCTCGACGCCGACCTGAACCCCGTCGGCGACGTGCAGGTGTTCGCGCGCACCAGCGGCTCGTCGAGCTGGCACGACGGCCTGGGCGTCGACGTGTGCGGCAACGTCTACGTGGCCGACTACATCACCTCGAGCCTCTACCGCATGTCGGAGGACGGCGGCACCGTCACCTCCATGGTCGACGCCGTGAGCACCCAGTACGGCCATGGCCTCACCTGGGGCAGCGGCATCGGCGGCTGGCGCGCGGACGCGCTCTACCTCCCCCAACCCTACAACGGCTACACGGTGCGGGAGGTGGTCATCGGCGTCGCGAACGGCGACAGCGTCCGCACCTGGAACGGCGTAAAGGCCCCCTGGTGAACCCCATGCTGATCCTCCTCGCCCTCTTCGCCTGCACCTCCGACGATCCGAAGGACGACACCGCCGCCCCGGCGGACACCGACGCCGACGCCGACACCGACACGGACGCCGACACCGATGCCGACACGGACACGGACACCGACACCGACGTGACCCTCGCGGGCACCTGCACGGACGACACGCACTGGGGCGCCTTCCTCGTCGACAGCAGCGAGGAGTACGCCTTCGTCACGGGCTCGATCTCCGACGGCGTGGTGCCGGTCACGGTGCTCACGAACGTGGTCACCTCGGGCGCCTGCACGATCTGGCGCCGCGAGAACCCCTTCTGCGACCCCACCTGCTCGCCCGGCTACACCTGTGACCTCACGGGCACCTGCGTGGTCTACCCGACCACCCAGGACCTCGGCACCGTCGACGTGACCGGGCTCTCGCAGGCCGTCTCGATGGAGCCCGTGACCCCCGGCTACAACTACTACGACACGTCGCTCCCCAACCCCCCGTGGGACGCCGGTGACCTGCTCACGCTGCGGACGTCGGGCGGGTCGTACGAGCCGGTGACCCTCCACGGCTACGCGCCCACGACGCTCGTGCCGGTGAGCATGGACTGGACGATCACCCCGTCCGCGCCGCTCGCCGTCGCGTGGGACGCCCCCACCGGCCCCGTGAACACCGAGCTCGTGTTGAGCCTGCGCATCGATCAGCACGGCACCACGCCGTCGAGCATCGAGTGCACCTTCGCGGACGACGGCGCGGCCGAGGTCCCGGGGGACGTGATCGACACCCTCATGAGCTACGGCGTCACCGGCTTCCCCGCGGGGGACCTCCTCCGCCGCACCGCCGACTCCACGCCCATCGGCGGCGGCTGCATCGACCTCGTCGCGAGCTCGTCACGCTTCGCGCAGGTCACGATCGAGGGCTACACGCCCTGCCGCTCGGACGGGGAGTGCCCGGACGGCCAGACGTGCAACGAGGCGCTGGAGCGCTGCGAGTAGCGGTCAGACGAGCAGGGTGCGGGCGGCGGCGATCGTCCGGACCCGATGTCCGGAATCAGGGCGCGCGGCGCGACTCGTAGACGACGCGCCCGGGGAACATCACGGCGGTGAGGAAGCCGCCCTTGCCGCAGCCGGTGTCCGTCGCGAACACCTGGCCGCGCACCCAGGCGTCCTCGGTGTCGCCGGGTGTGTGCTCGGAGAGCTCGGGGGGGAGCAGGCCGGTGGGCGTGTGGCCGACGACGATCTGCTTGCCCTCGTAGCCCTGGAAGAAGGTCTTCGCGCGCGTCCAGAGGAGGGTGGCCTGCGGCTCGACCACGGAGGGGTGGGCCCAGCCGCGGTCGACGTAGTCGCCGAGGAACACGAGGGTGTCGTCGCCGTCGAGCGCCGGGAGGGCGTCCCACAGGGCGAGGAGGTGGACGAGATCGCCATGGATGTCGCCGATGGCGACGGTGCGTGCAGACACGGCGGGACGGTAGCACGGAGGTGGAGGGGCGAGGTGCTACCTTGGCCCGATGCTGCTCCTCGCCCTCGCGTGCGCCCCGCCCCCCACCCCGCTCGAGCAGTGCGAGCGGTGCGCCGATCCCGACGTTCCCTGCGCCGTGGAGGAGGCGCGCGCGTGCACGGCGCTGTCCGACGCGGCGCGCATCGCGGACCCCGTGGACGCCACGGCCGCGCTCGGCTTCGCGGATCGGGCGTGCGCGCACGACGACGGCGTGGCGTGCTCGGCGCTCGGCCTGCGCTTCCTCGACGGGCTCGGCGTCCTGGAGGACGACGCCCGCGCGCTCGTCCTCTTCGACCAGGCGTGCACGCTCGGCGCGGGGGTCGGCTGCTTCAACGCGGGGTTGATGTACCGATCGGGGCACGGCGTTCCGCCGGACGCCCGGCTGGCGACGGCGTGGTTCGGCCAGGCGGAGGCCGCGTGGCGCGCGAGCTGCGAGGGCGGCGATCCGACGTGGTGCATGAACCTCGGTGTGCTCCACGAGCAGGGCTTCGGCGTGCCGCGGGACCCCGGCAAAGCGCTCGCGCTCTACGACGCCGCGTGCGCGAAGAAGCAGACGGACGCGTGCGTGAACGCCGCGTGGATGCGGCTGGACGGCGCCGGCGTGGTGAAGGACGAGGCGGCGGGGATCGCGGCGATCCGCGCAGCGTGCGACGCGGGCTCGGCGCTCGGGTGTGGGGCGCTCGGGCAGCTCTACGTCGTGGACCAGCACGGGGTCGCGGTGGACGCGCCGCGCGCGATCGAGCTGCTGGAGCGCGCGTGCCACGGCGGGGACGCGCAGGGCTGCAACGTGCTCGGGGGCGTCTACGGGATGGGGGAGCGCGTGCCGGCCGATCCGGCGGCGGCGGTGTGGTACTCCGCGCGCGCGTGCGACCTCGGCGGCTCGGTGGGCTGCCTGGCAAACGGGATGGCGGCGACGACGCGCGTCGACGCCGAGGCGTGGCTGGCGCGCGCGTGCGGCATGGGGAACCCCGAGGGGTGCATGGCGCTCGGGAGCGTGCGCGCGGCCGAGGGAGAGGGGCAGGACCGGGACGGATCGATCGAGGCCGTCTCGACCGCGTGTCAGCTCGGTCTCAGGGACGGCTGCGCGATGCTGCAGTCTCTCGGGGCGCCGTTGCCGCCCGGGGTCACGCCGCCGCCCCTGGTGGTGCCGGCCGTGCCCGTCGAAGGCCCCACCCCGTAGCGGGGCCCGCCCTTCCGCGCGCCGGGAGGGGCGAGGCGGAGCGGAGGGCGGTAGGGGAGAGCTGGAGGTAGCCTGTCCGCGCACGACTTCCTCGTGAACCTCGCCCTCGTGCTCTGCGTGGCCGCGCTCGCGACGGTCGCGTTCCAGCGGCTGAACCAGCCGATCGTGCTCGGCTACATCCTCGCCAACGAGGGCGCCGCTGCCTAGCGCGTTCTCCCTGCGGCCGGAGGAGCGCTTCCTCCTCGTGCTCACCGCGCTCTCCGCGGCGTTCTTCGCCTCCCGCGGCTGGCCGTTCTCGCCGCTGCTCGGCACCGAGGTGATGAGCCTCTTCCTGGTGGACTTCCAGCTCGTGGCCGTTGGCTACGTCGGCTGGCGACTGTGGCGGGACCGCGGGGCGTTCGTGCGCCGGGCCGCCTCGCGGGAGGGCGGCGCGGCGCTCCTCTCCTTCCTCCGCGTCGTCGCGCCGATGTACGCGGCGCAGGCGCTGTACGCGAACTGGCTCGCCGTCGTGCCGCTCGTCTCCCCGCGCCTGTACGACGAGGTCTTCCTCGCGCCGGAGGTGTGGCTGCTCGGCACCTCGATGACGCGGTGGATGGTCCAGCCGGAAGCGATGGCCGTGACGCTGCTGATCGACCTCTGCTACCTCGCCTTCTTCCACTGGATCGTGCTGACCCTCGTGGTCCTCCACGTCGTGGAGGGGCCGCTCGCCGCGCGCCGCTTCGTGCTCGCGCTGACGATCTCCACGACGGTCTCGACGGCGCTGCTCGTCGCCGTCCCGACGCTGGGGCCGGCCTTCTACGATCCGGACGCCGTCGCGCCGATCGCGGACGCGACCCTCCGCTCGGGCCACTTCCAGGACGTGTCGCGCGTCTTCCGCGCGGAGGTGCTTGCCCACCCCGGGGCCTTCGTGCTCGTGCCGTTCCTCGGCGTGAGCGCGTTCCCGAGCATGCACGTCGGCCACACCTTCCTCGCCCTCCGCGCGCTCTGGCCGCGGCATCGGACGGCGTTCCTCCTCTTCTTTCTGCCGGTCCTCGGCGCGTGGGTCGGCACCGTCTACCTCGGCTGGCACTACGCCCTCGACGGGGTGGCGGGGATCGCCATCGCCCTCGGCGCGCTCGCGCTCGCGACGCGGTGGCTGCCCGATGCGTCGTAGCGCGGAGGTACTCGCTCAAGGTCGGCGGCGCGGGAGCCGAGATCAGAGGGGCAACCCAGAGGTTCTCGTGGTTCTCCTCCTTCTCGCGGCCGCCTGCGCTCCCACCGAAGACTCCGGCGAAACTGCCGCGCTCCCCCCCGCCGACATCCGCGAGGTCCAGCCCCCCGCCGAGCAGGAAGACGACCCGGACATCCTGGTCCCCTTCCTCTCGCCGATGCCCGCCCTCACCCTCACCCTCCCGACCGAGGGGGCTGCCTACTTCGAGGTGCGCGCCTTCGATCTCGAGAGCGGCACCCCGTGGATGGGGGCAGCGCTCGCCGTCCGCGACATCACCTCCGACGCCACCGTGCTCATGTTGCCCCGCGTCCCGCCGCGCCGCGACCGCGCCCACTCCGTGGGCGGGAACGTCGTCTACGCCGTCGCGTTGCGCGCGGAGGCCGCCGGAGGCCGCCCGGGCCTGTACACCGGGATCGCGCCCCAGCGCCTCGTCTACCTCCAGACCGATCCGCCCGAGGGCGCCGCGCTCGGCTGGAACCTCGCCCTGCGCACCGAGGACGGCGTCCGGTGGGCGCCCCTCGCGGTCGGCCTCGCGCTCGAGAACAACCTGCTCGGCGCCGAGAGCCTCGACTACGGCGGCGGCACCTCCGTCGGCATCGAGCCCGGCATGCACATGGACCTCGCGACCGAGGACGACGTGACGGCGTTCGACCTCCCGCTGGCGCCGGAATGGAGCGTCGGCGTGCCCTACGCGCCGCCGGCCGAGGCGTACACCGAGGTGGAGCCGCTCGGCTCCGTCCTCGCCCTCTACGCCTACCTCGACGCCGACGGCGACAACCGCCGCACGGGGGAGGAGATCCTCGGGCGCGCCTGCTACGCCGGCTACGAGGCCCGGGCCACCTGGTTCGACAGCCCCTACGACCTGCTCGGCGCTCTCGCGCTCGAGAACGTCGGCGCCCGCGCCGGCTGGGGCGTGGCGATCGACACGGAGCGTGGCCTCGTGCCGCTGCCCGACGACGCCGCCGAGCGCCTCGTCCTCATGGGGGCGTGTGACTGATCTGGGGCGGGGCGAGGTCCCGGGCTACAGTACCGGATGCTCCTCGCCCTCTTCCTCGCCTGCACCGCGCCGATCTCCCTGACGCCGGACGCGCGGGCCGACAGCTGCGGGTCGATCTCCAACTCCGACCTGCGCTACTACTGCCAGGCGAGCTGCGGCTCGATCTCCGACGCCGACCTCCGTTACTTCTGCCAGGGCAGCTACGGCTCGATCGGGAAGGCGGATCTCCGCTATTACGGCCAGGCGAATTGCGGGTCCATCTCCGACGCCGACCTTCGCTACTACTGCCAGGGTAGCTACGGCTCGATCTCGGACGCGGACCTGCGCTACTACGGGCAGGGGAGCTGCGGCTCCGTCGGCGCCGCCGACCTGCGCTACCTCTGCCAGTCCGGGAAGCGGTACCCGGGGACACGGTAGCGGGCGGGTCGGCCGACTACGCCGCGGCGAAGGGCCGCAGGCGCGAGGCCATCATCGCGACGACCTCCGCGTCCGTGCGCGCGGGGGCGCCGGGGAGGCGCACGAAGCGGCGGGCGAGCGACGCGTGCTGGCCGGTCATCAGGTACAGCCACACCTGGAAGAAGTCGATGCCGTCGAACACGATGGCGTCGGCCTTGCCGTAGGCCTCACGGTGGTTCTCGAACAGGCCGGGCATCTCGGTGTAGTGGGCGCGCGGCTTGTGGTGGTGGACAGTGTGGTACCCGTCGTTGAAACACCGCCGGTTGTACCGGGTGTTGATGCAGGTGATGCTGCTGCGGTAGGTCTCGCCGGGCTCGGCGGGATCGACGAAGGCGTGCTGGCCCCAGTTGCCCGCCATCATCAGCGTGCGGACGAAGAGCACCGGCCCGACGAACACGACGAGCGTGGCCTGCCAGTTGAAGGTCGCGAGCAGCGCGGACGCGATCCAGAAGCTCGCCTCTCCGAGGATGAGGCGCCAGAACATGTGCTTGCTGCCGCGGCGCCAGTGGTACACCGCGAGCTTGGGCAGGCCCGTGAACAGGAACGACACGAGGTAGTGCAGCCAGTGGGCGAAGCTGTCCCGCTGGTACTGCATCGTGCTCGAGAGGTCACCCGGGAGGTTGTTCTCGATGTGGTGCATGCCGATGTGGTGCACGAAGTAGGTCTGCGGGGTCTGCCCGAAGAAGGGGCCGATGGCCCACGGGATGATGTGCTTCATCCAGGCGGGCTTGAAGAGCGGCCGGTGCGACGTGCAGTGCAGCAACAGGATGAACCGGTCGAGGTAGCCCAGGCCCCAGAGCAGGAGGTAGCCGACCGACAACGGCCAGAACCACATCGGGTCGTGCACGAAGAACAGGCCGAGCCCGAGCACACCCACCATGGCGCACCCGAGGATCAGGTGGACCATGGGCAGATCCCGGGGGTCGTGCAGCGACGAGCCGAGGACGCGATTCAGACCGGTGGCTTCCATGGGACACCCCTCCGCGGCCGCGCAATCTATCATCCCGACGCCGTGCGGGCGGAGGCTCGGTCGGTGGCTTCGCGCCCCGTGCGGGTTTGCTACCGGAATAGGGGAGTGCGGCGAGGCTCCCGTGGACCGTCTTTCCCCGACCCTTCGTCCCGGGGGCCCCCGCGCGGGCACCCAGCGGTGGCGCGAGCTCCTGTTCCTGCACTGGTGGGTGCCCGTCGAGGCCCTGCGGCCGCTCGTCCCGGCGCGCCTGTCGCTCGACCTCTGGGAGGGCCGCGCCCTCGTCGGCCTCGTGCCCTTCCGGATGGAGGGCGTGCGCCCCGGGTGGCTGCCCGCGCCGATGGCCCAGGACTTCCACGAGACCAACCTGCGCACCTACGTGCACCTCGAAGGGGAGGGGCCCGGCGTCTACTTCTTCTCGCTCGAGGCCGCGTCGTGGACGGCGGTGCAGGCCGCCCGGATCGGGTGGGGGCTGCCCTACTACCACGCCACCATGGGCTCCTCCGCGGACGCGAACGAGCACACGTACACGACGGTTCGTCGCGGCCGGCCGGACGCTCGGCTGGACGTCCGCTATGGCCTCGGCGAGGCGCTCGTCCCCTCCGCGCCCGGCTCCCTCGAGTTCTTCCTGTTGGAGCGCTACTTCCTCTACAACGAGCGCGGCGGCACCCTCCGGCGCGGGCAGGTCCACCACCCGCCGTACCCCGCCTTCGCGGCCGAGGTCTCCCACATCGAGGAGGGCCTCGTCGCCGCCGCCGGCCTCCCCGCGCCCGGCCGCCCGCCCGACCTCGTCCACTACTCCACCGGCGTGGACGTCGAGGTCTTCCCCCTCCACGAGGTCTGAGGTCCCCCCTCTGGCGTAGCCGCGATCCGCGCGCTACCGCCGCGGCACGCGGAGCCTCCATGAGCGCCTGGCACGACGGCAATCCTCCCCCCCTCGCGACGCCCGCCTTCCCGGAGGTCGCCCGGAGCACGCACCCGCCGCGGATCCTGTTCCTCTACGGGTCCCTCCGCGAGCGCGCCTTCAGCCGGCTCCTCGCGGAGGAGGCCGCCCGCGTGATGGAGGGCCTCGGCGCGGAGGTCCGCTGGTTCCACGCCCACGACCTGCCGATGAAGGCCCCCCAGTTCGAGGACCACCCGAAGGTGCTCGAGCTGCGCGCGCTCTCGGAGTGGTCGGAGGGGCAGGTGTGGTCGTGCCCGGAGATGCACGGCGCGATCACCGGCGTCTTCAAGAACCAGCTCGACTGGATCCCCCTGAACATCGGCGCGGTGCGCCCCACCCAGGGCCGGACGCTCGCTGTGCTCCAGGTGAGCGGCGGATCCCAGTCGTTCAACGTCGTGAACACGCTGCGCCTCCTCGGGCGGTGGATGCGGATGCTCACCATCCCCAACCAGTCGAGCGTGCCGAAGGCGTGGCTCGAGTTCCACGACGACGGCCGGATGAAGGACTCGGAGCTGCGCGACCGTGTGGTCGACGTGATGGAGGAGCTCTGGAAGTTCACGATCCTCACGCGGGACCACCGTGACTTCCTCGTGGATCGGTACAGCGAACGTCGGGAGGCGGACGCGAAGGCGGTCGCCGCCGGGCGGCCCCAGGACCGCATCGGGCGCGAGGGTCTGTAGTCCGTGGTCGAGCGCTTCGAGATCTCGTCGCGTGATCGTTGTACGATGGGCACATGCACCTCCTCTTCCTGCTCCTCGCCTGCACGTCCGACGACAAGCCGAACGAGGACACCGCGCCCGCGGACCCCGACACGGACACCGACACCGACACGGACATCGATCACGACACCGATCCGGTCGACGCGGACCTCGACGGCTTCGACTCCTCCATCGACTGCAACGACGCGGACGCCACGATCAACCAGGGCGCGGCCGAGGCCTGCGACGGGATCGACAACGACTGCGACGAGTTCGTCGACGAGGACTTCGACCAGGACGACGACGGCGCGCTGACGACCGACGGCTGCGCCACCGGCACCGACTGCGACGACACGAACGACGACATCGGCCCCGGCGAAGCGGACGTGCCCTACGACGCGGTCGACCAGGACTGCAGCGGCGCGGACCTCACCGACGTCGACGGCGACGGCGTGGACGGCGGCACTGGCCCCGACTGTGACGACGCCGACGCCACCGTGGCTCCCGGCGCCCCCGAGATCGCGAAGGACGGCATCGACCAGGACTGCGACGGCGTCGACAGCCTCGACAGCGACGCCGACGGCGCCGACGACAGCGACTTCGGCGGAGACGACTGCGACGACGCCGATCCCGCCGTGCGCCCCGGCGCGCGCGACTACTGGAACGACGGCCTGGACAGCGACTGCGACGGCGCGGACACCACCGCCGCCGCCCTCGAGGACGCGCCCGTCACCATCAGCGGCGACGCCGGCTCCCAGGACCTCGTCGGCCAGGACGTCGCCCTCTGCGACCTCGACGGCGACACGCTCCTCGACCTCGTGGTGACCGCCCCGTTCGGCGAGAGCTACCTCGGCCAGGTCGGGATCTGGTACGGCGACGGCGCCGCCTCCTGGGGCCCCGGTATGCTCATCGACGACGCCGACACGCTCATCCAGAGCTCCGAGATGTTCCTCGGCTTCGACATCGGCTGCGAGGACCTCGACGGCGACGGCTTCGACGACCTCGTGACCGGCCGCGGCGAGATCAACGCGTCGCCGTACCTCGCCAGCTTCGAGCTGGTGATCTGGTACGGGGACGGCGCGAAGTTCGGCGCCGCGCTCTCCGAGGCCGACAGCGACGCGACCCTCGAGATGGCGCTCGGCGCGCCGCTCTACGCGTACAACGTCTACGGCCGGAACCTCACCGTGGCGGACCTCGACGACGACGGCGCGGCCGAGATCGTGCTGCCCAACGCCGCCGACGACAACCTCGCCTACGCGGACGACCGCTTCTACGTCCTCCCCGGCGGGCGCTACGCCGGCACCCTCCAGCTCGTCGACGAGGCCTCGGCCGCGATCGACGGGCAGGGCGTGGACAACGCGGTCGCCCTGCCGGACCTCGACGGCGACGGCGCCGCCGACCTGCTCCTCGGCGAGTCCGCCTACACCGTCGTCGTCGACCTCGACGACACCTACCCGGGCCGGGCGTCCATCGTCTCGGCCGGCGCGCTCGCCGACGGCGCGGTGACCGACCTCCGCTACGGCGGCTGGCAGGGGGCCGCGTCCGAGCAGCTCGGCAACGACGGCACCGTCGGAGACTTCGACGGTGACGGCCTCCTCGACCTCGCCGTGGGCGCCTTCCAGGAGTCCACCAACGCCGACGCGGCCGGCGCGCTCTACCTCTTCTCGCCCGCCGAGGCCGCCGTGCCCGCGGACGGCCTCTCCTCCGAAGGCGTGGCGATGCTCGGCACGGGCGAGCTCGGCTGGCTCGGCTTCCGCAGCGAGAACGTCGGCGACCTCGACGGGGACGGCGCGGACGACCTGCTCGTCTCCGAGCCCTACGGATCGGAGTCCGACGCGTCCGCGTACTACGGGCGGATCTGGCTCGTGTCCGGCGCGGAGGCCGTCGGCGGCGCGTCCCTCGAGGACGCCGCGCTGCTCGCCTGGTCGGGCGAGTCCGTGTACTCGACCCCCGGCCTCACCATGGCCGTGGGCGACATCGACGCCGACGGCGAGGTCGACTTCGTCGTCGGCGCCTACGGCTACTCGGAGGACGGCATCCAGGCGAACGGCAAGGTCTACCTCCTCCTCAGCGGGTCGTAGCGTCGGATGGAGTGGACACGTCTCCTGACGCCGAAGCGCCTCGGTCGCGACGACCAGGGCGGCAAGGCCGGGCACACCTCGTTCGAGCGGGACTTCGACCGCGTGCTGTTCTCGCGCCCCTTCCGGCGGCTCCAGGACAAGACGCAGGTGTTCCCGATGCCGGTGAACGACCACATCCACAACCGGATGACGCACAGCCTCGAGGTCGCGAGCGTCGGGCGTTCGCTCGGCAAGCGCGCGGGCTACGCCGTGCTGGAGCGGCATCCGGAGCTGTGCGACTACAACGCCGCGGATCTCGGGGACATCGTCGCCGCGGCGTGCCTGATGCACGACCTCGGCAACCCGCCCTTCGGGCACGCGGGAGAGGACGCCATCGGCGCCTGGTTCCGCGAGGCGGACGGGCGGGGCGCCCTCGCCGAGATGTCGGCTGCGGAGCGGTCGGACCTCTGCCACTTCGAGGGGAACGCCCAGACCTTCCGCATCGTCTCCCGCCTCGAGAACCACCCCGGCCAGGGCGGCATGCAGCTCACCCACGCCACGCTCGCGGCGGTGGTGAAGTACCCGCAGCCTTCCTCGGAGCGGAAGGTGCGCGCGGGCGTCGCCCACAAGAAGTTCAACTACTTCCAGGCGGAGTCCGCGCTGTTCGCCGAGGTGGCCGACGCCGTTGGCCTGCGGAGCGTCGCCCCCGGCGTGTGGCTGCGGCACCCGCTCGCGTGGCTGGTCGAGGCCGCGGACGACATCTGCTTCCACATCCTCGACGCGGAGGACGGCTACCTGCTCGGCCTCTTCGGCTACGAGGAGATCCGCGCGCTCTTCGACCCCCTCGCGGGCGGGGAGCCCCCGATGACGGACGAGCGCGCCAGCGTCGGGTGGCTCCGCGCCAAGGCGATCGGCAAGCTCGTGGACGAGTGCGTCGCGACGTTCCTCGCCGCGGAGGACGCCCTCCTCGGTGACGGCCTCGGTGACGGCCTCGCGCGGCCGCTCGCCGACCAGATCCCCTCCGCCGCGGCCCTCGCGCGCGTCGGCACCCAGTCGCGGGCCCGCTGCTACAAGGCCCCCGAGGTGCTCCGCGTCGAGCTCGCCGGCTACCGCGTCCTCGGCGAGCTACTCGGGCTGTTCGTGCCTGCGGCCCTCTCCGGCGGCGTCACCACTCGTGAGGCGAAGGTGCTCGATCTGCTGCCCGCGGCGGTGCGCGCCGGGGCCACGCCCTACGCGCGCGCGCTCGCTGTCACCGACTACGTCGCCGGGATGACCGACGGCTTCGCGGTGCGGACCTACCGCGAGCTGACCGGCGCGGCGCTGCCGGAGATCACCGGGCGGCACCGCGGGCGGATGACGACGTACTGAACGCCTGTACAAGCGGCGGGCGGTGCGTTACGGCGCGCGGCCATGTCCGAGCTGCCCGAACTCCCCGCCCTCGTCGCCGAGGAGACCGCGATCATCGCCCGCGTGGTGCCGCGCATCCGGGCCCTCCAGTCGGAGGACGGCGAGCGCGAGCGCTCCCTCGTCGAGCGGGCGCGGGAGCTCCACCGGCAGTGGACGGACGCCCGCGGTGACCCCGCGCAGCGCGTCGCCTTCGAGGAGGCGTTGGAGGAGGGCAAGCGCGCGCTCGACTCGCACCGCACGGCGCGGCGCTCGCGGGATCTCCCGGTGGGGACACCGTACTTCGCGCGGATGGTGCTCCAGGAGGGGGAGCGTCGGCAGGAGGTCCTGCTTGGCAAGGTCGGCGTGGTCGAGCGCGGCGTCGCCATCAGCGACTGGCGGGACGCCCCCATCAGCCAGCTCTACTACACGTACGAAGAAGGCGAGGAGTTCGAGGAGGAGATCGGCGGGCGCACCCGGCAGGGCGTGCTCGCGGTGCGGCGGCGGGTGGACATCCGCGAGGGCGTCCTGGTCGAGGTGCAGGGCGGCGCCGTGACCCTGCGCATGCGGCCAGACGGCAGCTACGCCGTGCCCGGGAGCAGCCGCGCGGAGAAGGACGACCACCGCCTCCCCGACATCGTCTCCCTCATCACGCGAGACCAATTCCAGGTCATCGCGCGGCCCACCGCGGGCGTCGTGCTCCTGCGCGGGCGCGCCGGCTCCGGCAAGACGACGGTGGCCCTCCATCGTATCGCATACCTGCACTTCCAGGACCCCCAGCGCTTCCGCCCCGAGCGCATGCTCGTGGTGATGTTCAACAAGGCGCTCCAGACCTACATCTCCCGCGTGCTCCCCGAGCTGGGGGTGCGCGGCGTGCCGGTGGAGACCTTCCACGGCTGGGCCCGGCGCATCCTCCGCAGCGGCGGCATCGCGCTCGAGATGCGCGCGTCCTCGCCCGCGGTCGCCAAGCTCAAGCGGCACCCCGCCGTCGGCGCGCTCCTCGCCGCGCACGTCGCGCGCCTGGGGGACAAGAGCGCCGCGTGGGTGCGCGAGCAGGTGGGGGAGGGCGGCGCCGCCACCTGGGACGCCACGCCCGGGCCCCCGGGCGCCGGTCGCGGCCTCGCGCGCATCGCCGCCTTCCGCAAGCGCCACCCCGGCGCGTGGTGGGCCCGCCTGCGGACGCGGCTGATGGACCACACCAAGGACCTCTGGACCTTGTTCGAGGACGACGCCCTCTGCCGCGAGGTCCTGCCCGACTCCGTGTGGTCCGCCCTGCCCGCCGCGCGCCGCCACCAGGCCGCGTGCGCCGAGGAGGGTGTGCTCGACTGGGAGGACGCCGCCTTGCTCCTCCGCCTCGGCCAGCTCAAGCACCAGGCGGACGGCGAGCTCCCGTGCCCCTGGGCCGGTATCTACGCCCACCTCGTCATCGACGAGGCGCAGGACCTCTCCACCGTCGAGATCGAGTCCCTGGTGGACGCCGTGGACGCCGGCCGCTCCGTCACCATCGCCGGCGACCCCGCCCAGAAGATCCTGCAGGACGCGCAATTCGAGGGCTTCGAGCAGCTCCTCCGCCGCCTCACCGGGCAGGTCGAGGTGCGGCTGGACGCCCTCGCCGTCGGCCACCGCTCGACGCGGCCGATCATGTCGCTCGCCATCGCCGCGCTCGGCCAGGGCCCCTCGGCGGACCCCGCGGTCATCGCCGCGCGCGACGGCGAGCCCGTCGAGTGGATCGAGGGAGACGACGCCACCCTCCTCGGGCAGGTGGCCGCCGCCCTCGCGCGCTTCCGCGAGGCCCGCCCCACCGCGCTCGTCGCGGTGCTCGCGAAGGGGAAGACCACCGCCGACCAGTGGGCGCGCCGGCTCGAAGCGGCCGGGGTCGCGGGGGTGCGCCGGGCGGCTCGGGCGGACTTCTCCTTCCAGCCGGGCGTCGTCGTGAGCAACGTCCACCAGGTCAAGGGCCTCGAGTTCGACGGCGTCGTGCTCATCGAGCCCGCCGAGTTCACCGAGGCCGACAAGCAGCTGCTCCACGTGGCCATCACCCGCGCCGCGGACCGCCTGTGGATCGTGGCCGGGCGGGGGAGGGGGCGGCTCGCGGCGCGCACACCGGAAGAATCGGCCTCGCCGTTATAGAATCCCGTGTCTACCCTCCCGCGGGAGGCGGCCGGCATGACGGAATTGGACGCGATCGCGGCGCTGCGCGGCGCCGCGCATCCCATCGTCGGGACGCACGACGACTACGACCCGATGCTCGAGGACCTCGCGCAGGCCCGCTTCGTGCTCCTCGGCGAGGCCACGCACGGCACCCACGAGTTCTACCGGGAGCGCTCGCGCATCACGCGCCGGCTCATCACGCGGCACGGCTTCGTGGGCGTCGCGGCCGAGGCCGACTGGCCCGACGCCTCGCGCGTCCACCGCTACGTCACCGGGCGCGGCGACGACACCGACGCCGTCGACGCCCTCGGCGACTTCGAGCGCTTCCCCGCCTGGATGTGGCGCAACGCGGACATGCTCGACTTCGTCGGCTGGCTCCGGGAGCACCACGAGCGGCAGAAGGGTGCGGCGTCCGCCGGCTTCTTCGGGCTCGACCTCTACAGCCTGCACCGCTCCGCGAACGCCGTCCTCGGCTACCTCGCCCAGGTCGACCCGGAGGCCGTCCCGCGCGCCCGCGCGCTGTACGCCTGCCTCGACCAGGCCGGGGCGGACCCCCAGAAGTACGGCCTCGGCGCCGTCCTCGGGGTCACGCCCTCCTGCGAGGACGCCGTGGTGCGGATCCTGGAGGAGCTGCGCGCGCGGCGGCCGCGCCTCGTCGGCGCGGGCGGCCCGGACGCGGAGGAGGCGTTCTTCTACGCGGAGCAGAACGCGAAGATCGCCCGGGACGCCGAGGCCTACTACCGCGGCATGTTCCGGCGCCGCGTGAACACCTGGAACCTGCGCGACACCCACATGGTGGAGACCCTCTCGTCCCTCTCCGCGCACCTCGAGCGCACGCTCGGGCGCCCCGCGCGCCTCGTGGTGTGGGCGCACAACTCGCACTGCGGCGACGCCCGCGCCACGCAGGTCTCCGCGCAGGGCGAGGTCAACATCGGCCAGCTCGCGCGCGAGCGCTGGGGCGACCAGGTGCGGCTCGTCGGCTTCACCACGAACACGGGCACCGTCACCGCCGCGTCCACCTGGGGCGGCCCAGCGGAGCGCAAGCGCGTGCGGCCGGCGCGCGCGGACAGCTGGGAGGCGCTCCTCCATCGCGTCGGGCGCGGGCGGTACTGGATCGACACCCGCGACCCGCATGTGCGCCCCGCGCTCGAAGGCGAGCGCCTCGCCCGCGCCATCGGCGTGCTCTACCTCCCGGAGACCGAGCGCCAGAGCCACTACTACGGCGTCCGCCTCGCCGAACAGTTCGACTACGTCCTGCACTTCGACCACACGCGCGCGGTCGAGCCGCTGGAGCGCACCTCCCAGTGGGAGATGGGCGAGCTCCCGGAGACCTTCCCCAGCGCGCTCTGACCGGGGCACCGGGCGCTCTGACCGGGGCGCCGGCCGACCGGCGCTCCGTCCCCCTACGCGTCCACCGGCGCCGGCAGCAGCTGCTTCTCGACCTTGCGCAGCAGGTCGCGGATGGCCTTGAGCTCCTCGCGGAACGCGAGCAGGTCCGTCGCCGAGATCTGCTGGCCGAGCTCGCCGATGTAGTTCTGGAGCGCGACGTGGAGGCGCTCGGCCTCCTCTTCGTTCAGCTCGATGCGAATCATGGTCCCCTCCTCCTCCAAGCTACGCGCGGGGAGGTGCCGACGGCGGGGGCCGCCGGTCACGGCATGTCGGGCGCGCCGCCCTCCGCGTCCTCCTCGCCTTCCCCGCCCACTTCGGCGGCGGGCGCCGGCGCGTCGACGTCCCCCGCGAGCTTCGGGTGCCACACCATCCCGAAGCGCACGTCCCAGCCCGTGCGCGTCCGGAACGGCTTCGCGGCGAGCGCGCCCGCGCGGGTGTAGTGCTCGTTCAGGCCGTGCCCGAGCTTCTCGTCCGCGGTCACGATGGTCGCCCAGTGCCCGTCCGCCATGGCGCGGTCGACCACGCCGGAGGCCTTGCGGAGCGGGCCCTTCTCCTTGTCGACGTCCCAGAGGGAGATCAGCGAGAAGGAGGGTTCGTGGCCGGCCATCACCGGGTACCACGGCCCGTGCGGCATGAGCACCGGCCCGGGGAGCGCACGGAGCTCCTCGACCAGGGCGGCGGCGTTGCGGGCGTCGGCGTCCGTCGGGAGGTACTTCTTCTTCAGGGGGACCCGACCCTCCCAGAGCTGCGCCGCGACGAGCGCCGCGAAGGCGTGCGGCACCCAGGCCCGCCACCCGTCGTCACGCGCAAGTCCGCGCTCGGACAGGACCGCCGCGAGGGGCAGGAGCCAGAACATCGGGATCAGCACGTTCACGTAGCCGCCCGTGTGCCCCCGCATCAGCGCGGTCATCACCAGCCCTGCCACCATCGCCCCGCCCCAGTACGCCCCGCCCCGCGTGCGCGCCCACGCCCAGACCGTCGCGACCGCGGCCGTCGCC
This sequence comes from uncultured Pseudomonadota bacterium, assembly GCA_903959175.1. Classification (GTDB taxonomy): domain Bacteria; phylum Myxococcota_A; class UBA796; order UBA796; family SXON01; genus CAJBVW01. Next base: position 18,402 of record CAJBVW010000293.1, read on the forward strand.
ACGAAGGGGAGCGCCCGCCAGATCTCCGCCTGCGCCCCCTGGATCCGCCCGGCCTTGTCCAGGTTGGGCAGGGCGCGCTCCAACACCATGCCGTGGTACGCGGGCACCTCGAGCAGGTACGTGAGGAACAGCCCGCCCGTGTAGACCTGCATCCCGACGGTGAACGCGAGGGCCGGACCCGCGCTCGCCGCGACGAAGGCCGTCGCGTCCCTCACGCCCAGCGTGCGCCAGCGCCAGATCGCGATGGGCAGGCCGAACAGCGCCATGTTGTGTTTGGCGGTGAACGCGACCGCCAACAACAGTCCGCTCGCGACGGCGGCCGCGCGTGTCTCCCGGCGGCCGACCACCAGCGCCGCCCCGGTGAGCATGAGCGCGAGGGAGTCGATGCGGACGAGATCGTAGAAGGTCCCGCCCTCCTCGTAGCAGCCGAGGAACAGCGCGCCGACGCCCACCGCGATGGGCCAGCGGGCGCCCTCGTTCCGGGCCCCGACGACCAGCAGGGCCGTCGCGACGGCCGTACACACGATCGACACGCCGCGGCCCAGCCCGTAGCCGATCGGGAACAGGTGCGAGAGCGCGCCGAGCACCCACGCGTACAGCGGCGGGTAGATGAACGGCACGTAGTCGGCCGAGGGCGCCGTGTAGAACGGCAGCCCTTGCGACGCGCGGAGGCCCGTCACGAGGGTCGCGCCCTCCATCCACTCGAGGTCGAAGTTGGCGCCGAAGCGGACGGACATCGCGATCGCGATGTCGACGACCTGCCAGGTGGCCAGGGCCACGACCACGGCTTCGAGGAAGAGGCGAAGGGAGCGGTTCACCGCGCGGCCCTAACCCGCGGATCGATCTCTCCCAGCCCTGTAAGCGCGCGTCCGGCGCCGTCGTTCCGGTGGCGTACCATCGGAGCCCCCGTGATCCTCGCCCTCATCGCCCCCGCCCTCGCCTTCACCAGTATCCAGGCCCAGTTCCAGTCCACCATTGCGCAGGTCGAGGGCATGGTGTGGGACAGCAACGTCCAGGCGCTCGCGGCGCGCCAGGGGCTCGACGTGGTCAACGTCACCTGGGAGGACACCGGCCGCTCCAAGGGCTCCTCCGTCGGCCCGAACATCTCCGACATGACCATCGGCGTGCGGGACGCGCAGGGGCTCCTCCACCCGATGCCGGTCCTCCGCTTCGACAACTTCACCGACACCACCGCCGACATCCGCTCGGACAGCTTCTGGCTCCGCGTCGGCAACGAGCGCGGCGGCCCGCTCCGCACGGTCTCCCTCGCGAATGTCCTCCAGGACACCCGCAGCTTCCTGTCCGACCCATGGAGCTGGAGCGGCCGCACCCGCTCGCTCTGGAACAGTCGTGACGAGACCGTGCTCGTCAGCGCCCAGGCCTGCTTCCTCCCCATCCCCCGCGACGGCGAGGCCACCTTCACCCCCGTCCTCTACAACTACCAGTCCTACCCGGAGAACCCGGCGGTCCTCACCATGGTCGCCACCCGCGAGGGCACCAGCATCCAGGTCGTCGAGAACGAGGGCGGCTACCTCTCCGAGACCCTCTCCTTCAACGAGAACGGCGAGCGCGCCCCCTTCACCGCCACCCGCCTCTCCGACTTCCGCGAGCGCGGCGGCGACGGCACCTGGGGCTCCGTCGGTGCGGGCGGCGAGGACGGCCTGAACATGGTCCTCCTCGTGCAGGTGCCGCTCAAGCAGAAGCCGCGCCCGATGCCGAGCTACGGCTACGGCGGCATGGACGACATGGAGATGGCGGCGCCGATGGCCTCCTCCAAGGCGGCGACCCGCGGCGGCAGCGACGTGGAGTCCGCGGTCATCGGCCACGGCGCCACCGAGGGCCCCTACAAGGAGATCGACGGCCTCGCGATCGAGCGCGACACCCGCTTCCCCATCCGCGTGACCGTGCAGTTCTACAAGGCGACGAGCAACGGCGTCGTCTCCGAGGCCGACATCCGCGAGGTCCGCCGCCAGATCGACCGCGTCTACAGCGACGCCGCCTACGTCGGCAGCCTCGTCACCGAGGGCTACACCGGCCGCCCGACCGAGTGGGTCCAGCCCCAGCCGTACCGCCGCCCGGTGCCCACCGAGAACGCCCAGTGGGCCGACCCTTTCTGGAACTGGGCCACCCCTTAGTTCATCCGGGCGTGCCCCCGCGCGGACGCGGGGTCGGGCCGCTTCCGGGCTCGCCCCCTGGGCTCGGTCCGTCGGTGCGGCGCGGACGCCGCCCCGCCGGGACCGGCCGCGCGGACGCGGCCGCCCTCCGCGCCCCTCACGCGAAAGACCTGCTACCGTCGGCCTCTCCGCCGGGTGACATTCCCGGATGACGGACCCCGCGCGCCCCCTCGACCCGCCGGACGTCCCCGGCCTCGTCGCCGCCCTCGCCCGCCTGCTCGACGGCCGCCCCTTCGTCGCCCTCACGGGCGCGGGGTGCAGCACCGAGTCGGGCATCCCCGACTACCGCGGCCCCGGCACCCGCGAGCGCGCGCGGAACCCCGTCCAGTACCGCGCCTTCGTCGGCGAGCCCGCCGCGCGCCAGCGCTACTGGGCGCGGAGCATGCTCGGCTGGCCGCGCTTCTCCGCCGCGCGCCCGAACGCCGGCCACCACGCCCTCGCGGCCCTCCAACGCGCGGGGCACCTCACCGGGCTCGTCACCCAGAACGTCGATCGCCTCCATCACGCCGCCGGGAACACCGACGTCATCGAGCTCCACGGCGCCCTGGCCGAGGTCGTGTGCCTGGCCTGCGGCGCGCTCGAGCCCCGCGACGCGCTCCAGGCGCGGCTCACGCTCCTGAACCCGCGCTGGGACGCCGACGTCGAGCTCGCCCCCGACGGCGACGCCGAGCTCACCGCCGTCGAGGGCTTCCGCGTCGCCGACTGCCTCGCGTGTGGCGGCGTGCTCAAGCCGCGCGTCGTGTTCTTCGGCGAGAACGTCCCGCGCCCCACGGTGGACGCCGCCTTCGCCCAGGTGGACGCCGCCGAGGCCCTCGTCGTCATCGGCACCTCGCTCACGGTGTACTCCGGCTACCGCTTCGTGCGGCGCGCCGCCGAGCGCGGCATCCCGGTCGCCATCTGCAACCTGGGGCCGACGCGCGGCGACGCGCTCGCGACGTTGACGGTGGACGCCCCGCTCGGCGCCGTGTTGCCGGGGCTGGTGGCGGCGCTGGGCGGGTGACTCCCACGGCGACAATCTGTGACATCCGCGAAGATGGATGTTGACGCACGCGATGGGGAGCGCGCCGACGGTGTAGGCGGGGTTCGGGCGCGCCGCTCGCGGGAGCGGCGCGCCCGCGCTCTCAGTCGCCTTCGCCTTCGTACTCGTCGAGTTCGCTGGAGAGTACGACACCGTTGGCGTCGACCTCGACGCCTGCCAGGTTGGTCGTCTTTACCTTCTCGAGCCCGGCGACGCCGAGGTGGTAGATGACCTGATCGACGCGTGTGCCGGTGACGATCCGCTCCTGCGGGCCGTACCAGCCGTAGTCCACGTACTCCACTCGCCGCTGAATACCGCGGTAGAGCCGGACGCTCAGCTGGTCAGGGCCAACGGTGCCGTCGCCGGCGGCGCCTGCGGCAGGAGGGCCGGTGATCCGTAGCACCGCGAGATCGGGCCCAGAGATGGAGGGCTTGCTGTCGATCGTGAGCGGGGCCCAGTCCTCCCCGTTCCACCGCCACGCGCGCGACAGGAAGGTGGTGTTGATCCCCGCCGGCTGCAGGCCGTCGGCCGCGGCCTCCTCGGTGTTCGAGCTCGCCGGGAGCGCGACGGTCGCGAACACCACCTCAGCGGAGCCGACGGTCGCGCGCCGCAACATGATCGGCGCCGAGTCGTCTTCTTGCCCGAGCTGGTTCAACGACGCGCGGACCTTTGCGGCTTGGAAGACCGGCTCCAGGCCCTCGTTCGCGTCCTCCCAGCCCATTCCCATCAGGAACTTCCCCGCGCTCTGGTTGCGGGAGGAGCCGTCCGTTCGGACGGTCGTCGGAGACACGCGATTGGTGTTCTCGCTCGACAGCTTGGCGATGAGCCCCGCGAGGCGCAGGTTGCGCAGTGTCTGATCCGCCTCGCCCTTGGCGAGGTTCTCGGACGAGTTCGCGACGGCGGTGAGGCTGGGGATCGCGGCGTCACCGACGAGGTAAAGCAACGACTTCGAGTCTTCGCGAAGGTCCTCGGAGGCGAGGTGGTCGACCAGGTAGGCCATCCCGGTCGGGTCGCCGTTCGCAGCGGCGCAGAAGGCGAACACGAGCCGGGGCTTTAGGGCGTCCGGAGGGAAATCGTGCTCCGTCCACCCATACGTTACCGCTTTGGCGAGCACGTCGCGGTACTCCTCCCAGTCCTTCGTAGGGATGCCCGCGTCGAGCTCGGCCTTGCGCAGCTTGAGGCGAAGCTCCTTCTGGGCCTCCTCGGCGCTGGTCGAGGCCGCCGAGGCGGGCGTGGCGGAGATCAGGCAGCCGGCAGCCGCGTCACTGCCGACCTCAGCGAGTCGGATGAACAGCAGCAGGGCCTTGGCCTCCCGGTCCTCCGGGGAGTTGTGGAGCTGCACCCGAAGCTCGGTGCGGGCGCTCTCGTACTCGGAGACCGAAATGAACTCCTTGGCGCGCTTCATCTGCGCGGACTCGAACAGGTTGCCGACCTGCGCGCAGGCCAGCAGCGACGTGAAGGCCAGCAGGGAAGAAGCTATGGATAAAGCGCGCATCGGTCCTCGAGTGCGGGCATGCTACGACGCCTTCCCGATGAATGCCAGCCGTGCGCTTCTTCAGCGACACATCTCCTCGTCGGGAGGAGGCGGCTCGAGCAGGATCATCTCGACCCGCCGGTTGCGTTGGTAGTCGGCCTGTGTGTTCCCCGAGCGAACCGGTCGCCGCTCCCCGAAGCTCTTGACCACGAGCTGGTCCGCGCGGCCCCCACGGGCGCGGACGGCCTCAGCGGTGCGTGCCGCCCTCCGGAGCGCGAGGTCGTCGTTGTAGGCGTCGCTCCCTCGCGCGTCGGCGTGGCCCTCTACGCGCAGGCGGAGCTCCGGCCGCGCCTGGAGGGACTCGCCCAGCTCTTGGAGGAACGGCTCGAGCGTGGGTTCGAAACCGTCGCTGTTGCTCTGGAAGTAGAGAGCGCTCGCGGGCAGGTCACGCGAGAGGACGCGCAGGAGCCTCCAGGTATCCCCACCCTGACGCGCGTAAAGACCGGTGGCGGTGCCGTAGATCGTCATCTCGCCCTCCGTGCCGGGGCGCTCTACGGCGTCCCAGGTGCGGCCAAGGTCCCTGGAGCACCAGAGGCTCGCGCCGCCATCCGTGCACACCGCCGGCGATCCCAGTGAGGCCAGCACGAGCTCTCGGCGGCCGGGGTCGGCCGCCAGCACCTCGCGCCATGTGGTGTCGTCGAGCGACCGCGAGATGCTCCCATCGGACTCCAACTTCACCTGCGCCGGATGCCCGTCCTCGAGCGTGAGCCGCGTCACGCCGGGGAGCGAGTCGGATGGGATGGGCTCCTCCGCCCAGCGCCACTCCGGGCTCACCACGGGCTCGGGTAGCGCGCTGGAAACGGGTCGGTAGGTGACGACGTATTGCTTGGAGAGCTGGTCTGCGATGTCGAGGAGCGCCTCCTCGTAGGGCGCCGGATCGGTGGTGTCGTCGGGCACCGGGACCAGCCTCCCGCCGCTGGTCGTGGCCAACTCGAGGTAGCCGTCGGACTCCGCTGCGGTGGCCAACACGTAGGTCCGGACCTCCGCCTTCCCGAGGCGCCCGGCGACCACCCCGGGCAGCTCCGGGTGATCGCGCACGGTTTGGCAGGAGCTGATGTCGCCGAGCGCGCGCTGTACGGCGGTGTTGGTGCAGTACGATCCGGGGCGGGAGCCGCAGCCGCTCAGCAGGCGGGCATAGCGGGGCGGGCCGTTCGCGATGCACGCGCCGAAGCAGGTCGCGTCGCTTCCGCACGAGCCCAGGCAGCCTCCCACGGAGCGGGCCTCGTCGCAGGAGGTCTCCTCCAGGCCGAGCGCGCGACGCCCGTGCAGGTTCACCTGGAGGCGCTCGTCGCTCAGCAAGACGACCACACGCTCTCCGCGCCCTCGGCGCACCTGCTCGATGCCCGCGAGGATCCCGCCGGCGGTGTCCTCCGCGCCTCCCCCCCCGTTGCCGGGCATGTCTCGCAGCCACCTTCGGAAGTCGGAGGTCCGAGCGCTCGGCGCCTCGTTCACCACCACGCCGTCGGAGAAGCCCACGAGCCCGATTTCCACGCTCCGGTTGCGGAAGCGGAGCGTCTCCGCGAAGCGCTCCACCGCGGCGTCGACCGCCGCGCGTTCGGTCGCCATGCTGCCGGAGAGGTCGACCGCGACCGCGATCTCCAGCGGGCGCTCCTGTTCCAGTGAGGTGAACGCCGAGATCGGGACCCGATCCTCACCGTCCCAGAGCGCGAAGCTCGCGCGGGTGAGGCCCGCGAGCCGCCGTCCCTCGCAGTCGACGACGTCCACGGTGAGCTCGATCTCGCCGTTTGGGAGCGTGCGTCGCCGTTGCACCCGAGCTTGGCGCGCGCGCGGCGCAGTGCGTTCTCGCCATGCGAGCCAGCGCCCCTCTGCGTCCCAGGCCCGCGGGTCATCGGGAAATTGTTTGGAAAAATCGCCGGCCCGCGCGGGGTCGGCGGCTGCATCCCAGGCGAGCGTACGCGCTCGTTCCAGCAACGCGGGCCCCTCCGCGGTGCCCCGCAGCAAGTGTGCGACGAGGAGCCAGGCCTCCGTGCTCTCGGCCTCCTCAGCGCGCGCCGCGAGCGCATCGCGTCGGGCTGTCGCCACCTCGGCGAGCGCCGGCAGCTCATCGTTCTCGCTGCGCCACTTCGCGAGCGAGGCCACGTCCCATTCGGAGGCGAGGAGCGCGGCGATGGCCTCGTTTGCCAATGCTCTGCCGGCGAGGACGTGGGCCTCCGCCACGACCTCCGGCGCCACGTCGGAGTCAGCGTAGCTCGCGAGCCATGAGCGGAGGGCGCGGGTGGTCCCGGCCTCTTTCGCCGACGCGAGCGCACGGGCCATCTCCAAGGCGAGGACCTGCCGCCGCTCTGTCTCCGCTTCGGGCCAGTCCGCGTACGCGCGCCGGAAGGCTTGGAGCGGCTCGATCCCGTCGCTGGTCTCCGCCGCGGTGAGCGCCAAGGCCACCTCGCGCCGTCGGGCATCCTCGACCTCCGCGGAGTCGGGGTAGGCCGCGCGGAAATACTGATAGGACGACAAGGTGTCCTGCCGGCGCGCCATGTCGCGGTAGGCGGCGGTCGCCTCCCGACGCTGCGCCTCGCTGAGCAGGTCGACCGGGCGCGGGTAACTCCGCTGGTAGCCGCGCCACGCCTGCACGTTGTCCATGTCGGAGGCGAGGGAGAACGCTGCCTTTGCCTGGGCGGTGGCGACCTCCTGCCACCGGGGATGTTCGCGGCTGTGGTTCTCGAGCCATCGGGTGGAGCGGTCCAGCGCCGTCGTCGCGTCGCGCTCGGCGAGCTGCTCGAAGCGTTGACCAGGGGGCACGCATGACGCGACGAGTACACATGCGAGAAGGACGGGCGCAGCCTGGGACCGGAACAGGGAAGCCGACATCGGAGCACTCTACTTCATCCGCGGTGCCGCGTTCCTGTTCCGGCGCGTCGCGCAAAGCCTCTCCATCACCCCGCGTACACCGTCCACCGATCCGCCCTCAGCCACCCGATCAGCGTGAGCCCCGCCGCCCCCGCGACCTCCACCGCGAGCGAGGTCGGCGCGCCGAGCGTCACCACCAGGGGCACGCGCGCCAAGAGCGCCTTTTGCACGATCTCGAAGCCGGCACGGCTCGACACGAGCAGGCCGAGGCCCGTGAAGTCGAGGGTGTCCGCCCGTAGGCGCGCGCCGAGCACCTTGTCGACGGCGTTGTGGCGACCCACGTCTTCGCGCAGATCGTGCAGCGCGCCGGTCGCGTCGAAGAGCGCGGCGCCGTGCAGCCCGCCGGTGGAGCGGAAGGCGCCCTGGCCGGCGCGCAGCGCGTCGGAGAGCCCCGCGAGGACGTGCGCCTCGGGCATCCAGCCGTCCACGCCGTCGAAGTGGCGCCGGAGCCGGTCGATCGAGGCCTTGCCGCAGATGCCGCAGGAGCTCGTGGCGTACATCGCGCGGTCGGCCGAGCGGGCGCGCGCGGCGGGCACCCCCTCGGAGAGCCGCACGTCCACGGTGTTCTCGGCGACCGTCGCGAGCGCGCGGATGTCGTCGGGGCCGTCGATCACGCCCTCGGTGAGGAGGAACCCGGCGGCGAGGTCGAGGTCGTCGCCGGGGGTGCGCATCGTGATGGCGGTCGGGACGCCCTCGACGCGGATCTCGAGGGGCTCCTCGACGGCGACGAGGTCGAACCCCTCAGCCTCGGGGGGCGTTACGGGGGGCGGAGCCCCCTGTCCCAAGAGCACCCGGCGAACCCGCACTTCACGGCTCTTCACCGGTCAGATCCGCTCGATCCGCACCACCGCGTTGTAGTCGGGCTCCTCCGAGCGCGGGTCGATGCGGCGGCCGATGAGGACGTTGCACTCGGGCCAGTACGCCTGGAGCACGCCGGCGCGGATGTCGGCCAGGCGCAGGTTGACCTCCATCTTCCCGATGTCGGAGACGACGCGGGCGCGCATGCCGTCGGACAGGCCGAGCTTCGCGAGGTCTGCCGCGGAGATCAGCAGGTCGTCGCGCTTCTTGCCGCCCTGGACCGGGTCGTGGTCCTTGATGACGATGCTGTTGAACTGCTTGCCGCGGCGGGTCGTGAGGTAGAAGGCGCCCGCCGGCACCTCGATGTGGCGCGGCTCCAGCACGGTGAAGCGCGCCTTCTCCTCGGGCATCCCGGGGAACTTGCCGCCGACGCAGAGCTGCTCGCCGCCCCACTGGATCCAATCGCCGGCCTTCGAGAGGGTCTCGATGCCGGCGTAGAGCGGCACGGTCGCGCCGATCTCGCGGCGGATGTCGGATGCGTCGCGATAGGAGAGCTGTTCGGTGGTGCCGGGGAACGCGGCCATGACGACCTGACAGGGGATCTCGTACTCGGGCCGGCTCTCGCCCACCTGGGGGTGCCCGGCGATCTCGGGAGAGAAGCGGATGCGGCGCTCGGTGTTGGTCGACGTGCCGCCGCCGCGCTGCTCGTAGCGGGTCTGCGCGGGGAGCACGAGCACGGTGTCCGCGCCCTCCAAGACGGTGGACGTGTTGAAGACGATGTCCTGGTGGATGCGGAGCTTGACCTTGGAGTACGCGTCCGCCACCCACGCGGGGTCGGGCAGCACCGCGAACAGGTTCCCGCCGAGGTTGTAGAGAAAATCGATGCCGCCCTCGTCCATGCGCTCGACCATGCGCATCGTCGTGAGCCCCGGAGTGCGCGGCAGCGTGGTCTTCCAGTAGCCCTCGAAGCGCTGGAGGTTCTCTTCCGTGAGCGGGATGCCGCCGGGGAGGATGCCCGGGGCCACGCCGCACTCGCCGCCGCCCTGCACGCCCGAGTGGCCGCGGATGGGGAGGATGCCGGTCTTCGGCCGGCCGATCATGCCGCGGGAGAGGTGGAGGTTGACGATGGCCTCGACGTTTTCGGTGCCGAAGGTGTGTTGGGTGAGTCCCATCGAGTAGATCGTGACACACGTCGTCGCGCGGGCGTACAGCTCGGCCAACCACTCGATCTTCGCCTTGTCCACGCCGGAGTCGCGCACGATGTCGTCCCAGGCCATCGCCTGGACGTGGGCCTCGACGGCCTCCCAATTCGTGGTGTGGGCGTCGACATAGGAGCGGTCGACCTTCCCCTTCTCGACGAGCACCTTGAGCACGCCGTTGAGCAGCGCGATGTCCCCGCCGACGGCGACGGGGATGAAGTCGTCCATGAGCGTCGTGCCGAACAGGGCGCTCTTCGGCATCGAAGGAACCCAATAGCTCTCGAGGCCCTTCTCGCGCACCGGGTTGATGACGACGATGCGGGTGCCCTGCGCCTTGGCGTGCGCGAGGTACTTCATCGTGACCGGCTGGTTGTTCGCGATGTCGGTGCCCCAGAGGAGGAGCAGGTCGGTGCCGATCAGATCCTTGAGCGAGCAGGTCGGCGCGCCGACGCCGATCGTCGCCTTGAGGCCGGACACGGTGGCCTGGTGACACAGGCGCGCGCAGAGGTCGACGTTGTTGGTCCCCGCGAGCCGCGCCGCCTTGGTGAAGGCGTAGTAGACCTCGTTCGTGATGCCGCGGGAGGTCGCGAACCACGCTTGGCGCTCGGGGGGCGTCTCGCGGAGGGCGCCGCCGGCGAGGGCGAGGGCGTCGTCCCAGGAGATGCGGCGGAAGCCGCGGTCGCCCTTCCGGTAGACGAGCGGGCAGGGGATGCGGCCGAGGGCCTGCAATTGCCGGTTGTCCATGCGACGGAGGTGGGCGATGTCCGCCACGTCCGCCGGGGTGAAGGCGGGCATGGTGTTGAGGCGGAGGAGCTTCAGCCGGGTGGTGCAGAGGTGGGTGCCCTCGATGACGTCGTCCTTCAGGCCGCGGGGGCCGAGGGAACAGCCGTCACAAACACCCTTGTTCAGGATCCGCCACGCGTAGGGGAGGCTGTCCCGGTTCTCCCAGAGCACCTCGGCCACCTCGAGCATGTGGTGGGGCTTCTGCGCGCCGAGGCCGAAGGGGACCAGGGACGCGATGCGGTCGTCGCCGCGAACCGGGAGGTTGTCGCTCATTACCCGTCCCTAATTCGCCCTGCGCGCCCCTGTCGCATCGCGCGGCCGACGGTCGGCCCCTTCCCGAAGGGGAACGCCGCGCTTACCGTCCCATCGGGAGCGCGTGGTGAGCGGAAACCTCGATCGATTGTTGCGCGACCGCTTCGGCCACCCCGGCTTCCGGCCCGGGCAGGCGGAGGTGGTGGAGCACGTCGTCGGGACCCCCACGGCGCCCGGCGGGGACGCGCTGGTGGTCATGCCGACCGGCGCGGGCAAGTCCCTCTGCTACCAGGTGCCGGCGGTCGCGCTCGGCGGGGTCGCGGTGGTCGTCTCGCCGCTCATCGCGCTGATGAAGGACCAGGTGGACGGCCTGCTCTCCCGCGGGATCCGCGCCACGCTCATCAACTCCACGCTCGCGCCCGAGGTGCGCCGCGCGCGGCTCGCGGAGGTCCAGCGCGGCGAGTGGGAGCTCGTGTTCGTCGCGCCCGAGCGGCTCTCTCCACGCTTCTGCGCCGAGCTGCGCGCCGCCAAGGTGACGCTCTTCGCGGTGGACGAGGCCCACTGCCTCTCGCAGTGGGGGCACGACTTCCGCCCGGACTACCTGCGTCTCGGCCAGGTGCGGCTCGATCTCGGCGCCCCGCGTACCATCGCGCTCACCGCGACCGCCACGCCCGCGGTGCAGGACGACATCGTCAAGAGCCTCGGCCTCGGGGTCGACCCGGCGACGCGCCTGCGCCGCTTCGTGCGCGGCTTCGACCGGACCAACCTCGGCATCGAGGTGATGGAGGTCAAGGGCCCGCGCGACAAGGACATCCTCCTGCCCGGCCTCGCGATGCCGGGGCCGACGCTCGTGTACTGCGCGACACGCAAGAACGTCGAGCGCGCCGCCCAGGCCCTGCGCGCGGGTGGGATCGCGGCCGGCGTGTACCACGGCGGCCTCGAGATGAAGGAGCGCACGGAGGTCCAGGACGCCTTCATGTCCGGGCGGTGCAACGTGGTCGTCGCGACGAACGCCTTCGGCATGGGCGTCGACAAGGACGACGTGCGCGTCGTCGTCCACTACGACCTGCCCGGCACGGTCGAGGCCTACTACCAGGAGATCGGCCGCGCCGGTCGCGATGGAAAACGTAGCCGCGTCGTGTTGCTCTACCGCGAGGAAGACCGCGGCATCCAGGAGTTCTTCATCAACCTCGCGCACCCGCCCGCCGCGTGGGTCCACCGCGTGTGGGACGCGCTGCGCGCCAAGGGCGAGAACCCCGCGTTCCTGTCGATGGACAAGCTCGGCGAGGCCCTCCCGGACGACGCCGGCGGCGAGCGCGCGGCCGCGAGCTGCGTGTACGTGCTCCAGCGCGAGGGCTACCTGCGGCGCGTGTCCCCCGTCGAGCGCGCGGGGCAGGCGCGGCTGCTCGCGGGGCGCTCCGAGGCCCGCGGGGACACGCTCAGCGGCATCCGCGGCACCGTGTACGCGTGGCTCCGCGAGCAGAAGCGCGCGCCGGGAGAGGACGCCGTGGGCGTCTGGCCGGAGCGCCTCGCCGAGGGGCTGGATCTCTCCCGCGACCAGGTCGTCGCCGCGCTCCGCGGCTTGGAGGACCGCGGCCTCCTCACCTACACCGCGCCCGAGCGGAGCGGCGGCTTCGAGCTCCTCAAGGACACGCCGCTCACCCTGGACGACGTCGCGATGCGCGCGCGTCGGTCGCGCGAGCTGCAGAAGCTCCAGAAGATGGTCGACTTCGGCCGTGCCGGCTGTCGCCGCCGGTACATCCTGACCTACTTCGGAGACGTCCCCCCGTGGGACCGCTGCGGCGACTGCGACGGCTGCCGCGCCGGCAAGCCCCTCGGCACCGAGCCGCGCGCGCTCGCCCCGGACGAGGACGTCGTCGTCCGCAAGGTGCTCTCCTGCGTGGCGCGCCTCCCCGAGCCGACCACGGCCGGCGTGCTCGCGAAGATCCTCACCGGCAGCCGCGACCCGGCCGCGCTCCGCTCCGAGCGCATGTCGACCTACGGGATCTTGTCCAGCTTCACCGCCAGTGAAGTGGAGCAGATCATCGGGGAGCTCGAGCGCGCCGGGGCGCTGTTGCGCGAGTCGAAGACCGCCGTGGTCGGCGCCCACACCGGGCAGGGCGCCGAGCGCACCTTCGCGGTGCTGACGCTCACGACGCTCGGCACGAACGTGATGTTCCAGCGGGTGCCCGGCTTCGCGATGTACTTCCCGCTCGGCAAGCGCGCGCTCACGACGCGTCCCAACCCTGGAGCGCCGCGCCACGTGCAGGTGGACCTTCTGCACGTCCTCAAGGACGTCCGGGGCAAGCTGGCGAAGGCGGCGGACGTGCCACCCTACGTCGTCGCGCCGAACCGCACGCTCGAGGACATGGCGAGCAAGCGCCCGATGACGCGCTCGGCGATGCTCGAGGTGCACGGCATGGGCCCGGAGCGCTACCGCAAGTACGGCGGCGAGCTCCTGGCGACCGTGCGCGGCTGGGCCGGGTAGGGCGCTACCCGCCGGCGGTGTCGTCGCCCGTTGCGGCGGAGCAGCCGGTGCCGTTGGCCTCGTCGGTCGTCTGGAGGTCGGCCAGCGCGGTCTCGCACTGGTCCTGAAGCTCGGCGTCGTCGCCGGCGTTCTCGGTGCGGCAGGTGTCGCAGTCGAAGGCCTCTTCGCCGTCGTGGCACTCGCACACATAGTCGCAGTAGTCGGCGCAGGGATCGCCGTAGGTCACGCCGAAGCAGGCGGTGAGGAGGAGCATGAGCATGCCGGGTTATTAACGTACGGATGCCGCCCTCGTTCAAGGATCGTGTGGTCGTCGTGACCGGCGCCACGAGCGGCATCGGCCGCGCCACCGCGCTGCGCTTCGCCGCCGCCGGCGCCCGGGTCGTGGCCGCCGGCCGGGACCAACGCCGCCTCGCCGCGCTCGCGCCCGACGTGGACTGCGCGCTCACCCTCGACGTGACGAGCGCGGAGGGGCTCGCGATCTTCACGGCCGCCGTCCTCGATCGCTACGGCGGGGTCGACGTCCTGGTGAACAACGCCGGCGTCGGCCTCTTCAAGTCCTGGGACAACACGGACGAGGCCGCGCTGCGCCGCGTGATGGAGGTCAACCTGTTCGGCGCCGTCGCCGTCGCGCGGGCGTTCCTGCCGTCGCTGATCGCGCGCAAGGGCGTGCTCGTGCAGATCGCGAGCGTCGCCGGGAAGCGCGGCTACCCGAAGCACACCGCCTACTGCGCCGCCAAACACGGCCTCGTCGGCTGGTCCGAGGCGCTCCGGCACGACCTCCGCGGCACCGGCTGCGACGTGGTGGTGGTGTGCCCGCCGGCCGTGCGGACCCCCTTCTTCGAGAACGCCGGCTACCTGACCTTCGACGAGGACCATCCGGGCTTCGTCCCCATGACGGCCGACATCGCCGCGGCCGGCATCCTCGACGCCACGGCCGCGCGCAGCCGCACCGCGGTCCTCTCGCCGCGGGCGCGCGCCCTCTACGCGCTCTCGGTGGTGGCGCCGGGCGCGCTCGAGGCGATCCAGCGCTGGAAGGGGAGGGGATAGCTCCGGTTACGCGCGCCGCCGGCGGGCCACCGCCGCCAGGCCGAGGAGCGCGAGGGCCGCAGAGCCGGTGCCCGTCGTGTCGCAGCCGCACCCGCCGTCCCCGTCGTCCGTCGCCGAGCCCGTGTCCTCGTCGGGGACGTCCGTGTCCACCGCCGTGTCGCCGGTGTCGCACGTCGTGACGCCGGCGTCCTCGTCGTCACAGTCGAGGTCGGCCGCGACGCCGTCACCGTCCTGGTCGTCGTCGTTGCCGTCGCAGTCCTGATCCACGCCGTCGTACCAGACCTCCTCCGCGCCGGGGCGGATCGCGGAGTTGGCGTCGTCGCAGTCGTCCTCGAGGGCGAAGCCGTCGCCGTCGACATCGTATTCGTCGGCCTCCACGCAGTCGGTCACGACGCCGTCGTAGGGGGTGTCGGGCGCCCCGAGGTAGATGTCGTCGCGCGCGTCGTCGCAGTCCTCTCCGCCGTGGCTGGCGGAGTCCTGCCCGTCGGCGTCGCCGTCGTAGTCGGAGTTGCCGGCGCAGTCGCTGTCCACGCCGTCGTACCAGGCGTCGGCCGCCCCCGGGAACGTGGCGGCGGCGCGATCGTCGCAGTCGGTGTCGGCGGGGAAGCCGTCGCGATCCTGATCGTCGTCGTTGCCGTCGCAGTCCTGATCGACGTCGTCGTACCAGGCCTCCGCCGCGTCGGGGCGCACGGACGCGTCCCCGTCGTCGCAGTCGGACGCGGTCGCGACGTAGCCCTCGGGGTCGGCGCACGCGAGCGTGGTCTCGGTGCCGCCCCAGCCGTCGCCGTCGGCGTCGACGTACCAGGTGAGGGCGTCGACGGCGTCGGGCTCGTCCACCGTGCCGTCGCAGTCGTCGTCGATGTCGTTGCACGCCTCGGTGCCGCTCGGGGAGACGGCGGCGTCTCCATCGTCGCAGTCGAGGCAGGCCACGAAGCCGTCCCCGTCCCCGTCTCCGAAGCCGGTTGACCCGTCGCAGTTGTAGTCCGTGGGGTCGTCGCACGACTCGGTGGCGCCGGGGTTGAACGCGCTCGACCCGTCGTCACAGTCGCCGGGCACGGCGGTGTAGCCGGAGGGGACGACGCAGGTGTCCGCGGTGGTGGCGGCGCCGTAGCCGTCGGCGTCGCTGTCGAGGTACCAGCGGGAGGTGCCGGTGACGTCGGCGTCGGCGTCGTCCGAGAGGCCGTCGCAGTCCTCGTCGAGATCGAGGGCGTCGCACACCTCGGCGGCGTCGGGGTGGACGGCCCCGCGCGTGTCGTCGCAGTCGGTGGCGTCCGCCGTATAGCCGAGCGGTGCCACACACTCGGGCGTCGCGACGGAGGCGTCGCCGTAGCTGTCCCCGTCGGCGTCCCGGAAGAAGGACACGGCGTCGAGCGAGCCGGGGCCGTCCACCGCGCCGTCGCAGTCCTCGTCCACGCCGTCGCAGGTCTCGTCGGCGTCCGGGCGGATGGCGGCCTGGCCGTCGTCGCAGTCGCCGTCGATCGTCACGTAGCCGGCGAGCGCCGTGCAGCTCCGGACGGAGGCGCCGTCGGCGCCCCAGCCGTCCTCGTCGGCGTCCGGCCAGTAGGGCGTGCCGTCCACCGGCGACTCGTCGGTGGTGCCATCGCAGTCCTCGTCCACCCCGTCGCAGGTCTCCGAGGCGTTCGGGGCGATCGCAGCGTCGCCGTCGTCGCAGTCGGCGCCGGTGCCGTCGTCACAGCCCTCGTACCCGTCGCCGTCGAGGTCGTCGCAGCCGTCGTCCACCGTGAGGGTCAGGTTCGAGGCGAGGGCCCAGGCGTCTCCCGAGGAGGCGCGGTCCCCGTTGACGGCGTTGCCCGCGCCGCGCACGGTGTAGGTGCCCTCGGCGGTCGGCGCGCGCCAGCTGAAGTTGAAGGTGACGGCCCCCCCGCTCATCGCGGTCGTGGCGGAGTGGGTCACCTCGCCGCCGGTCACGCGGGTGTTGGAGCCCGCGACGAGCGTGCCGCCGGACGCTGCCACGTCGAGGCCGGCGCCCGACGTCGCGCTGCCCGAGTTGGCGATCCGCATCGTGAGCACGAGCACCTCGCCGGGCTCCGCGGTCGCCACCGTGGCGCCGAACGTGGCGGTGGTCGAAGCCGAGGCCGTGGCACCGTGGCACGCGCCGCACCCGCTGGTGGTGCTGCCGGTCTTGCCGGCGCTGTAGGCGAACGCGGGAGAGGTCGCGAGTAGGAAGAGGAGGCTCATCCTTTTCGCCTACAACTGCCTCCGCGCGCCGTCAATCGATGTCTTCGTCGAGCGTACCCCGGCCCCCCGCAATGAACTCGCGGACGTAGCGGATCTCGGACTTTTCGGTCTCTTCCGCGGTGCCGGTGAACGCGATGCGCTTGTTGTAGAGCATCGCGATGCGGTCGGTGACGGTGAAGCAGGAGTCCATGTCGTGGGTCACGACGATGCTGGTGACGCCGAGCCGCTTCTGGAGGGAGAGGATGAGGCCGTTGATGCGGCGCACGTTGATGGGGTCGAGGCCGGTGGTGGGCTCGTCGTAGAGGATCACCTCCGGCTTCATCGCGATGGCGCGGGCCAGGCCGACGCGCTTGCGCATGCCGCCGGACAGCGCCGCGGGCTTGAGCGCCTCGGTGCCGGGGAGCCCGACCATGTCAAGGACCTCGGCCACGCGGTCGTCCATCTCCTTCTCGGTGCCCCAGCTGTGCTCGCGCAACGGGTACTTGATGTTCTGCGCGACCGTGAGGGAGTCGAACAGCGCGCCGCTCTGGAACAGGAAGCCGAAGCGCCGCCGGATCGGGCCCATGCCGCGCTCGTCGAGCTTCGTGACCTCCTGGCCGAAGGCCTGGATGCTCCCGGCGTCGGTGGAGAGCAGGCCGGTGAGCATCTTGAGGAGGACGCTCTTCCCGCTGCCGGAGCCGCCGATGATCGTGAGGGTCTCCCCCGGGTACACGTCGAGCGTGCAGTCCTCGTAGATGACCTTCGGGCCGAAGGCCTTCTGGACGCCGATGAAGCGGATGATGGGATCAGCCATACAGCGCCAGGAAGAGCTTGGTGAGGAAGAAGTTCGACACCAGCAGGCAGATCGCGCCGACGACGACGGCCTGGGTGGTGGCGTGGCCGACGCCCTCGGTGCCGCCGGTGGTGTTCAGCCCGATGAAGCAGCCGACGATGCCGATGATGTAGCCGAAGGCCACCGACTTCATCAGCCCGTGCATCAGGTCGGACACCCAGAGGGTGTCGAGGATCTGCGCGTAGAAGAAGCTGGGGGTGATCCCGACCTCACGCACGGTGATGATCATCGCGCCGGTGATGCCGACGAAGTCCGCGAGGATGGTGAGGAGCGGGAGCATCACGATGCACGCGAAGACGCGCGGCGCCACCAGCTTCTTGATGGGGTCGGCGCCGAGGGCGCGGATGGCGTCCACCTGCTCGGTCACGACCATGGATCCGAGCTCGGCCGCGAAGCCGCTGCCGACGCGCCCGCCCACGAGCAGCGCGGTGAGCATCGGACCGAGCTCGCGGACGATGCCGAGGGCGGCGAGCTTCCCGGTGTACATGCTCGCGCCGTAGGGCTCGAGGCCGGTCGAGAACTGGAGCGCCAGCACCATTCCGGTGAAGGCGGCGGTGAGCACCGTGATCGACCAGCTCTGGAGCCCGGCCGTGTCGAACTGGTGGATGAGCGGCCGCACCTCGATGGGGAGGCGCCAGAAGGCGAACAGCGTGCTCCAGGACAGGCGCGCGACGGCGCCGAAGCTCTGGAGGAAGGTCGTGAACCGGGCCGTCACAGCGGCGAGAACCCGGTGAGGAGGCGCTCGTAGGCCTCCCACCCCTGGTCGAAGGTGCCGGGCGGTGCGATGAGGGCGAGGTCGTAGGTGCAGGCGCCGCGGTTCACGACGGCGAGCGCGACGGTCACTTTCACGCCGTCGAGGCGCCCGGTGTGGACGCGCAGCACGCCCTCGCGGCCGCCGAGCGGGCGCAGCTCGTCCCGCGTCGTCTCGACGCCGCGCAGGCCGGCGGTGAGCTCGGTGGCGAGGTCCTCCGTGCGGGACTCGCTGTACCGCGGCCCGCAGTTGGAGTCGGCGTAGAGCGCCGCCTTCAAGCTGCCGTTGTACCAGGCGCGGTCGGCGCCGCCGGGGTCGACCGTGGCCCAGCCCTCGCCGGGGGCGGGGAGCGTGTACTTGTTCTCGAGCCGCTTCGCGAGGACGTGGCTCGCGGGCATGCAGCCCGCCGCGAGGAGGGCGAGCACGACGGCGCGTTTCACGCGGCCCCCGTGACGCGGAGGAAGAGGTCCTCCAGGCGCTCGCCGGGCCCGACGATCTCCGCGACGGTGCCGAGGACCGCGATGCGGCCCTTGTGCACGATGGCGAGCCGGTCGCAGACCTCTGCGGCGTCCTCCATCGTGTGGGTCGAGAGGAAGACGGTGCGCCCCTCGGCGGCGAGGTCCCGGAACACCTTCTTGATCTGCCGGGCGCCGCGCGGGTCGAGCCCGACCATCGGCTCGTCGACGATGAGGAGGCGGGGCTCGGTGAGCAGCGCGCCGGCCAGGGTGAGGCGCTGCTTCATGCCGTGCGAGAAGCTCTCCACCAGCGCGTCCGCCTGCTCGAAGAGGAGCTGCTCGGCGAGGCGCGCGTCGACACGATCCGCCAGGCCCGCGGAGGGCATGTTGTAGATATCCGCGAGGAAGCGGAGGAACTCGCGCGCCGTCAGCTTGTCGTAGAGGTAGGGCCGGTCGGGGATGAAGCTCATCCGACGGCGGGCCTCGACGGGGTCCGTCGCGAGGGAGACGCCGTCGATCCAGATCTCGCCGCCCGACGGGGGGAGCACGCCGCCGAGCATGCGCAGCGTGGTCGTCTTCCCCGCGCCGTTGAGCCCCAGGAAGCCGAAGACCTCGCCGTGCCGGACCTCGAGGTCGAGCGGCCACACCGCCTGGAACGAGCCGTAGCGTTTCTCGATCTGGCGGGCGCGGATCATCAGGTTCGTACCTAACGCGGATGGGGAGGGGCGCGAAGGCTTGCGCGCACGCCCCGTGGGCGAACGGCGGGACGTTGCCGACGGGCAGCCGTCCGTAAGCCGGAGCCCCCCGTTTTTGGGGTAGGTTTCCCACACGCGAGGCCTCCCCAATGGCGCAGCCGAACCGGTTCCGACTCCTGCTCCTCGACCCGGTGAAGCTCCGACGGGATCGCGCTGAGCAGGCGCTCAGGTTGCGCTTCGACATCGAGAGCTGCGGCCGGCTGGAAGAGGCGATGCAGGCGGTCACCACCCGTCCGCCGCACGCGGTGGTCGCCACCCTCCGCCAGCTCGAGGACAACGGGCTGGTCGCGGGGAGGACCCTCCGGTCGCGGCTCGGGCCCGACCCGTTCATCGTCGTCCATGGCGCAGCCGACACCCGAAAGTCGAGCGCAGACCGTCAGACTCTGGCCGACCGTCACGGGGTGGACGTGTGGAGCGAGTCCGCGCTCGAGCCCGATGGCATCGAGGTCGTAGTGTGGGGCGAGCTCATCCGTCGCAACCGTCCCAAGGCGGCGCCGCCGCCCTCGCTGCTGGAGCGCGCGCGGTCGACCAGCACCGACGACGTGAAGGCCTTCCTCACGAAGGACCGCCCCCTCATCGCGACCCCGCCGCGTGCGGCCGACGAGGAGCCCGGGTGGATGGAGCTCCTGAACGCGCCCCCGACCACGGCGAACATGAAGCGCTTGCTCACCAAGGACATCGGCGGGGCGCGAAAGCCGAAGGACTAAGCGGCGCGGTCAGCGCGCCTCGACGAGCTCCAGCTTGATCCTGCCCATCAGCGCCATGATGGGGACCTGCTGATCGAGGTCCCCCGTGACGACCTTGAGGTGCGTCGCGTCCGCCGGGAACTCGCCGAAGGTCGGGTCGACGGGGACCCAGCCGGTGGGGCCGCCGAGCTCGATCTCGGGCCACGCGTGGTAGTAGAAGGCGTTCCCCAGACGGTCGCTGTAGACGAGGCCGGCCGCGATCCGCGCGGGGATGCCCGCCGCGCGCGCGAGGGAGACGAAGAGGGCGGTGTGCTCGTTGCAGTCGCCGCGGCCGCTCCGTAGGACGGTGAGGCCGTCCGGAACGCCGATGGTGGGCACCTTCTGGAGGTAGCCGAACACGAAGTCGTGGATGCGACGGGCGGCCTCGAGGCGATCCGTAGCGTCCCCCACGACCTCCCGCGCACGGGTGACGATCTCGGGGTGGCCCGACGGGATCGAGAGCGTGGGCGCGAGGTCGGGGTGGGAGCCGGCGGCGGCGAGGGGGAGCCGCGGGAGCTCCTGGAGGAGGGGGACGGAGACGGTGACGGTGTCCCCGGTGCGGGTCTGGAGCGGGGGCTCCGACGGGATGCGCTCGGGCTCGATGCCGGAGACGCGGAGCGTCACGACCTTGGTGTCGCGCGCGTTGCGGAGGGTGCCGGTCAGCGGCGCGGCGGAGAGCGCCACGAGATCGGGAGGATCTCCGCCGTCGATCTTCATCGCGAGCTCGCGCGTCATGCGCTCGGTGCGGAGCCCCATGGCGGACTCCTCGCGCAGCGTGTCGCCCGTCCCGTCGACGAGGCGGCGGGCCTCCATCATCCCCATCTTCGTCCGCACCCAGAAGCCGGTCTCGCCGTTCGGGAGGACCTCGCTGCTCTCGACGGTCATCGTCGCGTCCGCGTTGGTCATCGTGATGGGGTCGAAGTACGGCACGGTGAAGCTGGCGCCGGGCACGAGCGTGCGCCCCCGGAGCTGCGCCGCGAGCGTGAGGGAGAGCGCCGGCGCCTCGCGGATGGGCACGTCGATCGTGCGCACCTCGCCTTCCTGAGCGATCTCGACGTGGATGTTCCCCGGCTGCACCGAGCCGCGGCCCGTGAGCTTGGTGGGCGCGGAGAGGAGGAAGTCGAACGTGCGTAGCTTCCCGTCGGGCCCCGTCACCGCGGTGCCGGCGGTCACGATCTGCTGGGAGGCGCCCATCGCGGCGATGCGGAAGGCGGACTGCCCCGAGAACACGCGTCCGCCGTCGGCGGTCGAGGCCTCGCGGGTCACCGCGTAGCCGACGTGGGCGTCCTGCACGAAGATGCCCTGCCAGCGCTCCTCGGTCGGGCCCACGGAGAGCGCCGCCACGTCGATCGGCGCGAGGGGCGGCTCCGCGTCGAGCAGGGCCAGGCCGGCGATGGTCAGGAAGCTGACCACGAACAGGGACTCGAGGGCGACGAGCGTCCGCACGGGTCCCCGATAACGCGGGCTATGATGGGCTCCCGGCTTTTCGGGGTCACTGAGCGGAGAGAGCATGACCGGTGCAGCGTTGTGGGTGTGGGTCGCGTGCGCGGGTCCGGCGTCGGACGACTCCGCCGGCACGGACACGATCGCCCCCGAGGACACCGACATCGAGGTCGTCGACGACACGGGCGCCGACACCGACACCGCGGCCGACACCGACACCGAGGAGCCCGACACCGGCCCCGACGATGACGCCGCCTACGCCGCCCTCTACGATCCGCTCGAGATCCAGCGGATCGACCTCGAGATCTCCGAGGACAACCTCGCGGCCCTGCGCGAGGACGCGGGCACCTACGTCGAGGCCGCCTTCGTCCACGACGGCTACCGCCTCCCCTCCGTCGGCGTGAAGCTCAAGGGGGGGGCCTCCACCTTCGAGGACATCGACGGCAAGCCCTCGTTCCGGCTCAAGCTCGACGAGTTCGACTCCGGCCTCGACTACGGCGGAGTGGACCGCATCAACCTCCACAACATGAAGGCGGACCCCGCCCAGGCCCGCGAGGTCGTCGCCGCCGGCCTCTGGAACGCCGCCGGGCTCGCCGCCCCCCTCGCCAACTACGCCGAGGTGTACGTCAACGGCGTGCTCTACGGGCTCTACGCCAACGTGGAGGAGGTCGACGACGCCTTCGTGGAGCGGCGCTGGACCAACCCCGACGGGGACCTCTGGGAGGCCGCCGACGGCGCGGACCTCACCCCGGCCGGCGTCGCCAACTACGAGCTCGGCTCGGGTGAGGGCGACGAGGACGCGCTCGACGCCGCGCGGCGCGAGATCCAGACGGGGGAGGGGGACTTCTACACGGTCGCCAACTCCGTCCTCGACATGACGCAGTTCCTGGACTTCTGGGCGTGGCAGGTGCTCCTCGCCAACGAGGACGGCTACCCCTACGAGCTCGACGACCACTTCCTCTACGCCAACCCCGACGACGACGGCGCCTTCGTGTTCGTGCCGTGGGGCCTCGACGAGACCTTCGACAGCGGCTTCGAATGGGACGACTACACGGGCACGGTCGCGGTGCACTGCGGCTACGACGCCGACTGCACCTCGCGCTTCGAGGCGCGCGTGTCCCTCGCGCTCACCGCCTACGAGGCGATGACCCCGAGCGTGGCGGCGCAGTCGGCGTTCACGCTCTCGACCGACGCCGTCCAGGCGGACACGCGCCGCGGGGCGACCGTCGCGGAGGTGACCACCGCGCGCACGGCGCTGATCACCGCGATCAACGCGCGGCCGAACGCGGTGCGGACCCAGCTCGGGCTGTAGGCGCCCGCGGGGGGCGCCGTCCGGCCGTCAGTGCAGGACGGTGCCGATCCGCTCGGTGCGGACGGTCGGGAGCGCGCCGCCCTTGCAACTGTCGAAGGACAACCAGACGAACACCGCCTTGCCCTTGATGTTGTCCCGCGGGACGAAGCCCCAGACGCGGCTGTCGGCCGAGTTGTCCCGGTTGTCGCCCATCATGAAGTAGTGGCCGTCCGGCACGGTCTTCGGGCCCCAGTCGGCCATGCGCTGGGCGTAGGTCGTGCTCTGCAGGACCGGGTGCGGGTGGCCGTCGAGGGCCTCCTCGAACATCCGCATGTCGGAGCTGCGGCAGAACTGGTCCTCGTAGGAGAAGCTGTGCTGGAAGGTGCGGCTCTGCTCGATGCCGTTGACGTAGACGATGTCGTCCCGGACCTCGACCGTGTCGCCCGGGAGGCCGACCACGCGCTTGATGTAGTCGGTCTCGCACGGCTCCTTCGGCCCCGGCAGCGCGCCGCCGGAGAGAGAAGGCGGGATGCGCTTGATCATGCACAGGGGATCGTGGCTCTGGTTCGGCGGGTAGACGAACACGACGATGTCGCCGCGCTCGGGCTCGCCGCGCGGCACGATCTCGATGTTCGTGAACGGCACGCGCACGCCGTAGGTGAGCTTGGAGACCAGGATGAAGTCCCCGATCGCGAGCGTCGGCACCATGGACCCCGACGGGATCTGGAACGGCTCGACCAGGATCGAGCGCACGACCAGCACGATCAGGATCGCCGGACCCCACGAGTACACGAGGTCGAAGCACCAATCGAACGCGCGGCGCCACATCGGGCGGGTGTCCGGCGGCTCTTCTTTCGGGACGTCCTTGCGGAGGTCGATGTCCAGACCGTCTCCCACCTGCATGACTCCGAAGTGCGGGGCGCGGATCGTTGGGAGCCGCGCGGATCGGCCACCTAGCATGGATCGCGCTACGTCGTCAGGGTGTCCCCTCTCGCACGCCTGAATCTACCGGCTTCCCTGCCCGACCCCGAGCCGCTCTCACGCCGCGCCGCGATCGCGGTGGTGGTGGGCCCAGACGACGATCTGCTGTTCATTCGCCGCGCGGAGCGTCTGGGCGACCCGTGGAGCGGCGACATGGCGTTTCCCGGGGGGCGCGAGGAGCCGCACGACGCGAACCCGCGCGCCACCGCCGAGCGCGAGACCCGCGAGGAGGTCGGCCTCGATCTGTCTGGCGCCACCTTCGTCGGCGCCCTGCAACCGATGGCCTCCCCGGTGCGGTCGCCACGCTCGGGCATGGGGATCCACCCCTACGTCTACCGGGTGGACGTGTGGCCACGCTTCACGACGAGCGAGGAGGTCGCCGCCATCCACCACCTCGCCCTCGCGCGGATCCTCGCGGGGGAGGGTCGCGAGGAGTTCACGTACCGCGGGTACGGCATTGAGCGCGTGCTCCCGTGCCTCCGCCTCGACGGTACGTTCGTGTGGGGACTCACGCTCCGTGTGGTGGACGATCTCGTCGAGAGGTTACGCGCGGCGCCGTGATGCTCTGGATCCTCTCCCCCTTCGTCCACACCCCGCCCCTGCCGCCGCCGGCCGGCAAGGTCGAGGTCGCGTTCGTCCGCAAGGAGGACATGACGCCCGAGGGCGTGTGGTGCACATGGGAAGCGGAGTCGCTGTTCTACGACGGCACGTCGATCTGGGCCGCCGCCCCTCCCGAGGAGGAGCACTGGTGCCGCACGCCGTTCGAGGCCTCCCGCACGGTGGACGTGCTGGGCCAGAACGGGCCGTTCCTCTCCGTGCGGCAGTCCGAGTGGGGGTGCTGTCCCGACGCCGAGATCGTCACGCGCTGCGTCACCTACGACGTACGCACCGGGCAGCCCGTGACGCTCGCGCAATACGATCCGCGCTCCGCGAAGTGGCGCGGCAAGCGGCTGGATAAGCTCCTCGCGAAGAAGGACGGCGGCGGCTGGTCTGCCCCGCCCTCGGCGTTCGTGGTCGACGGCGCCCACGTGCGCGTGTGCGCGGAGCGGGGCGACGAGGCGATCGAGATCCCGCTGCGCTGACCGCGGGGTATGTTGCCGCCGTGGAACGCAACCTCGCCCAGGAAGTCAAGGTCGGCCTGTTCGTCCTGGTCTTCCTTGCCCTCATCGCCCTCGCCTCGTTCATCCTCGGCGGTGGCGAGGACATCTTCGCGAAGAACTACCTCCTCCACACGACCTACCAGGACGTGAAGGGCATGAAGGTGGGCGCCGTCGTTCGCCTCGCCGGCATGGACGTCGGCGAGGTGTCCCGCGTCGAGTTCTCCCACGACGAATCCGTGAAGGAGATCGAGGTCGATCTCCGCATCCGCGAGGAGTACAAGCCGCGTATCCGCGCGGACTCGGTCGCGACGATCCAGCAGATCGGCGTGCTCGGGGACATGTACGTGAGCGTCATGGTCGGCTCGGCGGACAAGGCGCAGCTGGAGGGCGGTGCGCACATCACCGGCGTCGCCGCGCTGGACATGCTCTCGTACGCGGACAAGGCCACGGAGATCGTTGCGAACGCGTCGAGCATCTCCAAGAAGGTCGACCTGATGCTCGGGAGCGAGGACGCCGCGGGCCGCGCCGAGATCGCGAAGAGCATCGAGAACATCGGCCTGCTCCTCGCGGACGCGAAGGCGGGGAAGGGCATCGTCCACACCCTCGTGTACGACGAGGGCGCCGCCGCGAAGGTCAACTCGATCCTCGCGAACGTGGACGGCATCACGAAGGACGTGCACGACCTCACCCGCCAGCTCAAGACGGGCGACGGCCTCGCGACCGCGCTGCTGTACGGCAAGGACGGCGGCGTGCTCACCACCCGCATCTCCGACGCCGTGTCCGCCGTGGAGGGCCTGCTCACCGACGTGCGCACCCAGGACTCCATGGCGCACTCGCTCCTCTACGATCCCGAGGGCGCGCGCATCGTGAAGGAGCTCCAGGGCGCGGCCGTGTCGCTCCGCGGCATCACCGACGCCGTCAACGCCGGCGAGGGCACCGCGGGCCTGCTCGTGCGCGATCCGCAGCTCTACGAGGATCTCCGGGTGCTCCTCGGTGGGGCCCAGCGGAACGCGCTGCTCCGCGCCTACATCCGGGCGACCGTCGAGAAGGGGCGCGACGAGAACGGCTCCGGTTGGAAGGCGCCGTCGGACGATCCCAGCCGGGGTGGGCGTTAGTTGTCTCCCATCGCGACGCTGCTGTCGCCGCGGCTGCTCGGCCTCCGCAACACGATGATCCGCTCCGAGCGGCGCGGCCTGTACGCGGGCCTCGGCCTCGTCGGGCTCGGGTTCTGGGTGGCGCTCTTCGGGCTGATGTACTTCCTCGTCGGGCAGTTCTGGGTGATCGAGGGCTTCGGCCCCTTCCTCGCGCGCAAGCTCCTCGAGATGCTGCTGTCGAGCCTGTTCGTCCTGCTCGCGTTCTCGAACGTCATCACCGCATTGTCGACCTTCTACCTTTCGGATGACCTCGCGCTCGTGATCGGCCTCCCGGTGAGCCGGACGACCTTCCACTTCAGCCGCTTCGTCGACACGATGTTCCAGTCGAGCTGGATGATGGCGCTGTTCGGGCTACCCGTCTTCCTCGCCTACGGGCTGCGGATGGACGCCGGGCTGAGCTACTACGGGGCGTTGCTGGTCGCGATCCCGGCGCTGCTCGCCATCGCGACCAACCTCGGCATCGTCGTCGCGACGCTCCTGGTCAACAACTTCTCCGCCCAACGGAGCCGCGACACGATGGTTGCGCTCGGGCTGGTGATGGTCGCGGTCCTGTTCATCGGGATGCGGTCGCTCCGCCCTGAGCGCCTCGTCAACGCCCAGGAATTCGAGTCGTTGGCGGCCTACCTCTCCGAGCTCCAGCTCCCGGCGCCGACGCTCTTCCCGCCGCGCTGGGCCAGCGAGGTGCTGGGCGCCACGCTGCTCTACAGCCCCTTCCCCTGGATCGAGGCGGGGCTTCTCGTCACCGGCGCCCTCGCGAGCGCCGCGGTGGCTCGGTGGACCGTCGCCTGGGGCTTCGACACCGGCTGGTCGCGCTCCCAGGAGGCCCGGGCCGCGCGGTTCTACCGCTCCTCCGGCTTCGACTGGCTCGTTCGGCCGCTCCCGCCCGCGTGGCGGGCCATGGCGGGGAAGGAGCTCCGGGTGTTCGCCCGCGACCCCTCGCAGTGGTCCCAGGTGTTCCTGCTGCTCGGCGTGTGCGGCATCTACCTCGTGAGCATCCAGTCCCTACCGATCAGCGCCTTCCAGGGCGCCGTCCTCCAGGCGATGAAGCAGGCGGTGGCCTTCCTGAACCTCGGGATGGGCGGCTTCGTGATGGCCGCGATCGCGGCGCGCTTCCAGTTCACCGCCGTGAGCCGCGAGGGCCGCGCGTGGTGGGTGCTGCGTGGGGCGCCCATCGAGCCCGCCACGATGTTGCGGGCCAAGTCCGTGCTCGGGCTGGTGCCGATGATCTCGGTCGGCCTCGTCGTCGTGGTGGGGAGCGGCATCCTGCTCGACGCCCCGCCGAGCCTCCTCGCGCTGGAGACCGTCGCGACCGTGCTGATGGCCTACGCGATCTCGGGGCTCGCGATGGCGATGGGCGCGCTCTGGCCGGACTTCCAGGCGGACACCGCCGCGCGCGCGGCGTCGAGCCCGGCGGCCGTGTTCTTCATGGTGCTCGCGCTCGTGCTGGTGTTCGTGGTGCTTACGCTGCTGGGGTTGGGGGTGTGGTTGTTGCTGCGCAGCGGGGGCGGGCACTACGGCGCGGCCGCGATCCCCGTGGGTCTTGCCGCGGCGCTGTGCGTGTTCGCCGGGCGCTGGCCGGTCGGCCGTGCCGCGGAGATCCTGTGGGCGCGTGGGTTGTAGCGACCCTGCTCGGCTGCGGCGGCGTGCTGACGCGCATCGCGGCGCCGCCCGTCCCGGTTGCGGCGGTGGCGCCCACGGCGGTCCCGGCGCGCGCGCGCTACCAGGTGCTCGTGGGTCACCTCGCGCTGGAGGCGGAGGACTGGGCGGGCGCTGAGGCCGCGCTCCAGACCGCGCTGCTCCACGACGCCGACTCGCCCTGGATCTGGCTTGCGCTCGCGGACGTCGCGGCGGGGCAGGGGGCGGACGTCGAGGAGCGCCGCCGCGTGCTGGAGGCCGTGCGCCTGGGGCCGGAGCTGCCCGCGGCGTGGGTCCGGTTGGGCGCGGTCGACCAACGCGCGGGGGACCTCTCCGGGGCCGTCGACGCCTACCGGGCCGCTGTCGCGCGCGGGGCGGGCGCCGAGGCCCACGCGGCGCTCTGTCGCCTCCTCGTCACCCGGAAGGATCCCCTCGCGGCGGCCGCGGTCGCGGAGTGGGCCGCCCTCCCGGTGACCGAGCCCGACGCCCTCCGCGAGCGCGGGAGGCTGCGCCTCCTCGTGGGGGACCTCGCCGGCGCCGTCGCGGATCTCGGTGAGGCGCTCGTCCACGCGCCCGGGGACGCGCGGCTCCTCGACGAGTACCTCACCGCCGTCACGGGGAGCGGCCTGTACCGACAAGGCTTGGCGCGCCTCGTCGTGCTCCACCGCATCGCCCCGCGCGACACCGACGTGCTCCTCCGCACCTACCACCTCGCCGCGGCCGCGCGCGACCAGGTCCGCGCCGCCGCCGCCCTCGAGGCCCTCGACGGCCTCCTCGGCGGGCGGGACGCGCAGGTCAAGGTGTGGTTGGCGGACGCCTACAGCGCGCTCGGCCGCCACGCCGAGGCGCGCGCTGCGATCGAGGCCGCCGCCGGGTGCCAGCCGCCGCTCGCGGACGCCGCTTACCACCGGGCGCGGGTGCTTCGGGCGGCGGGGCGGAGCGCCGAGGCCCTCCAGGGCCTCCAGATCCCTACCACCGGCGCGAACCGCCCGGACGCCCTCGCCCTGGAAGCGCGGCTGCTGATCGACCTCGGACGGCCCGCGGAGGCCCGCGCGCGGCTGCGGCGCGCCCTCGTGGCGCTCCCTGACGACTACGTGCTGCTCGGCGCCCTCGTGGCCGTCGGGGCCGCGGAGAACGACCGGGAGGCCACCCTCGCCGCCGTCGACCGCATGGCGATGCTCGATCCCGAGGCCCGCGCGCGCACCCGCGCCCGCTCGCTCGCCGGGTTCGGCGACGTCGAGGGCGCGCTCGTGGCCCTCCGCGCCGCCGGGCTCACCCAGCCGGAGACCTGGATCGTCGGTGGCGGCCTCCTCCGGGAGGCGGGGCGCGCCGAGGAGGCCGTGGACTGGCTCGTGCGCGGCGTGGACGCCCACCCGCGCAACGCGGCCCTCCGGGCCGAGCTCGGTCTCGCCCAGGCGGCGTCGTCGCGAGCGGAGGAGGCGCTCGCCGCGATGCTCGAGGCCATCCGGCTCGACCCCGCCGAGGCGCGCGCCGTGCGCTGGTACGCCCGCGCCGTCGACCTCGGGGGGCCGCCCGACCGGCTCCGGGAGGTCCGCGGCTGGATCCTCGCGGCACTCGAGCGTCAGCCGGCGGACGCCGAGCTCCTCGCCGCGCTCGGCCGCGTCGAATACGCCCTGGACCAACCTCTCCGCGCGGTGGAGGCCTGGGAAGAGGCCTGCCGCTACGCCCCGGCCGACCCGGTCCTGCTCGCCTCGCTCGCGGAGGCCTACCGGGCCGTGGGCCGTGACGCGGAGGCCCACGCCCTCGAGGAGCGCATCCGCCCATGATCCGTGCCGCCTTCGCCCTCGCCCTCCTCGCCGGGTGCCCCGCCCGCGTGCCGCCCGAGGAGCTCCCGCCGCCCACGCTCGACCCCGCCCAGCTCCTCGACCGCGCGGCTGCCGAGCCCGCGCCGGGGCCCTCCGCCGCGGCGTTCGGGCTCTCGCTCGTCCTCCCCGACAACCGCGTGAGCGCCCAGGGCGCCCTCGTCGTCTCGCCCCCGGACCGCTTCCGGATCGAGGTCCGCGGCCCCATCGGACCGCCGCAGGTCGTGATCGTCAGCGACGGGAAGACACTCACCACCTGGCTCGCGGGGAAGAACCTCGTGCTCCGCGAGGACGACGCCGACGGCGCCCTCGCGGCCTACACCGGCGGCAAGGCGGGCCTCGAGTCGCTGGCCTCGCTGCTCCTCGGGCGCCTCCCGCCGCTCGGCGCACCCGAGCTCATCCGCCGCGCCGCCACGCCCGGCTACCGCTGGTCCGGGCCGGGGGAGAGCCACGTCGACGTCGAGCTCGACCCGCGCACCGCCCACCTCGTGGCCCTCACGCTCGCGGACGAGGCCGGCGCCGCCCTCCTCTCGGCGACCGTCACCGGCGGCAGGTGGCCCGAAACGTTGGAGGCCGTGCTGCCGCAGCAGGGCATCCGCGCCACCCTCGACTTCGACGCGTGGAAGCCCGCCGCGCCGACGGACGCCACCTTCGTGCTCGTGCCCCCCGCGGACGCCGAGGTGCGCCCCCTCCTGCGCCGCGAGTCCCCGTCGATCGCGCCGCCCACGATGCAGGGGCCGTGACGGGCGGATATCCTGCTTCCGTGCTGCTCCTCACCCTGCTTGCCTGCGCCTCCGAGTCCCCCGACGGCCCGTTCGCCCTCGCGTTCGACGGCGGGGAGGACTGTGTCGAGGTCGACGTCGCCGCGCTCGACGTGCCCACCTCCGCCTTCACGGTGGAGGCGTGGATCCGCGGCGAGCCCGCCCCCGCCGATCGCCCGCGCCCCGTCGTGTCGTGGAACGGGGTCTTCTCCCTCGGAGAGGCCTTCGGCGGCGACACCTCCTTCTCCGTCGGCGGCGCCGAGCCCGCCACCACCGTCGTCTCCGTGATGGACGGCGTGCTCCACCACCTCGCCGGCACCTGGGACGGCGAGACCGCGAGCCTCTACGTCGACGGCGTGCGGCAGGCCTTCGCGGACGGCGTCGTCCCCGTCGCGCCCACCGCCACGCTCCGCGTCGGCTGCGACAGCGAGGTCAACGCCTTCGAGGGGGTCCTGGACGAGGTGCGCATCTCGACGCGCGCCCGCTACACGGAGGACTTCGACCTCCCCTCCGGCCCCTTCGCGGACGACGTGGAGACCTTCGCCCTCTTCCACTTCGACGAGGGCGAAGGCGCCGAATCCTACGACAACGAGCGCGGGTACCTCGCCAACGTCTACGGCGTCGACTGGATCCCCTTCAAGATCGCGGAGACCGAGTGACCCTCCTCCTGCTCGCGCTCGCCTGCGCCACCGACCCGACGACCCCCGCGCCGACCGCGCTCGAAGTCGCCACGTCGGGGGCCGCGCGCCCGGCGGTGGACGTGCCCACCGTCCCCACCATGCTCGGAGACACGCCCGGCGTCGCCTTCCTCGGCGATTGGACCAGCGCGCCCTGCGAGGGGCGGGCCTTCTCGCGGAACCTCCGCTTCGAGAAGGAAAACGCCTACGCCGGCCGCGACCTCGTCTCTCCCTGCCCTCCGGGAACCGAGTGCGTCTGGTCGGGCATCGTCGCCTACGCCGGCATCTGGAAGCAGGAGGGGAACAAGCTCTACTTGCGCGAGATCGGCTCGCCCACCGCCGCCGGATCGCCGCACCCCACCGAGGTGATCTCCACCGTGGACGGCACGCTCCTTGAGAACGGGTGCACGTACACGCGCGGGCTGACCGTGCCGGACGGGTCGACCGAGGATCAGGCGCGGCCCCGGGTGCCGAAGTAGCTCAGGCCCGGCGTCGGAACTCGGCGAGCACCGCCGCGCCGATGGGCCCCGCGCCCGGCCCGGGGTACCCGTCGATCTGCACGACGGGGGCGAGCTCCTTGAGGGTGGAGCAGAGGTAGAGCTCCTCGCATGGACCGGCGGGGACGGGGTCCTCGCGCACGCCTACGCCGATCGCGCGCGCGGCCGCGAGCATGGCGTCGCGCGTCACGCCCTGGAGGATCCGCCCGTCGTCGGGCGGGGTGCAGAGGACGCCGCCGCGGACGACGAATACGTTGCTGCGGTTCGCCTCGGTCCACACGCCGTCGGGCGCGATCCAGATCACCTCGTCCACGCCGGCCTGCCGCGCGGCGAGCACCCACGCCATGCGGCTGGTGTGCTTGATGCGGCCCGGGAGCCAGGGCGACGGCACCCACGGGCGCGTCACCACGCGGACGGGTGCGCCGGCACGGGAGAGGTCGAGATCTTCCGCGCGCACGATGCGCCGCCCGCCCCCCGTCAGGAGCACGTTGAGCTTGCTCTCCCCGGCGATGGCCGCCGCGGCGGTGCCGAGCTCGTCCCGGAGGAGATCGGCGAGCGCGTCCGACCACGGGATGCCGCAGAAGCGGGCGCTCGCGGCCAGACGTTCGAGGTGCGTGGCGACGCCGAAGGGGAGGCCCCCGTAGGTGCGGAGGGTCTCGAACACGGCCATGCCGAGAGTCAGCCCGGGGTCGTCGAGGGGGAGTAGCCCGCGGCCGTCGGCGCAGGGGTGGCCGTCCAGGAGCACGAAGGGAGGCAGCGGTTCTTCTCTCTTTCGCGAAGATGAATATCGTGTTGGCCCAGGAGGGCGAGCGGCTTCTTCTCGCGTGCTGGTTCGATTCGGTGCGCGTCGCGCCCACGGCGCGAACCCCGTTCCTGGTCATCCACGCTACCGACGACAAGGACGTGCGCTTCGCGCCGAGCGAAGCCCTGGTGGCCGTCTGGCCTGGCGCCCCCTCCACCCCACCGAGAAGCTCGGCCACAAGCGGATCGTGGACGACGGTGCGGTGCTCGCACGCACGGTTTCGTTCATTATCGCGTGACGATGCATGGGCCCGGCGGCGGTGGCCCGGACGCCCGGTTTCGGTTAGACGGCGCCTCACCCTGAGGTGCCCGTGTCCCGCCGTCCGGTCCTGCGAACCGAGCTTCCTGGGCCCATTGCCCGGGAAATCCTTAAAGGAAGCAACGGCGCCGTGTCGCCTTCCTACACGCGGGATCACCCGTTGGTCGCCGATCGGGCTGCCGGCGTGTGGATCACCGATCCGGACGGGAACGAGGTCCTCGACATGTCGGCGGGCATCGCCGTCACGAGCACCGGCCACTGCCACCCCGTCGTCGTCAAGGCGATCCAGGATCAGGCCGCCCGCCTCATCCACATGAGCGGCACCGACTTCTACTACCCGAGCCAGGCCAAGCTCGCGGGCCGCCTCGTCGCGATGCAGCCGGTGACCGGCGAGAAGTGCCGGGTGTACTTTGGGAACTCGGGCGCCGAGGCCAACGAGGCCGCGATGAAGCTCGCCCGGTACTACACCGGCCGCACCCAGTTCATCGCCTTCCTCGACAGCTTCCACGGCCGCACGTACGGCGCGATGTCGCTCACGGCGTCGAAGGCCCGCCAGCGCGAGGGCTTCGGGCCCTTCCTCCCGGTCACGCACTCGCTCTACCCGGATCCGTACCGGCTCGGCACGCGCGCCACGTCGCTCGCGATGGACCACCTGGAGATGCTCTTCCGCACGATCACCCCCGCGTCCGACGTGGCGGCGATCTTCGTGGAGCCGGTCCAGGGCGAGGGCGGCTACATCGTCCCCCCCGGCGACTTCCTGCCGAAGCTCCGCGAGCTCTGCGACAAGCACGGCATCCTGCTCGTCTTCGACGAGGTGCAGTGCGGCATGGGCCGCACCGGCAAGATGTTCGCGTGGGAGCACACCGGGGTGAAGCCGGACATCATCACGCTCGCCAAGGGCATCGCCTCCGGCATGCCGCTCTCCGCGACCATCGCGAGCGAGACCATCATGACGTGGAAGCCGGGGGCGCACGCCAGCACCTTCGGCGGCAACCCGGTCGCCTGCGCGGCCGCGAACGCCACGCTCGACCTCCTCGAGGGCGGGCTGGTCGAGAACAGCGCGCGGATCGGGGAGTTCCTCAAGGCCGAGCTCGTGCGCCGCGTCGGGGACCACCCGAACGTCGGCGACATCCGCGGGCAGGGCCTCATGATCGGCGTCGAGCTCGTGAAGGACCGCACCACGCGGGAGCGCGCGATCGACCTGCGGAACGACCTCGTCATGGACGCCTTCCTCAAGCACGGCATGGTCATCCTCGGCTGCGGCCAGAACACCATCCGCTTCTGTCCCGGTCTCGTCCTCACCGAGGAGGAGGCGGTCGTCGCCGCCGACCTCTTCACCCGTTCCCTGAACAGCCTCACGGGAGTTGCCAATGCGTAAGTTCGACGGCGTCGACCTCTACAACATCGACAGCCTCTTCTCTGAAGACGAGCGCATGGTGCGCGACGCCGTGCGCGGCTGGGTCGATGACAACGTCATCCCCGTCATCGAGGGGCACTGCCGGGACGGCACGTTCCCGATGCACCTCGTCGCCCAGATGGGCGAGATGGGGCTGCTGGGCGTGAACCTCAAGGGCTACGGCTGCCCGGGCATGAGCAACGTGGCCTACGGCCTCGTGGCGCAGGAGCTCGAGCGCGGTGACTCCGGCATCCGGAGCTTCGCCAGCGTCCAGACCAGCCTCTGCATGTACCCGATCCACGCGTTCGGGACGGAAGAGCAGAAGAACAAGTACCTGCCCGGCATGGCGGCGGGCAAGCTCATCGGCTGCTTCGGCCTCACCGAGCCCGACTACGGCAGCAACCCCGGCGGCATGGTCACGCGCGCGGTCGACGACGGCGACAGCTACGTCCTCAACGGCGCCAAGATGTGGATCACCAACGGCACGATCGCCAACCTCGCGATCGTGTGGGCCAAGCTCGACGGCGTGATCCGCGGCTTCATCGTGGAGAAGGGCGATCCCGGCTTCTCGGCCCCCGAGATGAAGGGCAAGCACTCGCTCAAGGCCTCGGTCACCAGCGAGCTCGTCTTCCTCGACTGCCGCATCCCGAAGGACCGCATCCTCCCCGGCGTCTCCGGGCTCAAGGGGCCGTTCTCCTGCCTCAACAACGCGCGCTTCGGCATCTCCTGGGGCGCCATCGGCGCGGCCATGGCGTGCTTCCACAGCGCCCGCGAGTACAGCCTCTCCCGCATCCAGTTCGGGAAGCCCATCGCCAGCTTCCAGCTCGTCCAGAACAAGCTGGCGTGGATGCTCCGCGAGATCACCAAGGCGCAGCTGCTCTCCCTGCAGCTCGGCCGCCTGAAGGACGCCGGCACCATCATCCCCGAGCAGATCTCGCTCGCGAAGATGAACAACGTCGACATCGCCCTGCAGATCGCGCGCGAGGCCCGTGACATCCACGGCGCCAACGGCATCCTCGACGAGTACCCGGTGATGCGCCACATGGCGAACCTCGAGTCGGTCAAGACCTACGAGGGCACCCACGACATCCACAACCTCATCCTGGGGCGCTGGATCACCGGGATCCAGGCCTTCGAGTAGGGAGCCGCGCGGGGCGGGGGGGCGCACGCACGGAGCGGCGCCCTCCGGCCTCGGCTAGCGCTTCATTCGGTAGCGGAACGTGTAGGTGTCGCCGTTCTTCCGGGTCAGCTCGACCCGGAGGTTCTCCTCGTTCCGCAGGAAGAGGTAGGCGCCCACGGCGTCCGCGAGCGTCGCCACGCGTCGGCCGTTGATGGTATTGACGATGTCGCCGTGGCGGATGCCCGCCTGGCGCAGCACGCTGCAGCGAGGGAGGAACACGCGGGCGCCGTCCGGCTTGCCGTCGGCGCCGTAGTGCGTCGCGACACCGACCTGCTTCTCCAGCTCCTTGAGGTGGACGGCGTAGTAGTCCACCACGTCCCGCTCCACCCGCCACTTGTCCTCGCCGATCGAAGTGATCTCGTCGATGGGCTCGCAGGGCTTGCGCTCGCCGCGCGGGCGGCGCCCCTGAACGCCCATGCGCGCGGCGGCCGTGCTCTGGGTGGCGGTGGCGTCGCCGTCGGACGCCCCCTTGGCGTTGGGCGTGGCCGGCTTGGCCGAGGGGGCCGGGCCGGGAGCGGGCCCCGCGACCACCTCCGCCACCACTGCGGTCTGGACGGGGGCCTCAACGTACATCGAGATCTGCACCGGCTCGGGCTCGCCGAGGGGGACCTCCCCGCCGTCGTTCCCGGCCTGCCCCTCCTCCGTCCCCTCGTCGCCCGGCGTCTCCTCCGGCGGCGACGCGTTCAGCCACCATAGGAGCAGGAGCGGCGCGGCCAGCACGAGGTGGAGGACCGTGCTGAACGCCAGTGACAACCCTCCCTTGACGAGGGGCCAGAGCAGGGCGGTCACGGTACGGGCAGGCCGCAGGGCCACGGAGCTCCGAGAAGCGAGGGTGCCCGCTGGCCTTAGCTCACCGGACGGACGGGAGCCCGGCCGGTGCGTGAACGGAGTGCCCTCCGCGCGCTCAGGTCTCGTCGTACCCGGGGCCGGTGGGGCGCCGACGCACGAGGACGCGCGCCGGAGGCATGTTCAGCAGCACGTCGTGCCTTCCGACGACCAGCGGGGCGAGGCGCTCCTCGAGCTCCATGAGCTGGCGGGCGCGCTTGCGGTCCTTCGGGGGGCCGAACATCCGGATGACCTCCCGCCCGAGGATGTGGTGGAACATGATCAGGGTGCCGCCCGGCTCGAGGAGCTCGAAGAACCGGGCGTAGATCGCCTCGGAGAGCTCGGCGGGGAAGTTGGCGAGGGGCAGGCCGCTCACGATGTGGTGGTAGCGGAAGCCGGGGTCGAACTTCAAGATGTCGGCGTTGTGGATGATGGGGGTCACCGGCGTGGCGCCGGCGAAGCGCGCGTTCAGCGTCGTGCAGAACGTGGCGTTCAGCTCGACCACGTCCAGGTGATCGCCGGGGAGCAGCCGCTGCGTGAGCTCGGCCGTGACGGGGCCGACGCCCGCGCCGACCTCGAGCACGCGGAGCGGACCCTGGGCGCCGCCGATCACGGGGCGCACCATCGCCTCGCAGAGGCTCCGGCTCGAGGGCCACACCGCGCCGACCGTGTTGCCGTTTCGAAAGCCCTGGGACAGGAACTTCAAGCTATCGAGTACGGCCGACATGACATATCCGTGACGTAGCTGCACGTACCGCGTTCGCGACTACTGCGCAGGGTGCGGAGGCCCCGCGTGGCAGAACGTCACCACGCGGGGGCTCCTCGGCCACCTACTCGAAGAGGCCGTCCTCGAGGCAGGAGTCATCGCCGGCCTGGATCGCCTTGGCGAGCGCCGTGGCGCGGGGCATGATGTTCTTGGCGTAGAACTTCGCGTTCAGCACCTTGCCGCGGTAGAACTTGCGGTCGGCGTCGCTCACGCTGCCGGCGTCGAGCGCCTCGAGGGCGATGCGGGCCTGCCAGATCGAGTGCAGGCCGAGCACCACGGTGCCGAAGAGCGTGAGGAACGGCGAGCTCTGGAGCATGGCACCCTTGAGGTTGCCCTGCATGCCGAGTCCGCCGAGGTACATCGCGGTCTGGCCGAGCTGGTCGCGCGCGCGTTCGAGGGCGCTGACCTCCTCGTCGAGCCTCT
This sequence comes from uncultured Pseudomonadota bacterium, assembly GCA_903959175.1. Lineage (GTDB taxonomy): Bacteria > Myxococcota_A > UBA796 > UBA796 > SXON01 > CAJBVW01. The sequence continues at coordinate 55,289 of CAJBVW010000293.1, forward strand.
TCGTGGCCTTGGCGGCCTCGAGCTCGAGGTTGCACTCGTTGAGCCACGACATGAACAGCGCGCCGTTGCCCTTGCGCATCTTGCGGCCCAACAGGTCCATCGCCTGGATGCCGTTGGTGCCCTCGTAGATCGAATTGATCTTGGAGTCACGCAGGTTCTGCTCGACCGGGTACTCGCCGGTGTAGCCGTAGCCGCCGAACACCTGCACGGCCATGCAGCACACCTCGAAGCCGATGTCGGAGCCGTAGGACTTCACGATCGGCGTCATCAGCTCGACGAGGCCGAGGAGGTACTCGCGCTCGTCCTCCGCACCGTGCTCGGCGCGATCGTGGCGGTTGGCGACGGTGTAGACGAGCGAGCGCATCGTCTCGACCTGCACCTTCATCGTCATGAGCATGCGGCGCACGTCGGGGTGCTTGTTGATGGTCACGCGCGGGGGATCGCTCTCGCGCATGGCCTCGATCGACGAGCCCTGGACGCGGTCCTGGGCGTAGGCGAGGGCGTTGAGCCACGAGGACGAGGCCGTGGACACGGCCTGGATGCCGACGCCGATGCGGGCCTCGTTCATCATGTGGAACATGATCTCCATGCCCTGGCCTTCCTTGCCGAGGCGCCAGCCCTTGCACGGGCCGTTCGCGCCGAGCGCGATGCTGCACGTGGCCGAGCCGTTGATGCCCATCTTGTGCTCGATGCCGACGACCTGGATGTCGTTGCGCTCGCCGAGGGTGCCGGACTCGTCGAAGAGGAACTTCGGCACGAGGAAGATGGAGATGCCGCGGGTGCCCGCGGGCGCGTCGGGAGCGCGGGCGAGCACGAGGTGGCAGATGTTCTCGGTGATGTCGTTGTCGCCGCCGGAGATGAAGATCTTCTCGCCGGTGAGGAGGTAGAGCCCCTCGACGTCGGTGCGCTCGGCCTTGGTGCGGTTGTCACCGACGGCGCTGCCTGCGCCGGCCTCGGTGAGGCACATCGTGCCCGCCCACTGGCCGCTCACGAGGCGGGGCACGACGATGTTCTTGAGCCAGTCGGGCGTGTAGTGCGTGGCGAGGAGGTTCGCCGAGGCGCGGGACAGGCCGGGGTAGATGCTGAAGGCCGTGTTCGACCCGGTCAGCATCTCGTGCATCGCGACGTCGATCGCGTGGGGGAGGCCGATGCCGCCGTGCTCGGGGCTCATGCCGGCGGCCACGAGGCCGGCCTCGGCGAGGGCGTGGTAGGCCTCCTTGAACCCGGGGGGGGTCGTCACGTTGCCCTTGCCGTCGAACGTGCAGCCGACGCGGTCGCCGACCTTGTTGAGGGGGGCGAGCACGTTTCGCGCGATGTCCGCGGCGCTGTCGAGCATGGTCTCGTAGAGGTCGCGGTCGAAGTCGCTGTACTTGGGGACGGACTTCAGCGCCTCGTCGACCTTGAGCTGCTCGAACAGGACGAAACGGATGTCGCGGAGATCGACGGTGTACTCGGTCGCGCTCATGAGGAACCTCGCTTGCTGAATGAACAGTCATTCAGTCTAAGGCGTCGCGTCCGCGAGGGCAAGGACATGCGGGGGGACGTCTTCTCAGGGCATGATCGGAGTGGACGCCCGGCTCCGGGGGCTTCCCTTGTACAACGGAGGTCATGTGATCCTGGGCTTGTTGACGTTTCTCGCCTGCGATGGAGAGTCGGTCCACGGCGGGCCTCTCCGGACGGACGAGGCGGTCCAGGCCCTGTCCGTGGACATGACTGCGCGGGTCACCGCCCCCGGTGCCCCGGCCGCCTGGACGGCGCGGGCCGTGTGGGAGGGCCCCACCGCGCCGCGGCCGCTCCCCGTCGGCGTGTGCCGCCACCCCACCGACGCACCGCCCGTGGGCCCCGTCGGCGCCGAGTCCCTCGACATCGCGGGCTCGGCCGAAGCCTCGCTCGTCTTCGATCCCGAGCGTGGCGCCTGGGAGGCGCTCGGGCCGCGGCGCGTGCTCGACCCCGCGTGGAGCGTGGCCGACGTCGCCTGGGTGGACGCAGGCGGCCTCCGGCACCGCGCCGAGGACGTGGTCCGCTTCGGCGGTCTCCCCGACATCATCCGCGTGGAGCGCGATCGTGAGGGCGCCGTCACCGTGGGCTGGGACCCCGAGACCGTCGGCGCGACCGAGGTCCGCGTCAGCGGGCCGGCCGGGGCCCTCGTGTGCGGCACCGGGCCGGACGGGACGACGTTGCCGTGGTGGGTGGTGCCCGCGTACGGGGGCGAGGTGGTGCTGGAGAGCGTGTGGGAGAACAGCGCCCTCGTGGACGGCGTGCTGGTGCGCGTGCGGACCCGGCTCCAGCGGGTCATCCCCCTCGACCGGCCGAACGGCACGACCGCCGAGGAGAAGGAGCCGCGGTTCCGGCCCTACACCCCCCAGGGCCCCGTGCGGTTGGTCCGCCCGGCGAAGCACCCGGTCGGCTGATCGCGGCTCGCCCGCCTACGACACGCCCATCAGCACCTCGCTGAGCGTGCGCGCCCCGTAGAGCTTGAGGCCCGCTCCCTCCCCGTCCACCGAGGCGGGCACGCGCGCGCGCCGGAAGCCGTGGCGCCCGGCCTCTCGCAGCCGGAGCAGGGGCGAGCTCACGCCGCGCAGCTCTCCGACCAGGCCGACCTCTCCGAACACGAGCAGATCGGGCTCCACGGGCCGGTCGAGCGCGCTCGAGTGGAGCGCGACGGCGATCGCGAGGTCTGCCGCGGGCTCCTGCACGCGCACGCCGCCGGCGACGCTCACGAACACGTCCCGGTCGGACAGATCGAGGCCCGTCTTCCCGAGGACCGCGAGGAGCATGGCGAGCCGCCCGCGGTCGATCCCCACGGCGGTGCGCGCCGGGTTGCCCTGGGTGGGCCGGCCCACCAGCGCCTGTACCTCGACCAGGAGCGGCCGGTTGCCCTCCATCGTGCAGGTGACCACCGTGCCGGCGGCCCCGAGCGCGCGCTCTTTCAGCAGGCGGGCGGACGCGTCGGGCACCTCCGCGAGGCCCTCCTCCCGCATCTCGAACATGCCGATCTCGCCGGTGGATCCAAACCGGTTCTTGGTCGCCCGCAGGATCCGCAGCGCCGTGGAGCCGTCTCCCTCGAAGTAGAGCACCGTGTCCACGAGGTGCTCGAGCGCGCGCGGCCCGGCGAGGTTGCCGTCCTTCGTGACGTGCCCGACGAGGAAGGTCGCGATGTCCCGCCCTTTCGCGATCTGCATCGCCTTGGCGGCCACCTGGCGCACCTGCGAGATCGAGCCGGGGACGCTGTCCAGCTCGGGCTCCTGGATGGTCTGCACCGAGTCGAGCACGAGCACCCGCGGCTTCACGTCCTCGATGGCCGCGTTCACCGCGTCGAGCCCGGTCTCCGCGAGCAGGTACAGCTCGTCTCCGCTGACGCCGAGGCGATCCGCGCGCAGCCGCACCTGCCGCGCCGACTCCTCCGCGCTGACGTAGAGCACGCGGATGCCCTTGCGCGCGAAGGCCTGCATCGCCATGAGCAGCAACGTCGACTTGCCGACCCCCGGGTCCCCGCCGAGGAGCGTGAGCGCCCCGGTCACGAGCCCGCCGCCGAGCACGCGGTCGAGCTCGCCGATGCCGATGCGCAGCCGGACCTCCCCCCCGTCTCCCATCGCGACGCTCGAGAGGGGCCGGGCCTTGGAGGCGGGCGCGCCCGTACGCGCGGCGCTGCGCGGGGCGGAGGACGTCCCCTGCTCCACGAGCGTGTTCCACTCGCCGCACCCAGGGCACTTGCCCATCCAGGTCTGCGCGATGTGCGCGCATTGCTGGCAGACGTAGACGTTCCGGACCTTGGCCATGGGAGCTCGCGGGAGGGGAGGGGACCGACGCGACCGAGGGGACGACGGCCGGGCCGCAACACTAAACGCCTGTTCGGGAGGTGCAAGGGCGGAGGCGACCAGAATCTGTCCGGGGGGAGGGAAACTACCGGCCGTTCGCGGGCCCGCGACGGATTAGGAGACGGTATGCGCCTCGTCTCGCTGTGCCCCTCGAACACCGAGATCGCCTGCGCCCTCGGCCTCGCGCCGGCCCTCGTCGGGCTGGACCGCTCGTCCGACTGGCCGCCGGAGATCGTGGCGCTCCCGCGCGTCGGGCCCGACGTCGACATCGACATCGCGGCCCTCGTCGCCCTGAAGCCGGACCTCGTGCTCTCCTCGCTCTCCGTCCCGGGCATGGAGAAGAACGTCGAGAAGCTCGACGCCGCGGGCGTCCCTCACATCGTGCTCGACGCGCGCTCGATCGCTGACGTGTACACCAGCATCCGTACGGTTGGGCGCATCTTCGGCAAGGGTGCCGAGGCGAACGCGCTCGTGGCCTCGATGCAGGCCCGGCTCGACGCGGTGGAGGCCCGCGCCGCCGTGCTCCCCCGCCGGCCGAAGGTGTTCCTCGAGTGGTGGCCGAAGCCGGTGATCGTCCCCGGGAGGATGTGTTGGACCACCGAGATGATCCGCATCGCCGGCGGTGAGAGTGCGTTCGGCGAGCTCGAGGTGCGCTCCACCCCGGTCGAGACCTTCTCCGTGCCCGAGCGCGCACCGGACATCCTCCTCACCTGCTGGTGCGGCGTCCCCCACGCCCACCAGAAGCCCGGGAAGCTCGGCGAGCGCCCCGGGTGGGACGCCATCCCCGGCGTCCGTGACGGTCAGGTCTTCGCGGCGGAGGAGCGCCTCTTCGGGCGGCCTGGTCCCCGGCTCATCGAGGGCGTGGAGTGGCTCCACGAGCGGATCGCGGCGTGGGCGTGACCCTCCTCCGCTGGGGCGCGGCCGAGTACGAGCGCGGGCCGTTCGTGGGGCTGCCCGAGGGGGTCGAGGTCGTGACCGCCTCCGGGCCCGACGCGCCGCTCGAGGCAGCGGACGTGCTTGTCGTCCCGAGCAAGTCGCGGGTGGACGCGGTGGTCGTCCAGCGCCTCCGGCGCTGCCGGCTCGTCATCACGACCACCTCCGGCCACGATCACCTCGACGTCGCCGCTCTCGCCGCGGCCGGGATCGTCGTCTGTCGTCTCCCGCTGGTGCGTCGGGACGCCGTGGTCGAGACCGCGCTCGCGATGATCCTCGGCCTCACCCGCCGGCTCGGCCCCTTCCAGGCCGCCGCCGCCGCCGGGCGCTGGGAGCGCGCCAACCTCGCGACCTACAACGCCACGGGCCTCGGCACCGTCGCGGTCGTCGGCGTGGGTGTCATCGGCACGCGGATGTGCGCGGTGCTGGACGCGCTGGGCGCTCGCGTGCTCCGCGTGGATCCGCGCCTCCCCGACGGGGTGCCGCTGCGCCCGGCCCTCGCCGAGGCCGACGTCGTGACGCTCCATTGCGCGCTCACCGCGGAGAACCGTGGCATGCTCGGGGGCGACGCCCTCGCCGGGATGCGCGCCGGAGCGGTGCTCGTGAACACCGCGCGCGGCCCCCTGGTGGACGTGCCGGCCGCCGTGGCCGCCGTTCGTGCGGGCCACCTCGCCGGCCTCGGCCTCGACGTGTTCCCCACCGAGCCCACCGATCTCGCCGCCTTGGCCGCCCCGAACATCCTCGTCACCCCGCACGCCGCCGGGTGGCACCCTCGCCTCGGGGAGCTCGTCTCCGAGGGCGTCGCCGCCGCGGTGCGCGCCTGGATCCGCGGCGAGCCGGTGCCGTTCCCCGTATAGGGATGGTCCTACCTGGGGAGCAGCGCGCTCACCTTGGCCGCGGCGATGAAGTCGTTCTCGGTGAGCCCGCCGGCGTCGTGGGTGCTCCACCGCGCGACGCAGCGGTTGTAGTGCACGGAGAGGTCCGGGTGGTGGTCCGCGCCGTGCGCAATCCACGCCACCGCGTTCACGAACGCCATCGTCTCCCAGTAGTCGGCGAAGGCGAAGGTGCGCGTCAGCGCCGTACCCTCCTCCACGAGGAGCCAGCCCGGCACCTCATCGAGAAGCGCGAGGATCGCGGCGTCGTCGAGCTTCGTGCGGCCGTTCACACAGTGGCGGGAGGCGAGGTCGGTCATCGGGAGGCTCCAGTGTCCGAGCGATCTAAGCGCGGAGCACGAGGATCCTATCGATGAGCTCGGCAAAGCCGTGGCCGCCCTCGCCCGCCGTGCGGAATCGCGGCCAGACGGGGATGCGCGGCAGGAAGGCGTCCACGTTCGCGACGCCCACCGAAACGGGGAAGTGGGCGAACATCGGGGCGTCGTTCGCGGAGTCCCCGATGTAGGCCCAGGCCTCGGGCGCGGAGGTGACGCCGAGCTCCTGCGCCAGCCGGGCGAAGCCGGAGAGCTTGTCGAAGGCGCCGAACCAGCCGTTCACGTGGATGGACGACACCTTGGACGTCGCGCCGTGGCGGTCGAACACGCCGACGATGGCGTCGATCCCGGCGTCTCCGAGTGGGGGCACGTCCTCGCAGAAGTCGACGGCGAGGTCGAGCTCGCGGTAGGGCTGGTCGCTCGCGATGCCGCAGCCGGGGACTTCGCGCAGCACGTCCGCGCGCACGGCGGCGAGGCGCGCGCGGTTCTGCTCGCGCTCGAGCTCGGGCTGAAGGAAGCCGCGGCGGAGGATGTCCACTCCGTCCGGGCCTGGGCCCATGTGGAACCAGAGGCCGCCGTTCTCGCCCACGACGCCGTCCACCGGCCACATGCGCGCGATGTGGTCGACCCAGCCCGCGGGCCGCCCGGTGACGGGGACCATCACTAGGCCGGCCGCCTTCGCGCGCGCCATGGCCGCGAACGCCGACGGCACGATGCGCCCATGGAGCGTCACCGTATCGTCGATGTCGAAGAGGACGCCGACCAGCGGCGCCACATTAGAGGCGCCGATCTCGGCGAGGGGGCGGAGGCGGGCAGGCTGGGTCACGCGGCACCAACCCGGAGGGCTACTCGACCTTCCAGGTGTCGCCGCCGTAGAGCAGCTTCTTCAGGCTGGCGTTGGGCGTGGCGGCCTTCGCCTCGGCGATCTGGGCGTTGAACTGCGCGTCGTACGTTGGGCGGGAGCGGCGGTGGAGCACGCCCATCGGGACGGGGAACTCGGGGTAGTCCATCCGCGCGAGCACGCCTGCGAGGTACGGGTCGGTCTCGTCGTGGATGAGGCAGTCGTCCGCGGTGAGGCCGTTGCCGAGCTCCACGACGGTGGGGCGCAGGCCGTTGAGCTTGATGCCCTTCGTGCCGTTCGCGAACACCATCGGCTTCCCGTGCTCCAGGAACAGGCAGCGCTCGCCTCGCACCTGCTTGTCGATCAGGGAGTCCCAGGCGCCATCGTTGAAGATGTTGCAGTTCTGGTAGATCTCGACGAAGGAAGCGCCCTTGTGGTCGTGCGCCGCGCGCATCACCTCGCGCTGCTCCTTCGTGAAGATGTCCACCGAGCGAGCGATGAACGTGGCCTCGCAGCCGAGCGCGAACGCGAGCGGCATGAAGGGGTGGTCCAGGCTGCCCATGGGGGTGGACTTGGTCTTCTTGCCTTCTTCGGACGTGGGGCTGTACTGGCCCTTCGTCAGGCCGTAGATGCGGTTGTTGAACAGCAGAACCTGCACGTCGACGTTGCGACGGAGGAGGTGCGCCGTGTGGTTCCCACCGATGGAGAGGGCGTCGCCGTCGCCCGTGGCGATCCACACGGAGAGCTCTGGGCGGCTCGCCTTTACGCCCGTGGCGAAGGCGGGCGCGCGGCCGTGGATCGTGTGGAAGCCGTAGGCGTTCACGTAGTAGGGGAAGCGGCTCGAGCAGCCGATCCCGCTGATCATCACGAAGTTCTCGCGGGGGATCCCGAGCTCCGCGAAGACGGTCTGGGCTTGCGAGAGGATCGCGTAGTCACCACATCCGGGGCACCAGCGGATGATCTGGTCGGACATGAAGTCCTTCTTCGTCAACGCGCGGGCCGTTCCCGGGCCGGCAGGCTGGAGCTCGCTCATTTGGCCGCCTCGTTCTCTTGGGTGCGGTAGATGGCTTCGAGGATCTCGCGGACCTTGAAGGCCTGGCCCTGGACCTTGGGCAGCGAGATGCAGTCGAGCAGGAACTCGGCGCGGAGGATGCGCGAGAGCTGGCCGAGGTTCATCTCGGGCACGAGCACGCGCTTGAAGCTGCGGAGCAGCTCGGCCGTGTTCGCGGGCATCGGGTTCAGGTACTTCAGGTGCGCGTGCGCGACGCGGACGCCCTCGGAGCGGGCCTGGTCGACCGCGCTGCGGATGGCCCCGAAGGTCGAGCCCCAGCCGAGCACGAGCAGATCGTCGGGGTCGCCGTAGATCTCGAGGTCGGGCACCTTGATGCGCGCGATCTTCTCCGCGCGGATCTTGCACATGAGCTCGTGGTTGAGCGGCTCGTAGTTGACGTTACCGGTCACGTCCTGCTTCTCGATGCCGCCGATGCGGTGCTCGAGGCCCGGCGTGCCAGGACGCACCCAGGGGCGCGCGAGCGACGCGGGGTCGCGACGGTACGGCTGGAAGTCCGCAGGATCGGTGTGGAACACGACCGGGATGTCCGGGATGGCGTCCACGTCGGGGAGGCGCCAGGGCTCGGAGCCGTTGGCGATGTAGCCGTCCGTCAGGAGGATGACCGGGCACATCGACGTGACCGCGATGCGCACGGCCTCGAGCGCCATCTCGAAGCAGTCCACGGGGGTGGACGCCGCGATGACGGCCACCGGGGCCTCGCCGTTGCGGCCGTACATGGCCTGCATCAGGTCGGACTGCTCGGTCTTCGTGGGGAGGCCCGTGGACGGGCCGCCGCGCTGGACGTTGATGATGACGAGCGGGAGCTCGGTCATCACGGCGAGGCCGATGGCTTCGCCCTTGAGCGCCATGCCGGGGCCCGATGTGGTGCACACGCCGATCGACCCGCTGAACGACGCGCCGATGGCGGCGCCGATGGCGGCGATCTCGTCCTCCGCCTGGAAGGTCACCACGTTGTGGGCCTTGTAGGCAGAGAGCTGGTGGAGGATGTCGGAGGCCGGCGTGATGGGGTAGCTGCCGAGGAAGACGGGGACGCCCGTCTTGTACGCGGCGGCGACCAGGCCGAGCGATACGGCCTGGTTCCCCATGATGTTGCGGTAGGTCCCCGGCGTGAGGCGCGCTGGGGGCACCTCGTAGCGGTTCTCGAAGAGCTCGATGGTCTCGGCGTAGGCGTGCCCGGCGCGGAGCGCGCGGAGGTTCGCCTCCCTGTACGGCTCCTTGAACTTCGACTCGATCCAGCGGATCGTCGTCTCCAGCGGGCGCTGGTACAGCCAGTAGCAGAGGCCGAGCGCGAAGAAGTTCTTCGTGCGGTCGATCTCCTTGGTACCGAGAGCGAGGCCCACGACCGCCTCTCGTGAGAGGCGGCCCATGTCCACCTTGACGAGGCGCCACTCGTCCAACGAGCCGTCTTCGAGCGGGTTGCTCGTGATGCCGGCCTTGTCGAACTCGCGTTGGACGAACTTCTCGGCGTTCACCACCAACAGTCCACCCTTCTTCAGATCCCGGATGTTGGCCTTCAGAGCCGCCGGATTCATCGCGACCAGCACCTCCGGGGAGTCCCCGGGGGTGAAGATGTCGGATGAAGAGAAGTGGAGCTGGAACCCGGAGACGCCAGCGAGGGTGCCCGCTGGGGCGCGGATCTCTGCTGGAAAGTCCGGGAAGGTGGCCAGGTCGTTGCCGACCAGCGCCGTCGTATTGGTGAACTGACTCCCGATTACCTGCATTCCGTCACCGGAATCACCGGCGAAACGAATGACGACGCTCTCGAGGCTTTGGACCGGCTTCATGCGCACACGACCTCTGGGCGCTCAAAGGCGGCCCCTTGGGCCCCACGCCTTATCACCGGTGCCCGCGGTCTGAAAGCTCGACGTGGCCCTGATGCGGCGAATGTGTATGATTCCCGGGGTGAGTGTGACTCCTCGCGTTCATGTGCTTGCCGCCGACGCCGACGTCGACGCTGTCCGCGTCGCGCGTCTCCTGGGCGCGTCGTTGGGCGGAGGCGTCCGCACGGTCGTCCTCGCACGTCCGGAGCTGGTGCTGGTCCGCGGCGACGTGGAGGCGCTCCGGCGCGGCGCATGGGTGGCCTCCGTCGCCGGGGCCCGGGCGGTGATCGCCCTCCCCATCGGCACCGCGGCCCTCATGCCGTGGTGGGGGCTCCGCTTCCACCGCTTGGTCTTCTCGGCCCAGCCGGAGGCCATGCGGTGGGTCGCGGCGGGCACTTCGCTCGGTCGCGTCGTGGTGATCGAGCGGGCGGCCGAGGCGGTCGAGCGCGCAAACTGGGCCGCCATCGTACGCGAAGTGGCGTCGATGGCGAGGCGACCTGCGGGCGGGCGCGCGGCACGTTAGCGCACGCGCATCATGAAACTTCGCCTCCTCGACTGGCTCGCCTGCCCCACCTGCGGCGAGGGAAGCCTGGACATCGCCATCACCCGCTCCGAGGAGCGCCCCGCCTACGACGGGCACTGGGAGCCAGAAGAGGAGATTCCCGGCCGCAGCCTGCGCTCCGTGACGGAGGTCATCGAGGGCCGGCTACGCTGCCGCGACTGCGCGGCCACCTTCCCCGTAACCGACGGCATCCCGCGCCTCCTCTCCGAAGGTGTCGCCGTCGGCCCCGCCACCGGACACGCGTGGACCGAGTTCGCGGAGGCCGTGCCCGAGTTCGAGCAGAACTTCTGGGACCTGCTCCATCCGCTCAAGCCCGAGGACTTCATGGGCCGGCTCGTGCTGGACGCGGGCTGCGGCTTCGGCCGGCACGCGTTCTTCGCCACCCGCTACGGCGCCGAGGTCATCGCGCTCGACTCGAGCCCCGAGGCGGTCGCGTCCGCTGCCCGGAACCTCGACGGCAACATGCGCGCCCACGTCGTCCAGGGCGACATCGCCCGCCCCCCTTTCCGGAAGAACCTCTTCGACATCGTCTACTCGCTCGGCGTGCTCCACCACGTCCCGGACCCGCGGGGCGCCTTCCGCGCGTTGCACCAGCACGTCAAGCCCAACGGCCGCCTGGCGATCTGGATGTACGGGCCCCGCCAGGGGATGATCCGCATCGCCACAGGCGCGTTGCGCGGCGCCAGCGCGCAGATGAGCCCCGACCAGCTCCATCGCTTCAGCCAGGGCATCGCCGCGGGCCTCCGCGTCTTCTCGCACACGCCGCACCGGGTGCTCGGGAAGGTCCCGCTCGTCGGCTTCCTCGTGAACCACCTGCCCGTGCACGACCATTCGCGGTGGCCGTTCGAGGTCGTCGTCGCGGACGTCTACGACCGACTCCGCGTGCCCGTCACCGGCTACTTCACGGGGGAGGAGTTGGAATCCTGGTACGCCGAGGCCGGCTACGCGGACATCCAGGTCACGCGGCGCGTACGCAACACGGAGAGCTTCCGCGGGCTCGGCGTCCGCCGGTAGGTCGGGAGGCGGCCGCTCGCCTCGGCGCCACACAGCACCTCGGCGAACGGGCCCCGCGCTCAGAAGCGGGCGCGCACCATCAGGTTCATGCCGATCTGGTTGCGCCAGGTGTCGAGGGCCGGGGCGTAGGTGCCGGCGCCGCCTTCCTCGCTCGCCACGAAGTCGGAGACGTTGTTGTCGACGGTGTAGAGGACCTCGCCCACCACGACCATCGACTTGCTGATGTCCCACTGGAGCCCGGCGACGCCGGAGAGCAGCGCCGCGGGGGCCTGGCCGCTCGGGACGTGGGAGCGGTCGGTCTCGTCGCGCACGACAAAGTAGCCGTTCTCAGGGTCGCCGTAGGTCGCGGGCTGCATGAGCCCGACGCCGATCTGCGGGGTGAGCCGCGGCTTCGGGAAATGGTGGGAGGCGCGCAGGCGGCCGTACACCTGCGGCGTCACGTCGTAGCTCTCGGGCATCGAGTAGCCGCTCGTGAGGCCGGGCACGTTGAACAGGACGTACTGGAGGTCCTTGTAGACGAAGTCCGCGCCGATCTCGGTGGTGCCGAAGCCCACGACGGTCTGCACGTCGCCCGCGAAGGCGGTCTCGACGATCGAGTTGCCCGGGTTGTCGAAGTCGAGCAGGTTGTGGGCGAGGTAGTTGCCCTCCGCCTGCACGATCACGCCCACGCCCGCGGTCTCCCGGTGCGAGATGTAGCTGTCGCGCACGAACTCGGGGGCGTTGCGGTACAGCTTGAGCTCGTTGGAGCTCGCCCACTTCAGGTCCTCCGAGGTGCGGAAGCTGACCTGCGCGCACGCGCCGATCGCGTTGATCGGGGCCGCGTAGAGCGGACTGGTCACGTCCTTCACGTTCAGGAGCTGGCCCTGCTGGAACGAGCCGGCGCCGACCTCGACCTTCGCGTACTTCGTGATCTCGGTCCCGCCGCCGACGAGCGCACCCCAATACGCCTCTTCGTAGTTCACGAAGGTGGTCGGATCGGTGTAGTCGCCGAGGGCGGTCTTCGCGCCGGCGAACACGTACGCCGAGTCCTTCTGCCACTGAAGGCGTACGCCCGGCGCGGCGCGTGGATCGAACGCGAAGATGTCGCGACCGCCCCAGGTCAGGTCGTAGCTGTACCCGAGCCGGAACCGGTTCGCGTCCATCGCGTAGCCGGTGAACGAGATCGTGTGGTTCTCGTCGCCGCCGACGCGCCAGCCGACGCGCACGTAGCTGCCGTCGTCGCGGGTGCGGACGTTCGGGCTCGAGTCGTTCGGATCCACGTAGGGCTCGAAGCGGAGCACCATGGCGGCTTCGGTGAACACGTTCGGGTGGAAGCCCTCGTCCTTCCGGTAGAGCACCAGGTAGGACTGGCTCACGTCGTCCGTGAAGCGGGTCTCGTACGTCTCGAAGAACGTGCTGGTGCCGCGGGTCACGAAGTTCAGGCGGGGGCTGCCGGCCTCCGGGCCCGCGCGCAGGTTCGCGTCCTGCAGGGCCGTCGTGACCCAGACGTCCATGAAGTCGCCGGCGAAGGCGGAAGCGAAGAGCAGGGTGAACATCAGTGGCCTCTCGGTGTGGGCCCAGACGCGGCTGCCTCGATGTCCTCGGCATCCACGACCACGAGCACCCACTTGTCGAAGATCTGCTTGACCATGCCTTCTACGCGCGGGATGACCTGGCCGGCCCGCGTGGAAGGCTCGAAATCGGGGGCAGTGGTGCCGGACTCGACGTAGAGCGTGCAGCTCCCGAAGGTCAGCGGCCATTGCCCGTACTGCTGGAAGTCGGCGAAGTCCTCGCTGCCCTCGACGAAGGTGGCGGCGATCTCCCCGTCCGACACGCGGACGCGGGTGCCCTCTAGGCCCTCCATCTCGTCGTCCGCGCAGCCCGTCAGTTCGAAGGCCTCGGGGACCTCCAGCATCGTGCCGTCGGTCTCGAGCGTGGGGAAGGAGAGCTGGGTCGACGCCAGGTATTCCTGGTCGATGCCCGTGAGGAGCGTGATTCGCGCGCCGACGGCGTAGGCGTCGTCCGGGCGGGAGAAGGTGTAGACGAAGACGCTGTTGTAGGCGCCCGGAGCGTCGGCGATGTCGGTGACCCAGAAGCCGGCGGCCGAGCGCGCGGTGACGACGATCTGCCGATCGGACGCCCGCACGGTGGCGAACTCGCCCGCGAGCTGGTTGGTCTCGGGGTCGTCGGTGGCCTGGAACTCGGCGATGGTCGGCGAGGCGAACCAGAGTGCCTCGGTGACGCCGGCTCCCCAGGAGGCTTCGCGGCCGCTGTCCTCGTCCTTGTCCCCCTCGTCGGTGAGCCAGATCCGCGTCGGGCCGAACCCGTTGCGAATCGAGATGGAGCCGGACCACGCGCCGTCGGTGACGGAGATCCAGGGCTCGCTCTCGACGAGGCCCGGACGCACCTTCGGCTTGAGGTCGCCGTTGAAGGCGTAGGGATCGCCGTGCACGTCGAAGGTCCGGACGCTGACGGGGACCTCCATCGCGGAGGTCGTGAAGGGGAGGGGAGCCTCACGGGTGCCGGGCGCGAGGCCGTCGAGGGTGACCTCGATGAACGCGGGCTCGATGCGCTCGGCGACGGGGGGGGTGGAGCAGGCGAGCAGGAACAACATCAGTACACCGGCGTGATGCGCCCATCTTCCTCGGCCACCCCGGGCTGGGGCAGGCTCTGGTACTGGATGATCGCGGACTGGACGACGTCGCGGATGGAGATCCCGGTGTCGACCTGGGTGGTGTTGCGCTCCAGCACCTCGAAGCCCGAGCCGCCGTGCGCGATGTAGTTGTTCGTAGCGAGCTCGTAGGTGCCGGCGGGGTCGAGCGGCAGCCCGTTCACGAGGATGCCCTCGGCGATCTGCGCGTCGCAGTTCATGACGAACGAGATGCCGGCCACCTGCGCCTGGGAGCTGCACCCGCGCTCGGAGGAGCGCGCCGAGACGTAGTCGAGCAGCTCCTGGACCTCGCGGCCAGAGAGGAACATCGTCGTGATCGTATTGTCGAACGGCATCGCGTTGAACAGGGTGTCCAGGGTGATGTTGCCCGCGGGGATGTCCGCGCGGATACCCAGGGTGTTCGTCAGCGCGATCTCGGTCTCGACGCCGGGGAAGCTGCGCATCGCCTCGGCCGCGAAGTTGCCGAGCATCGAGTCGCCTCCGTTCGAGCCGTAGCGGTTGAGCTGCTCGCCCGCGTACCCGATCACCTGCCCGAGCTCGTACTTCCACGAGAGCTCGTCGGCGTACTCGTTGAGGATGCCTTCGACCTCGGGGTCCTTCGGGAGCGAGTTGTCCACGGGGAACAACGTGTAGTCGTGCGACAGGATCTGGCCGTCCTGCACGACGATGTCGAGGCGGCCCACGAACTTGGCGAAGGCGCCCGAGTGGCACACCACCACCTGCTTGCCGGTGGCCTCGTTCTCCACGACCAGGGGAGGATCGAGCGCGACGTGGTGGTGGCCACCCAGGATGAGGTCGATCTCGGGGAAGTCCCGCGCGATCTCCTTGTCGTCGTCCAGGCCCATGTGCGAGACGCCGATGACGATGTCGGCCCCGGCGGCGCGCAGGTTGGCGGCTTCGCGCGGGATGGCCTCGCCGATGTCCACCACCTTGATGCCGAGCGAGTTGAGCTGCTCGTCGAGGGAGTTGAGGGACGAGAGGTTGGCGAGCCCGATCACGCCGACGCGCAGGCCGTCCACTTCGTAGAGGACCGAGGGGAACGCGAGGTCCTCCAGCTCGGTCGCCCAGGGGAGGTCCGCGTCCTGGAAGTCGTAGTTGGCGGCGAGGAGCGGGAAGCCGGCGTAGCCGTAGGCCTGGTTCGCCAGGTTCTGCGCGCCTGCGTCGAACTCGTGGTTGGCGATGACCGCGCCGTCGAGGCCGGTCGCGCTCAAGGCCCGGAACTCCGCTTCCCCGCGAAACTCGTTGAAGACAATGGCGCCCTGAAAGGAGTCACCGCTGTCGAAGTGAAGCACGCGCCCCGCCTTCTTGCGTTCGCGCTTGAGGATGTACGCCATCTCCGCAAGCCCGCCGTACGGGCCCGCATCGTCCGCGAGCCCGAGCGTCTCGTCCGTGAAGCTCGGATCGAAGCTGTACTCGTAGATCCGACTGTGGATGTCGGAGGTGTGCAGGAGCGTGAGGCGCACCGCGCGGCCTTCGAGATCGGGGGCGTCGCCCTCGAATGCGGACGGCACGCACCCGAGGGTGAGCACGACGGGGGTGGCGATCATCGCGCGTCGCACGGGGCTCTCCCAGGGGCGCCGGGTCTATACGGAGGAGGTCGGGAAGGCAAGGACGACGATCCGGCGCCTCGGTGGGAACCGCTCGGGGGGCACCTGCGTGGATCGGAGCGTGCGTCCCGGTCCCCTCTGGCGTCCGCACGACGGGCAGGCTCGCGGGCGGTGGCTGTTCGGCTTGACACCCCACCGCTCATCATGTTCTATGGCCCGCTTTTCAAGCTCTCCGAGGTGCTCGTGATGCTTCTCCTCGCGCTGGCCTTCGGGCCGGGAACGGCCGAGGCGGCTGGTTTTCAGGCCAAAACCATGCGCGCGCCGCTGGCCGCGGTCGAGGTCGAGCGTCCGCTGGTCATCGGCCGCGGCTGGTTCGAGATCGGCGTGGGGATGGACTACAAGCAGGCTGGTGGCTGCTGGCCCTCGCCCGACACCTGCCTCGCGGAGACCGGAGCGTGGGGAAGGGACGGCGAGGTCGACCCGTTCGACCACGCGAAGTGGACCTACACCACGCAGCGTCTCGATGTCCGGTACGGCATCAGCCGCCGCGCCGAGCTCTACTGGACGGTCCCGTTCCACTATGTGCACCTCCAGAACGACCAGCTCGGCACGGACACGTCCGACTTCGGGCTCGGCGATCCGCGCTTCGGCTGGCGGCTGGAGTGGGTGCGCAAGAACGCGCCCACGTCCTCGGTCGTCACCGACTTGCAGCTGAAGCTCCCCGCCGGCTCCGAGTCGCCCGGCACGTACATCGGCGGCCCGAACACGGTGTCGAACTTCGTGCTCTCCACCGGCACGATGGACGCCGCGCTCTTCCTTCGCGGGAAGCAGCAGTTCGGCCCCTTCGCGGTGACGGGCTCCGTCGGCTACGTCCACCGCTTCTCCGGCGTCACCCAGTTCGCCGTCGAGACCGAGAACAACTACTTCCTCGGGCGCTTCCGCCCCGGCTCCGAGACCCAGGTAGCGGTCGAGCCGATGGTGCAGGCTGGCCCGGTCGCCGTCAGCGCCGAGGTGCTCTACCGGCTTCGACTCAAGTCGGCGACCGGCACCACGAGCCCCGGCATCTACCCGGATGCCTACCTCGTCCCGATCGAGGGCAGTGACGGCTGGTCCCTCGACGTGACGCCGGCCGTCACCGTCGCCGTGACGCGGGGCGTCGATCTCAAGGTCGCCATGGGCATCCCGCTCCGCGGCGAAGACCTCCTGTTCCCGCTCGAGGAGATCACGCCCACGCGTGGCTTCACGTACAGCGGCACCGCCGAATTCCGGTTCTGATGGAGCCCGGCCGAATGCGCAGCACCCTCCGGTTTCTTGCTCTCTCTTCCGCCCTCGGGCTCGCGGCCACCTGGTCCGCCCCGGCGGAGGCGAAGTTCGTCTTCCCCTACAACCATCCCGATCTCGAGTGGTACACCATCGAGACCGAGCACTTCGAGGTCCACTACCCGAAGAGCAAGAAAGAGGAGGGGAACGACCACTTCCTCGACACCGAGTGGACCGCCAAGAAGACGGCCAAGATCGCTGAGGAGATGTACCCGCGCATGTGCGCGGAGTTCAACTACTTCATCAAGGAGAAGGTCCACATCGTCCTGCTCAACCAGAGCGACGATCTGGAGGGTTTCACCATCCCGAACTGGGACTGGATCGAGATCTCCGCCAACCCCGGCGGCGACTTCTACCGCCAGCGCGGCCGCATGGACTGGCTGCCCGACGTGCTCGTGCACGAGTACGCGCACGTCGTCTCTCTCAAGGCGAACGCGACCTTCGCGGAGGGCACGCAGGCCATCTCGATCGGCGGCCTCTACAGCGACGGCCTCGGAAACAGCGAGAGCGGCGCCGAGATCAACATCATGGACGGCGACCCGTTCTACTGGACGGAGGGCGGCGCCGAATACTGGTCGGACAACGCGGGCTACAACTGGTGGACGCCCAGCCGCGACATGCACATCCGCACGACGGTCCTCGAAGACCGTCTGCTCTCCTACGAGGAGTGGCAGACCCGCGTGCAGACCATGCGCTGGGGTGACGGGGAACGCGGCTACCAGCAGGGCTATTCCTTCGCCCTCTACCTCCGTCAACGCTTCGGCCCGGACACCTACAACCAGTTCGCGCTCGAGGCCGCCAAGGGGTGGCGCCCGGACTGGAACGTCGTGATCGAGAAGGTCACCGGCGTCCCCGCGA
>CAJBVW010000294.1 GCA_903959175.1 uncultured Pseudomonadota bacterium
CGCCTCCCTTCCCGCTGAATGTGCGGGCGGGGGCGGCGCGGGGCGTTCACGAATCGCCCGTCCCTACGGCGCCCAGTCGCAGGTCTTCGCGCCGGGGGCGGTCCACACGCCGTCGCCGTCGCCGTCCACGAAGACGGGGTTGACCACCACGCGGGGCACGGAGGCCGCCGTGTAGTCCTGGAGGCCCCGCGGCATGGGGTCCGCGCCCATCGCGAGGACGACGACGTAGGCGTCGCCGGTGAGGGCGAGCGTCACGGTCTCGTCGAGCTTGACGACGCCGGAGGGGTCCGTCGCGACGGCGGAGTACGCGAGGTCGCAGTCGACGAGCACGTCCACGCGGGTCACGTCGATGTCGGGGAGGGCCTCGACGTGGAGCGAGAGGGTCGCCGTGCCGCCGGAGACGGTGGCCGTCTCGCCGGGGCCCGCGCCGTTCACCGTCACCCGCGCGAAGGCGCCCGCGCTCACCTGGGCCGCGCCGTCGAGCGTGCCGGCCACGAAGTCGGAGACGGCGAGCGCGGTGTCGTCGGGGACCGCCACGAAGGTGCGCGGGGTGCCCGGGGTGTCCATGCCGTGCTCGTCGGTGACGCCGACGGCGGTGACGCGGTGCCCGAGGTTGTGGAAGGCGAGCCAGTCGAGGAGGGCCCCGGAGTGGCGGGGGTCGGCGGGGTCGAGATAGGGGCTCCGCAGGCCGTTCAAGAGCTCGAAGCTGTCGAAGTCCCAGGACCACACGGCGGTGCCGGGCGGGAGACCGAGGGCCTCGGGGTCGTCCATGCTCGGGGCCTCGGAGAGGCGATCCCAGTCGAGGATGCACAGGACGCCGCACTCGCCGTTGACCCGGGAGTGGTTGAGCTGGACGACCTCGGCGCCGCGCGCGCGCTCCGCGGCGTAGATGCCGCCGAACGCGAGCTCGTACCAGCGCACGGGATCGCCGCGCACGTCGTCCGCGACGGGGAAGGGCCACGCGTTGGTGTGCTCGGGGAGGCTCGCGGTGACCTCGCTGCCGAGGGCGTAGAGGAGGTCGGCGTCGAGGCCCGCCTCGGTGACGGCGCCGGAGAGGTCGATGATGGCCTCGTGGTCGGTGGAGATCACGAGGTCGAGGCCGCTGCCCGCGGCCGTCCGCATGCGCACGACGGGGAGCACGTCGCTGTCGGCGCTCGGGCCGGAGTGGACGTGGCTGTCGTAGCTGGCCCAGCCGGTCGTATCGACGACGTGGGGCAGCACGGCGGTCACCGTGGCGACGCCGTCGGGGGGGACGGTCACGTCGACCGTCGTGACGCCGTACTCGTAGCCGCGGCTGATCCACGCGGTGTACTGCCCGGGGGGCAAGGCGACGTCGGGGTCCTGGGCGGTGGGGTAGCCGACGACGGTGGCGCCGTCGGCGCGCTCGAGCTCGATGCGGACGGGGAGGGGAGCCCCGTCTCCGTCGGTCGCCGCCACCGTGATTCCGCCCGACGAACCAACCTGCAAGGCGACGGCCGTCGCGGCGGCGGAGTCGACCTCGACCGCTTCGCTCGCGTCTCGCCCCTCCACGGTGGCACGGAGGCGCCACTGCCCCGCCACCGCGAGCGCGCGGCCGGCGAAGCGGCCCTCGGCGTCGGTGCGGAGGGTGGTGATCGCGGCCCACCCGCCGACGTCGTCGGGGGAGGCGACCTCGACCAACGCGCGCGCGACGGGGGCGCCGGCGGGGTCGGTCACGGTGCCGGAGAGGTCGTGCCACGCGGTCGCGAAGCCGGGCACGGGGTCGTCGAGGTAGGGCTCGAGCGCGGCGGCGGCGCTGGCCCCGTCGGTCGCGCCCACGCCGAGCACGAAGCGGGCGGAGTCGCCCACCTCGAGGGGCGCGGCGACGTGGTTCACGTCGAGGAGGACGGTCACGCCGGCGATCTCGGTGCGCGCCATCGTGCCGCCGGGCATCGCGAGCGCGGTGGCGCCCGCCTCGGTCGCGTCGCCCGAGAACGCCACGCCCACGTCCAGGCCGATGCCGCCGACGGAGAGGTCCCCCGAGGCGTACGAGGTGTTCTCCGAGTGGTCGGACGGGAAGACCACGGAGCCCACGAGGAAGCCGTCGGTGCGCGGCTCGCCGTCGAGGAGCACCTCGAGCTGGAGGGCCGAGGCGCCGGGCTCCAGGGTGTAGCGGAGGGTGATGTCCAGATCGTAGGGGTCCTCGAGGAGCTTGCGCCCGCCGTCCTCGTAGACGCGGCGCATCAGGGTGAGCTCGACGAGCCAGAAGCGGTCGTCCGTGGCGTGCACGTCCACGATCGCGGGCCCGCCGTCGGAGCCGTCCGACACGACCTCGACGCTCTCGCCGCGCACCATGTGGAGGCCGCTGGACGAGAAGTCCACGAGGTCGAGCTGACCCACGATGAGCCCCATCTCGCCAAGGACCTCGGGACCGGTCTGCTCGCAGCCGTCCACCGCGACGGCGTCGATGGGGAGGCCGCCGTAGTGGTAATAGGTGCGCGGATCGTCAGGCCCCTGAACGACGAAAGCTGCGCGCTCGTTCAGCAGCAGCACGTCCCCCGGGGCGGCGAGGGCGTCGGGACCCCACGGCTGCTCGGTCACGTCGGTGAGCACGCGGGCGGCGGCGCGGCCGGCCTCGGGGCAGCCCTTCGCGAAGAGGCCGTCCCCGGTCTCGACCGCGTCGGGCTTCTCGGGGACGGGGTCGGGGGCGCAGCCGAGCAACAGGAGCGTGACGAACATGCGCCGATTCTATCGCAGACGGGGCTCCGCTCGGGTCTCCGGCGCGCGAAGGGTCAGGGGGGGCGCGGGTGCGAGAACACCTTCTTCTCCACCTGCTCGCGCTGCCGCGCCCGGGGCCCGGGGCCCGCCGCGCCGACCTGCACGCCGCGCTTCGTCGCCCAGGCGAGCGCCGCCTGCTTCACGCGCGGGGCGAGCCAGCGCCGGAACGGCGGAATGAAGAGGAGGATCCCCGTGAGATCGGTGAGCACCCCGGGCGTGATGAGGAGCACGCTCCCCACGACCACCAACGCGCCCTCCACCAGCTTGTCCGCCGGCGGCTTCTGCTCGCGGAGGGACTCGAACAGCTCGCGCAGCACGGCGAGGCCCGCGCGCTTGCCGAGCCAGGCGCCGAGGACGCCGATACCGACGACGTAGAGGGTCGTCTCCCAGCCGCCGACCACCCGGCCGATCTCGATGAGCGCCCAGAGCTCGACCGCGGGGACGACGGTGAAGAGGAGGAACAGGATGAGGAACGTCATGACCGGGGTGCCTCCTCGCGCTTCGCGTCTTGCCACCAGCTCTCGAGGCGGTCGAGCCCCGCCTCCTCCATCGCGACGCCCGCGGCGCGCGCCGAGGCCTCGACCTTGCGGAAGCGCCCCTCGAAGCGCGCGTTCGCCTCGCGCAGGGCGTCCTCCCCGGCGATGCCGAGGAAGCGCCCGAGGCTGGCGCACGCGAGGAGGAGGTCTCCGTACTCGTGGCGGATGGCGGCGGGATCTCCGCTCGCGAGGGCCTCGTCGAGCTCGGCGCGCTCCTCGTCGACCTTGGCGAGCACGCCCGAGAGGTCGGGCCAGTCGAAGCCGACGTGCGCGACCTTCTCGCCGACGCGGTGCGCGCGGAGCAGCGCGGGGAGCGAGCTGGGGACGCCGTCCACGCGCGAGCCGGTCGTGCGGCGGGCGGCCTTGCGGGCCTCCCAAGCGCCGACGGTGCCGGCGACGTCGCCCGCGCCGGTCTCGCCGCCGTAGACGTGCGGGTGACGCTCGATCATCTTCGTGACGACGGCCTCGGCCACGGCCTCGATGTCGAAGGCGCCCTGCTCCTCGGCGAGCCGCGCGAGGAAGTAGACCTGGAACAGGAGGTCTCCGAGCTCCTCGCGGAGCGGGCCGAGCCCGCCGGGCGCGCCGACGCCGTCGAGCGCGTCGAGCACCTCGTGGGCCTCCTCCAGCAGGTATGGGCGCATCGAGTGGAGGTCCTGCGCGCGGTCCCACGGACACTCGGCGCGCAGCCGTGCCACCACATCGCGAAGCTGAGCTACAGACGACACGGCGATCCTAGCGATAAGGGACACGGTAACCGGGTCCAGATGTGGGCCGGGAAACGGGGAGCCCTTTGACCACGCCCGGCCAGCCCGAAGTATTCGGCAACTACCACCTGCTCGAGAAGATCGCGACCGGCGGCATGGCCGAGGTCTACCGGGCGCGCTCGCACGGCGCGATGGGGTTCGAGAAGATCCTCGTCATCAAGCGCATCCTCGACACCCTCGCGCAGGACGAGGAGTTCAAGGAGCTCTTCAAGGTCGAGGCCCGCATCGCCGCGCTGCTCTCGCACGTCAACATCGTGCAGGTCTTTGAGCTCGGCCAGGAGCAGGAGAGCCTCTACATCGCGATGGAGTACGTCCACGGCATCGACCTCGCGCGGCTGGTGAGCCGGGCGCGCTCCGTGGGCGAGTTTCCGGTGCCGCTGGCGCTCTTCGTGTGCGGTGAGGTCCTCAAGGCCCTCCAGTTCGCGCACCACTACAGCGATCCGGACGGGCGTCCGCTGCACATCGTGCACTGCGACATCTCGCCGCAGAACATCCTGATCAGCTTCTCGGGCGAGGTGAAGATCACCGACTTCGGCATCAGCCGCGCCGCGATCCAGAAGGGCAATCAGGACGTCATCCGGGGCAAGTACGCGTACATGAGCCCCGAACAGGTCGAGGGCAAGCCCCTCGACGGGCGCAGTGACCTTTTCTCACTCGCGATCGTGCTCTACGAGCTCCTGACGGGCCGTCGCCTCTTCAAGGCCAAGAGCCGCGACGAGACGCTCGCGCGCGTCCGCCGCGCCGAGGTCCCCAGCCCCCGCGCCTACCGCCCCGAGATCAGCGAGGATCTCGAAGCCTTCCTCCTCCGCACCCTCTCCAAGCACCGCGACGACCGCTGGGTGGACGCCGCCGAGATGACCGAGGCGCTCTCCGCGCTCATCGTGCGGGAAGGGCACCGCGCCACCAACAACGACCTCGCGACCTACCTCCGGGAGGTCATCGAGGCCGCGAACGCCTCCGCCGAGCCCGCGGAGCCCTCCGCGCGCGCCCGCGTCACCCGCTCGATCCCGCCGTGCCCGGTGGTCGTGCTCGCGATGGAGGCCTCGCCGCCGCCGCGAAGCATCGCCACCCCGCGGGCCAGCCTCGCGGGGCTCACGCAGGAGTGGGCCGGCATCATCGCGGAGGGCGGGGGTGAGGTCTGGGAGCGCGGCGAGGGCTCGCTCCTCATCTGCTGGACCGTCGCGCAGGGCTTCCGCGACACGGTGAGCAAGGCGGTGCGGACCAGCATCACCCTCCAGAAGGCAACGGCTGCGGCCGGGTATCGCCTCTCGGTGGGCGTGGCCCCCGGCGTGGCCCGCATCCTCCCCGAGACCCGCCGGCCCGCCGAGGGCTGGGAGCTGGCTGGCCCGTTCTACCTCGCGCGGTGGATGATGAACCTCTCCGCGCACCGCGGCCGCGTCCTCCTCACCGAGGTCGGCGCGCGGCAGGTCGAGGAGGGCACGACCCTCCTCGGGCGCATCCCGATCCAGGGAAACAAGTACATCAACCTCTACGAAGTCGGCTGATCTCCTTCGTCTTGTCCCTCCACGAGGCCTCCATGCTGTTGCTCTCCCTCTTCCTGACCGCCTGCTCTGGCACCGTCGACGACACCGCCGAGGCCGAGGCCGCCCCGACCATCGCCTTCCTCTCCCCGGCGGACGGCGAGATGGTCGTCGCGGGGGACGTTTCGGTGTCCGTCATCGTCGAGAACTTCGCGCTCGAGGCCCCCGCCAAGCACAACGAGGGCGAGGCCGAGGGCTACATCCGCGTCACGGTGGACGGCGCCGAGGTCCTCACGACCGCCGAGACCCAGTTCATCGTCACGCTCGACCCCACCCCCGAGCACACGATCGGCGCCGAGCTCCTCTTCGCCGACGGCGACGAGATCGAGCCCGCCGTCAGCGCCGAGATCGGCGTCACGATCGCGACCGAGTAGTCAGGCCCGGCGGCGGATCATCCCCGCCGCCAGCATCGCCAGGATCCACCCGGCCGATCCGGCGGTGGCGTCGCACGTAGTACATCACCGCGCCGCCGCCGGTCGTGGGGGCGGCGTTGTCGTAGAAGCCGTCCGTCGCCACGCACCTACGGCGCCGGCACTCCGTACGCGGCGCCACCGATCGGCGCCGGGTCGCGGTTGTAGGGGGCGCCGATCAGCAGGCCTGCCGCGCCGTCGAGATCAGCCACGCCCGCGAGCGCCGTGCCCGCGAGGTCCCCGGCGCCCTCGCCCGCCCAGCGCGCGTCGGCGTCCGCGAAGGAGAGGGTGCCGGAGGCGCCGGGGGCCGCGAAGATCGCGACCACGCCGGTGTCGACGGCGGTGTCGTCCGCCGCGGGCGCGCCCACCGCGACGGCGTCTCCACCCGATCCGGGCACGAACGCGACCGCGTACCCGGCCTGATCGCCGGCGGCGTCCCCGACGAAGATCGGCCCGGTGTCCAGCGCGCCGCCGCGCCAGAGGTAGACGCGGCCCGCGCCGTCGGCGTCCGCCCCGACGAGGAGCTCGCCGCGGCCGTCCCCGTCGGTGTCGCCGCCGCACGCCACCGCGCCGCCCGCGTAGCCGCCCGCGCGCACGCCGAGCAGCAGCGTGTCCGCGTCGGCCAGGGACCACGTGCCCGCCGCGATCGGCCCCGCGAAGACCCCGACGGCGCCGCCGTTCTCGGCCCCGCCGTCCCAGCCCGGGGCGGGTACGACCACGTCGGCGAGGCCGTCCCCGTCGAGGTC
>CAJBVW010000295.1 GCA_903959175.1 uncultured Pseudomonadota bacterium
CGTGGGCGACGACCGGAGGGCGTGAAGACGCGGGACCGGGGGCGGAGCCGTGTGCGGGGCACAGAGAAGGCGCGGTTTCGGGCTCCGGCCACCGGCTAGGCGTGCCCTGACGGGACCGGCGGAGGGGTTGACGACGGGGAGGGTCAGGTGCGAAGATAGGGAGCTGCGGGGTTCATTTTTCCTATCCGTGAGCGGGAGCGGGGATCGGAAGGCGGGGCCCGGGGGGCGCAAGACCGTGAACACTCGATGGGACACGGACAGCCCTCCGAGGACCGATACCGGGAAGGAGTCTGGGCCGGGGACCGACACCAGTGCCGACAAGGACACGTCTGACGACGATACCTCGGGCTCGGATACTTCGGGCGGTGAACCCAACGTGGACACCGGCGTCTGGGACCCGCCGGAGTTCTGACAGGAACCCCGGCCACCACCCACTCAATAGATCTGCGCACTTAGACCAGCGACTGCGGCGTGACACAAAACCGAAGTCTCCTTCCGTCTGCTGAGAGCTTCCGCCCGTTGACCTCTGCACAGGCAGCGCGGAGCTGTGTCATGCTCCGCGGGTTCCGGTCGTTCGCCTGGATTTCGTACACGGTCTCTGTTTGTGTCCGCCGAATCGTAACGGGGAGATTGACGAAGCTCTCGATGAAGGTGCGTATCTCCATGCGCAGGCCACCAAAGTATTCCTTCAAGGCGTATTCCATCAGCATCAGCACGGTGAGCTTCGCGCTTGTCACGATCCCGTCTCGCGTAGTGTCGCGGAGATAGATTGCGCGGGGCTTCGTCGATTGCCGCTGCTGCTCGGCCACCGCCTCTTTCTGCTTGCGACGGGTGGCGGCCGTCTCGCGCTCGGCACTGCGGACGGCGGCCTTCGCGGCAGCCCGCTGCTCCGCGCTGGCCCCTTCGAGGAGGGCGTGGGCGTGCGCCTCCGCCGCCTCCATGCGCGCCACCTTGTGCCCGGCTCTCTCCACGCGGCCCTCCGCCTTCTCCAGGGCGGTGGTGAAGGCCACATGGGTGACCTCTTCCCCGCCGTAGCCATGGGCGCGGTCCATTCCAAGCCCGTTGCGGGCGTTGCGGAAGCGTTGTTCCTGGTGGGGCCACCGGGACAGGTAGGCGTCGACCGCCTGCGACGAGCTCAGCTCCGATACCGGCGCGTTGGTCGCAAAGGTGGTCGTCGTCGGGTTGCGACTCCCCTCGCGGATCATCTCGATGCCGCGCAGGGTCAGATCTCCCTCCGCCTTCTCGTCCCCACCGAACCGAATGGAGACCGCCCGGATCAAGTCGCGCTCACGGTAGCGTTCCCACGTCGCGAAGTCAGCCTTGCGCGCGGCCTTCGCCGTGCCACCCTTCAGGACGGTGATGAACCAGCGGTCCGTGCGAGCTGCCAGCTCCGTCATCAGCGGCCGCGTTGCCATCTCCGCGTCCATGACGGTGAGCCGCCCCAATTCGCCAGCGCCGAGTATGCCCTCCATTCGGTTGAGGAACGGCACCAATTCCTTTTTCAGCGACACGGATCCCGCATGCGTCTCGACGGCCAACGGGACCCCTGGGCCCCCGGTCATCGCGACCCGTGTCAGGCACGGCATGACCTTGTTGACCCGCGATACCTTGCCGCTGACCGCATATGCGTGCGTCCAGTACGGGTCCTGCGTCGCGTCCACGTAGACCACCCACCGCAGCCACGGGGGAGCGTCGGGCGAGGTTCGCCATGGCAGCGTGATCCTCGCCCACTGCTCGCCATGCGTGGACCACAGCACCTCGCCCGCGTCGACGAACGCGAGCTCCGCCAGCGCTTTGTCGAGGGTCGCTGCCTGGTAGGGGTGGCCTCCCAGCGCCGCGAGCCAGTCGCCGGTGGGGCCGTCCAACCCGTCGAAGCCACGTCGCTCCGTCAGCAGAGGCGCCGCGCCGATCGCCAGCAGCTTCCATCCGATGACAGCAGCGCTGCTCCCCGCCAGGCGCAGATCCTCGACGCTTCGGCGCGTCCGCTTGCACTCCTCGGAATCGCGGCGCGGATCGCCGTCGCCCGAACCACGCGCGGCGCGATTGTAGCTCGCCGTGAATTGTCCCCTCGCGTCGCGTCCGTCAGCCGAGGGCGTCGTAGCGACCCCCTCCGCTTCGCGGGTGGCGGGCGGATGCGAGGGGCTCTCCGCGATGGCGTGGCCCTCGCCCTCGCCTTCGATTGCCGCCGAGCTCCCCGCAGAGGCGACCGCCGCCGCTACGCGGGC
Source organism: uncultured Pseudomonadota bacterium (assembly GCA_903959175.1). Classification (GTDB taxonomy): domain Bacteria; phylum Myxococcota_A; class UBA796; order UBA796; family SXON01; genus CAJBVW01. The sequence goes on from CAJBVW010000295.1 coordinate 2,226, forward strand.
CTCCACGGCGGCACCCAGCTCGGCCACGACGCCCGTTTCTGCTGCCCCGGCCCTCAAAAATGCGAGCCCGGCCCCCCCGGACAGTCGAACCACGTCCTCCTGGGGCGCGCGTTGCCGGCCGCGCGGGCGTGCCAGTCCACCCTCCTTCCAGATTCGTTTGAGACTTGCGTCGCTGATGCCTCCCTTCTCCTCGCCAAACTGCGCAATCAGGCGCTGTTGACTCCCACCCTCCCCCGTCCCCACCTTCCCACGCTGACCCGCCACGCCCCAACGCGAAACGCCGCCGACGGTC
>CAJBVW010000296.1 GCA_903959175.1 uncultured Pseudomonadota bacterium
CCCCCTCACCGCAGGAACATCTTCCGCTCCAACGCCTCCCGCTCCGCCTCGGAGAGGCCCGTGCGCGCCAACGCCTCCCGCGCCGCCGCCGCGTTGGGCGCGAGGGGGCGGTAGCCGCATGTGGGGAACAGCTCGGGCCACGGTTGGTCGAGCAGCGCGCGGGGGTAGTCGCGGCACATGAAGGGGCGCGAGGCGTAGCTGTCACACCTGCGGGTGGCCCAATCGAAGTGTCCGCAGCGGAACGCGAAGGTTCGCATGGTGGGGTCGGCCTCCACGAGGGCGAAGCCGTTGACACGCCGCTGCCACGCGAGGAACACGCGCCGGGACCACGGGAGGCGCCACAGGATCGGGCCCGCCGCGATGGTGGGCTTCTCGCAGCAGCGCGCGCAGCCGCCGCAGGCGCCGGCGAGGGCGTAGGCGGGGCGGCGGGCGAGGCGGCGGGCCCCGCGGCGGACGCCGTACTCGAGGGCCCACGCCGCCCGCACCACCGCCTTGAGCACGCGGAGCAGGAGGCCGTCGGTCACCGCGGCGGCTTCGGGAGCGCCTCGGCCAACGTCGCCGCCAAGGTCTCGCCGACGACGCGCGCCCCCTCCACCGAGAGGTGGTTGTTGTCGAAGAACAGGTCCGACGCCGGCTTCCCTGTCGCGAGCAGCGCCGCGGTGGCGGGGACGACGGTGGCGCCGGGGGGCAGCTCGGCGGGCGTCGCGCGGGAGACGACGGTGCCATCGGCCCAGAGCGGGTAGTCGACGAAGATGACCTGGATGCCCTCGCGCTCGGCGAAGGCGAGGATGAGGTCGTGGTTGCTCTCGCCGAAGGCGCGGCCGTCCTTCCGCGCGTCCTCGCCGGCGTGCGGAAGCATGCGGCGGCCCTGCTCGTTGCCTGCCTCGCGCAGGGCGAGCCGCAGGACGTAGTAGATGCGGCTCGAGAAGAGGAGCTGGCGTACGGGCTCCATCCAGCCGCGGTGGCGCGTGATGCGGGTCTCGCGGACGCTGTCGAACGTGCGGCAGTCGATCACGACGAAGTCGGGGTCCCACGCGATGAGCTTGCCCTCGATGAGGCGCAGGGCCTGGAGGGAGCCGTAGCCCGCGATGCCGGCGTCCACGAGCTCGATGGACCAGCCGGCGTCGCGGAGGGTGCGCTCGGCGACCGCCGTGTAGGTGTCGGGCGCGTCGAGGCCGGCGCCGAAGGTCTGGGAGTCGCCGAGGGTGAAGCCGCGGAGGGTGCCGGGGGTCTTGGCCTTCGGGAGGTCGCGGTAACGCAGGCCCTCCGAGTTGATGCCGAGCGAGGGCTCGGGCACGCGCGACCACGTCCACCCGAGGTCGGGGTGGTACTTCATCGCGCCCCGCGCGACGTGGGCCGCCACGACGTTGCTCGGGATGCTGGCCTGGCCGACCTCGCGCACCAGGACGCTCAGCACGCCCTCGGTGACGCCGAGGAGCGCGGCCGCCACGGCGAGCCCGAGCAGCGGCTTGCGGAGCCGCCGCCACGCGCGCCGCCCCACCGACGGATCGCCCGCGCCGCCCGCGTCCTCCGCCCCCCGCGCGAACACGCGCCGCCACGCCGCCCTCAGCACGAGGAAGGGCCGCGATCCGCCCCGCCGCGGCGCGCTCACCAGTACCCCTCGCGGCGGAGGGTGGCGCGCTCGCTTTCGGTCACGGGCCGCGCCGCCCCGGCCACGGAGGGGCCCGAGAGCCGCGCGCGCTCCTCGAGCAGGTCGGTCGGGACCTCGCCGGCGGGGGCGTCGACCCACGCGTCGCCCTCTCTCACGCGCAGGCCCCACACGCCGCTCAGCTCGACGTAGCGGAGCCACCGCCCCTCACGCACGAGCACCTCCTGCGCGCCTCCGACGGGGGGGTCGCCCTTCACGTCGGCCTGGACGAGCACGCCGCGCGCGGGGAGGGCGTCGCCGTGGAGGAGCGGCACGAGGCTGCGGCCGTCGAGCCGCGCGGGGAGCGTGGCGCCGGCGAGGGCGAGGAGGGTGGGGGCGAGGTCGACGACGCCGACGTCGTCCGCGACGCGGCGCCCGGCCTCGGCGTCGTCGGGGAGGTGGACGAGGAGGGGCACGTGGAGGACCTCGGGGAGGAGCAGGCCCTGGTGGCCGATCTGGCCCTCTTCGCCGAGGGCCTGACCGTGGTCACCTACCACGACGATCACGGTGTGGTCGAGCAGGCCGCGGGCGCGCAGGCCGCCCAGCAGTGCGCCGACGGAGGCGTCCGCCTTCGCGAGCGCGTGGTCGTAGAGCGCGGCGACGTCGGTGCGGAGCGCGGGGTCGGCCTCCATCTGGGCGACGAACCATGCGTCCGCGTCGGCCGGGCCCTTCGCGACGCTCCGCTCGACCCACTCGACCATGCGCGGGTCCGGCGCCTGCGCTTCCCGGCCGGCGACGTAGGGCGGGTGGGCGTCCTTGAAGTGCGCGAGGGCGAAGTAGGGCTGGCCGGCGGCGGCGATCGCGTCGAAGACCTTGGTGTCGCGGTGCACGGAGCCGCCCTCCAAGAAGGTGTCGAAGCCGCGCTCGAGCCCCTCGCCGGCGCGGAAGCTCGCGCGGCTCGCCACCGGCGCGTAGGCGACCGAATGGTAGCCGTAGGCCCCGAGCACCTCGGGGAGCGTCGGGTAGGTGGGGGCCAGGGTGTCCTCCACGCCGATGACGCCGACGTGGCGCGGCAGCAGGCCGGTCAGCAGCGCGGCGTGGCTCGGAAGCGTGTAGGTGGCGGAGGTCCACGCGTTCTCGAAGACGACGCCCGTCCTGGCGAGCGCGTCGATCGTCGGGGTGTGGCTCCCGGTGTAGCCCCACGGCGCGAGGTGGTCCGCGCGCACCGCGCAGAGCGTGACGACCAGCACGTTGTAGGGGCGGTCGGGGTCGAGCGGGGGCCCCGCGAGGACGACGGGCTCGACCGGCGCGGCCTCGACGGGGGCGCCGTCCCCCGCGCTCCGCCACGCGCCGAAGCCCACCACGGCCACCCCGAAGAGCGCGCCGAACACCAGCACCGGCGGGGGCCCACGCGCGTCCCGGCGTACCGCCCCGGGCGCCCGACGACGGTAGGCCACTGAACCCCTCACTCGAGGGGGAAGGTAGCACGCCCGGGGGAGCACCCGGGGCGCGGGCGCGGGACAGGACCGCGGGCCGCTACCCCTTCGGCCGCAACGTGGAGCGCCCGCCGTCCACCGCCAGGACCTGCCCGGTGATGAACGCGGCGTCGTCCGAGACGAGGAAGGCCGCGAGGGCCCCGACGTCCTCGGGCTCCCCGAGGCGCTGCATCGGGTGGAGCTGCGCGATCGCCGCCGCCATCGGCTCGCTCGCGGTGAGCGGCCGCGCGAGCGCCGTGCGGGTGAGCGAGGGGGCGAGCGCGTTGACCCGCACCTTCGGCGCCAGCTCCGCGGCGAGCGCGCGCGTAAGGCCCTCGACCGCGCCCTTGGCCATCGAGACGGAGGCGTGCGCCGCGAAGCCCTGCGCCACCGCGACCGACGAGAAGAGCACCACCGACGCCCCCGGCGTGCCCTTCAACGTCGGGAGCGCCGCCTGCACGGCGAGCGCGGCCCCGAGCGCGTTGACCCGGAAGTCGTCCAGGAAGTCCTCGGCGGTGAGGCGGCCGATCGGCTTGAG
>CAJBVW010000297.1 GCA_903959175.1 uncultured Pseudomonadota bacterium
GAGCTCGGAGCCGACCAACGAGCCGTCTGCCAGGCCCTGCTCGATCGCGGTGAACAGGAGCGTGGACTTGCCCGAGCCGCTCACGCCGGTGAACACGGTGAAGGTCCCGAGCGGTACGTCGAGATCGACGCTCTGGAGGTTGTTCGCCGTGGCGCCGCGCACCTTGAGGGCGCCCCCGTCCCCCCGGCGCCGGGTCGCGGGGAGGGCGATGGTGTCCTCGTCCCGGAGGTACCGCGCGGTCGCGGTGTCGAGCGTGATGAAGTGGGAGGGATGGCCCTGGCCGACGAGCTGGCCGCCGAGGCGCCCGGCGCCGGGCCCGATGTCGACGATATGGTCGGCGCACTCCATCGTCTCGCGGTCGTGCTCGACGACGATGACGGTGTTGCCGGCGTCCCGCAGGGCGATCAGCGCGTCGAGGAGGCGCCGGTTGTCGCGGGGGTGGAGGCCGATGCTCGGCTCGTCCAACACGTAGGTGACGCCCTGGAGGCCGCTGCCGACGCACGCCGCGAGGCGGATGCGCTGGGCCTCGCCACCGGAGAGGGTGCGCGCGCTGCGGTCGAGGGAGAGGTAGCCGAGGCCGACGTGCTCGAGGAAGACGATGCGCTCGCGGATCTCCTTGACGATGCCCTCGCCGATCTTCGTCTCGGCGTCGGTGAGGGTGATGCCGTCGAAGAAGGCGCGCGCGTCCTCGACGGTCATCCGGCTGGCGTCGTGGATGCCCTTGCCGCGGAAGTCCACCGCCAACGCGATCGGGTTGAGACGTTTCCCTGCGCACGCGGGGCAGACCTGGGGCCTCTCCGCGTCCCGCGGGGCGGGGACGATGCGGGTGCCGAGCTGGATCACCTTGCCGATGCCCATGCAGGTCGTGCAGGCGCCCTGAGGGGCGTTGAACGAGAACAAGCGGGGTTCGAGCTCGGGGATGGAGATGCCGTGGTCAGGGCACGCGCGCTCGATGGCGTGGACCGTGTAGGACTCGTCTCCCCCCGGGGCGGCGGGCGCGAGCAGGATGCTCACGATGCCCTCGGCCATGCGGAGGGAGCGCTCGATGGCCTCGACGAGGCGGGGACGATCGGAGAGGGAGAGCGTCAGGCGGTCGATCACGAGCTCGATCGTGTGCTTCTCGTAGCGGGCGAGCTGGATGGGCTCGTCGAGCTGGCGCACGGTGCCGTTGATGCGGGCGCGGAGCCACCCGTCCTTCGCCCACTTCTCGAGCTCGGCGCGGTATTCGCCCTTGCGGTCCCGGATCACCGGCGCGAGCACATGCGCCCGGCGGCCCTCGGCCTCCCGGAGGAGCTGATCCGCGAGGTCACCGGGGCTGCGCCGCGCGATGGCGCGCAGGCAGAGCGGGCAGCGGGGCGTGCCGAGTCGGGCGTAGAGGAGCCGGAGGTGGTCGTAGATCTCGGTGATGGTGCCGACGGTGGACCGCGGGTTGCGGTTGACCGTCTTCTGGTCGATCGAGAGGGTGGGGGAGATGCCCTCGACCTTGTCGACGTTGGGCTTCTCCATCTGGCCGAGGAACTGGCGCGCGTAGGGAGAGAGGCTCTCCAGGAAACGACGTTGGCCCTCTTGATACAGGGTGTCGAAGGCGAGGGACGACTTGCCGCTCCCACTGACGCCGGTGACGACGATCAGCGCGTCACGGGGGAGATCGAGGTCGAGCCCGCGCAGGTTGTGTTCCCGCGCGCCGCGGATGGTGATGGTGCCGGCCATGCCTCGCCTCCTAACGCGGTACTGCACGGGTGTGCAGCCCCGCTCGCGTAAGCGAGGCGACACGCTTTCGGATGCGCGGGTGTTCGGCGCGGGGTTAGTCGGAACCCATGTCTCGCTTCCCGCTTGCGTTCTTCGTCCTCCTCCCGGCCTGTATCGACGGCGAGCTCGACAAGACGACCGGTTCGGCCGAGGATCCGACGGTCACCGACGCGGATCGGGACGGCGTGGTCACGGCGGAGGACTGCGACGACGAGGACCCCGCCGTGTTCCCCGGCGCGACCGAGGCGTGCGACGGCGCCGACCAGGACTGTGACGGCGTGATCGACGAGGACTCGCCGGACGCCCCCTTCTGGTACCTCGACGCCGACGGGGACGGCTACGGGACCGACGCCGCGGTGCTCGCCGCCTGCGAGGCGCCGGAGGGCTACGGCGCCTTCTCGACCGACTGCGACGACGCCGATCCCGGCCGCAACCCCGGCCTGACCGAGGTGTGTGACGCCGCCGACCTCGACGAGGACTGCGACGGCCTCGCGGACGACGCGGACCCCGACGGCGCGGACGGCCTGATCGACTGGTACTTCGACGCCGACGCCGACGGCTACGGCGCGGGCTTCCCCGTGTCCCAGTGCGAGGCGCCCGCGAGCGCGGTCGACCTGTCCGGCGACTGCGACGACGGCGGGCCCCTCATCCACCCCGGCGCGGACGAGGTGTGTGGCGGCGTGGACGAGGACTGCGACGGCGAGACGGACGAGGCCGGCGCCGTCGGCGAAACCGCCACCTACCGGGACGTCGACCTCGACGGCTTCGGTGATCCCGGCAGCGCGCTGTACGCGTGCGAGGTCCCGCTGGACGGCCTGTTCGACGGCACGGACTGCGACGACACCGATCCCGCCGTCTACCCGGGCGCCCCCGAGTGGTGTGACGGGGTGCGGAACGACTGTGGTGACGCCTCCGCCTCGTTCGAGGACAACCGTGTCAGCTTCATCGATCCGTCCGGCGTGTGGACCGACGTGTCATCCGACTTCGACTCGGCCACGACGACCGCCGTCGTCGCGGCGTCCGGCACCTACCAATTCTGCCCCGGCACGTACTACACCCGCCTGTTGCTCAATTCGAAGACCACCAGCTTCGTCGGGCTCTACGGGGCGGACGTGACGACGTTGTCCAACACCGGCACGACCGGCGCGGTGGTCACCGTCGTCAACGGTGCGGTCACGATCACGGGGCTGACGCTCACGGGTGGCAAGGGCAACGCGGGCTACGGCGGCGCCGTGTTCTCCCAATGGACGCTCTACTACGCGCCTCCCACCGCCGCGAACCTCACCATCGACAGTTGTGTCCTCGAGGGGAACACCGCCACGTACGGCGGCGCGGTCGGGGTGTACTACCCGGACACCTGGGTGGACATCGTGGACACCGTGATCGCGGGCAACACCGCGACCTACGGCGGCGGCGTCTACATCGAGGACGCCGGGGTGGCCCAGCTCGTCGGGTCGACGGTCTCGGGGAACGTGGCGGAGTACGGCGGCGCCCTCTCCGCGAGCGACGACGGGCGGTTCATCCTCACCGACAGCACGCTGGACGGCAACTCGGCCACGCGCCTGGGCGGCGGCGTCCTGCTCGACTCGAGCACCCTCGACCTCACCGACAGCTGGATCACTGGGAGCACCGGGCAGACGGGCGGCGGCATGTACATGGTCAACGCGGACGTGACCACCACCTGTGTCACCACCGGCGGGTTCACCGAGAACACCGTCACCGGGACGGGCGGCGGCGTGTACCTGGACACCGTCATCGGCACGTCGACCTTTGTCTCGGACGGGTGTGACTTCGGGAGCGGCGCCACCGACAACAACCCGAACGACGTGTACGTCGGCGGCGTGGACACCTACGACGAGGGCGGCGCCGGCGCGACGTTCGTGTGCACCGAGGACGGGTGCACCCCCTGAACGTCCTCTACCCGGGGAGCAGCAGGATGCCGGTCATCATCGAGCTCCCGTTGGCGAGACAGGAGACCAGCACTCCGGTGCGGAGGGCCTGCGGGACCCGGCGGCGCCGGAGCCACAGCGCGAAGACGACGGCCTCGACGGCCCAGACGATGGCCTCCCCCGCGCCGAGGTAGAGCCAGCCGGGCTCGAAGCGCGGCCACACGTACCAGAGCGCCGGGTGGGTGAGGGTGCTCGCGAGGATCGCGACGGCCGCGGCCTCTCCGACGGGGAGGCGGCCCCGGAGCCACCCCGCCACGATCGGCACCTCGATGACTTGGGTGGCGAGGTAGGCGCGGGCCCATTCGTCGAGGGGAGGGGTCACGCGGGTCAGGAGGGGCGGCGGGCCAGGAGCGCGCCGACGGCGAGGAGCGGGAGCGTCAGCGCCGCGCCGACGAGCGATCCGCTGTCGCAGCGGCAGCCGCCCGACACGTCCGCGAGGGCGGGGGCGCAGAAGGAGAGGACCGCGAGCGCGGCGGAGAGGCGAGAGAGGAATCGCATCGGAGCTCCGTTCGGCGCCACCGTACACCCGGGAGTGCGCGAAAGGGAAGCTCGCCCCTCAACGCAAGAAGCCGCCGGATCCGGGACGGGGTGTCTCGGATCCGGCGGCCGCTCACCGGCGCAGGGCGCCGAGCCGACTAACGGTTGGAGCCGCCGTCCTTGTTTCCGCCGGAGCGCCAGACGCCCGGGGTGACCTCGCGCGCGTCGGGGTTGGCGGGCCTGAGGGCCTCGCCCGTGGAGGGCCACTCGCCCCAGGTCGCGGCGCCGGCGCGGTTGTCGAAGGATCCGCGGCTCCCGCCACCGCCGCCGCCGCCACCGCCGCCGCGACCGGACGAGGGACGCCCACCGCCACCGCCCTCACCCAAAACAAAACCATCCC
>CAJBVW010000298.1 GCA_903959175.1 uncultured Pseudomonadota bacterium
ACGCTCGGGAGCCCGGTGTGGGCCACGTCCACCGCCTCGGGGCCCACGCCGGCGAAGCCCTCGAAGTCGGTCGCCTCCGCCGGCTCGCCGTCCGCGAGGAACAGCGGCAGCGCCATCACCCCGCCCGTGTCCGGGAAGGCGGAGGCGGGGAGCTCAGCGGATCCTCCTCCGCCGCGCGGGGGCTCGGGTCGGGGCGATCCCGAGGATACCACCCTCGCCGCCGCTCACTTCGTCGCCGCGCCGCCGCCCGCGGCGCCCTCCTTCTTCGAGGCCTCCGCCCGGAGCGCCTCCTTCTTCGCGCCCTCCGCCCGGAGCGCCTCCGAGCGGGCCCGCGACGCCTCCCGCCGCTTCGCCTTGTCGGCGGGGTCCTTCTTCTCGAACAGCTTCGTCACGTCCTTCTTGAAGATCCGCAGCCCCTTGCGATCGTCCTTGGCCAGATTGGCGGCGTCCGTGACCTCCCCCTTGCGCGAGGTCATCGCCTCCGGCGTGCCGGCCTCGGCGAGCCGCGCGTAGAACCACCGCTTCGCGTCGAGGAGCTGCACGTCGTACTCCTCCCCGGCGAGGCGGGTCGCCGCCCCGAACATGCCGAGGCGGGCGAAGAGGAGCGCCTCCGTGCGGCGCCGATCCTGCTTCATATGAAGATGAAGCTCGGCTTTCGGCGCGCGGACGTGCAGGTGGTCGATGGCGAGGCTCGTCTCGCCGAAGGAGGCGTGGATCTCGCCCTTGAGGTTCTTCAGCCGCACGAGGTCGTCGATCCAGGGCGCGATCGTGCGCTGCCCGACGGCGATGCGGAGGAACGGCGAGGAGTCGGCGCACGAGAAGTCGGAGCGCGTGGTGAGGAAGGTGTCGTCCTCGGTGGAGACGCGCCCGGCGCGCACGTCGATCCGGGCCCACCAGTCCGGGTTCTTCCCGCCCACCGAGACGTGCTTCACCGCGAAGGAGCTGCCGTGGATGTCGTAGCGCCCCTCGTCGAGCACGCCGCTGGCGATGCGCCCGGTGACGCGGGCCACCCCGGCGATGGGGATACCCGCGTAGGAGAGCCGCGCCTCGGGGACCTCGACGGTGAGCGCGCCGGAGACGTGGTTGCCGTCCTCCTCCACGCGCGCGCGGCCCGACACGAAGGCGCGCCCGCCCAGGATGCGCAACCCAATGTCGCTGGGGAGGTAGCGGTCGAACTGCTTGAGGTTCGGTACCTCCGAGCGTGGGAGTGTCGCGACGGCCGTGAAGCCGGACGGCGGCTCGTCGAGGCGCAGGGCGGGCATCGTCGCGTCGAGCCGGAAGCCCTGCCCGCGGACGAGAGCGCCGCCGCTGCCCTGGTGGACCGCGAAGGTCTCGAAGACGAGCGCGAGCCGCGCCATGCGGTCCTGCATCACGTCGATTCGCCCGTCACCGTCGGCGACGTAGGTGCCGATCCGCGCGGAGAGGTCGGTGAGGACGGCGGTGGCGGTGGAGCCGCGCCGGAGCACGCCGTCGTCGATGTCGAGGCGCGCGTCGAGCCGCCCGGAGCCGCCCTCGATGCCCACCCACGGCGCGTCGCGCAGGAAGATGTCGATAGAGCGCAGGTCGTCGACGTGCCCGCCCAGCGTCAGCGCGGCGTCGAGCCGGCGGAGCATGCCCGTGCCGGCGTCCGTGACGGGGTCGACCCCCTCGAGCGCGCCCTCCACCTCCATCGAGAGGTCCGACACGACCGGGATGCCCTCGACGTCGATCTCCCCCTGAAGGACCTGCGCCGACACCTCGGAGAGGTCGAGCGAGGCGCCGGGCATGACGATGATCTCGCCCGCGAGCTGCGCCTCCCCGACGAAGCGGTAGTCGCCCAGCCACACCTCGCGGATGCCGGAGACCTCGACGTCGTCGAGCGCGACGAGCCACGGCTCCACCGGCGGCGGGTAGACGTCCTCGGGGCGGACGAGCGGCGGGTTCTCGAGGCCCGGGATGGGGGGCGAGCGGCCGTCCACGTAGGGGCTCGACGGGGTGCGCCCGGGCACGAGGGGCGCGTCCGCCCGGCCGCGGTACCGCACGACGACGCCGTCCCCGCGCACGTCGTCGGCCTGGAACCTCCGCTCCAGCAGCGGGCGCAGGCCGACGGTGAGCGTGGCGCGGTCCACCGTGAGCCACCACTGGTCCAGCGGGCCCTGGACGCGGAGGGTGTAGCCGTCGACCTCGACGTGCCGCGCGTCCCAGGTCCAGGCGTAGGACCAGTCCATCTCGAGGCGCTCGGGCTGCCGGTTCAGCAGCACCTTGAGCCACGTGTTCAGGAAGAAGTTGATCCCGAACAGGAGCGCCGCGCCCGCGCTCGCCAGGAACAGCGCGAGGGCGCCCAGGGCGATGAGGGTGGGGCGCAGGCGGTGCACGCTGTCGACCTATCGGGTGGAGGCGCGGCAGGTGGGAGAAGCTAGGAGCCCTTAGCGCCGAGCGGGGGCCAGCGGGCGACGGGAGCTATGCGCTACGGGCTCCTACCGCCCGATGTCCTCCCAGCGCGCCCGCGACGCCCACATCGCGCGCCAGGTGGCGAGCTCCCCGCGGGTCCACGAGGCGCGGTCGGCGCGGCGCTCCGCCCACCACGTCGGCGCGTCCCGTACTCCCGCGGCCAGCCCCGCGAGCGCCGCCCGCTGCGCCTCAGGCCCCACGGCCTCGCCCGGGCCCCGCCCCCGCGCCGCGAGCGCCGCGAAGAGCGCGTAGCGGCCCGCGGTCCACGCCGGCATCGACAGCAGCGCGGTGATCGGCAGGCTCCGCACCGCCGCGCGCACCCGGTTGCGCTCGATCGCGTGCAGCTTCGCCGCCCCGGTGCGCCCCCACGACGCGCCGAGGTGGTGCTCCACGACGGCGTCGGGCACCGGCGTGATGGGGATCCCGCGTCGTAAGAGGCGGAGCGAAAGGTCGACGTCCTCCCCGAAGCTGCCGAAGCGCGGGTCGAAGCCGCCGAGCGCCTCCCACGTCTCCCGCGAGAAGAGCACCGCCGCCCCCGAGAACCCGCCCGGCGCCCCCGCGATCGGCGCGTCCGGCCCGTTGCGCCCGCGCGCCCACACCGCCCCGTCCGGGAACAGCCCGTGGCCGACGTTGTCGAGCCGCCCCGACCCGTCCGCGAGCCGGATCCGCGGCTGGTAGACGCCCGGGCCCGCGTACGCGGCCGCCAACGCCGCGAGGCACCCGGGGGCCAGCCGTGTGTCGTCGTTGAGCAGCAGCGGCTCGCCCGCGGTGGCGGCGATGCCCGCGTTGGCGGCGCGCGCGTAGCCGACGTTGGCGCGGAGCTGCAGGGCGTCGGCGCCGTGCACCGGAACCGTGTCGTCCGCGCTCACGACGACCAGCACCTCGTCGGGCGGCCGCGTCTGCGCCGCGAGCGACGCGAGGCACTCCGCGAGCAGCGGGCCCCCCAGGTGCGTGACGATGACGGCGGCGATCCGCATGCCCGCGCCTAACCCCAACCCCCGCGCCGCCCTACCCGTGCACCCACACCACGCCGCCGCGCCCGTCGATCGTGACCTCGACGCCGTCCCTCAGTCGCGTCGTGACGCCAGGGATGTTCACGACCCCGGGGAGCCGGTACTCCCGCGCGACCACCGCCCCGTGCGAGAGCATGCCGCCGAGCTCCAGGACGAGGCCCCCGGCGCGCGCGAACAGCGGCGTCCACCCCGGGTCGGTCGCGCGGGCGACCAGGATCTCGCCCGGCTGGAGGCGGTCCCCCTCGGAGGGGCTGCGGATCACGCGCACGCGGCCGCGCACCACGCCGGGCGAGATGCCTAGGCCCTGGAGGCGGTGGGCGTCCCCCGCGGCGACGGCGAGGGCCTCGTCCCCGTCCAGGAAGTCCGGCGGGTGCGGATCCACGGGCTCCGCCGCGCGGCGGGCGGCGGTGCGGCGCAGCTCGTCGACCCCGAGCGCTCCGTCGAGCTCGCCGGCCACGAGGAAGCGCACGTCGGCGGGGTCCTCGAACCAGCGCGCGCCGAGCGTCACGAGCTTGCGCTTGAGCGCGAACAGCACGCGGTCGAGGTGGTACCGCTGCTCCTCGCGGAGGCGCAGGTAGGTCTGCGTGAGGCCGACGGCCCAGCGGAGCGTCGGGTCCCGCAGGGCGGCGAGCGCGGCGCGGGTCTCCTCGGCCTCGGCGGCGAGGCGGGCGAGCGGGTCGGGCCCCTCCGCCGCGAGGCGCGCGAGGCGCAGCACGCCGACGGGGTCCTCGGCCCACCGCGACGCGAAGACCTCCCAGCTCGCCGAGGACCGGTGCCCGTGCGCCGCGAGGAAGGCGGCGAGGGCGGCGCGGTCGTCCGGGGCGTGGCCGAGGCGCCACAGCTCGGCGTTCACCTGCGCGGTGATCGTCCCGGCGGGCGCGCGGAGCAGCACGGGGCGCGTCTCCTCGGGCACGAGCGGCCCCACGATCTCGTAGGCCATGTTCGCGAACAGCAGGGAGGTGATGTGAACCTTCACGTAGTCGCGCACGAGCGGCGTCGCGATGCTCAGCGCGGCCTCGGGCGCCGCGGCCTCGAGCGCGGCGAGGCGCGGCGGCAGGCCGGCGAGGAATTCGTCCCACGCGCGCCAATTCCCGAAGGGGTTCCAGCGGAAGCGGCGCCACCGGCGCTCGCGGAGGGTCTCCGCGAAGATGGCGGCGTACACGCGCAGGTCCGGCGGCGCGGCGGCGCGGCGCACCCACCGGCGCTCCTCCTCGGGCGGGAAGAAGTCCAGCATGAACCTGGGTGGAGGGCCGCCCGGGAGCTTGAACGCGAGGTGCCGGAACACGGTCACGTTGACGTACGGGTGCCCGCCCACGCGGCGCAGCGGCGGGTCCCCTCCGAGGTACCGAGCGGAGGTGGCGGGGTACGCCACGAAGTGCTCGAGCACCGGCGCGACGATCGACCACCCCAGCGGCGTGGCGCCCTCGGGCCAGCGCTCGCCGACGAAGCGCCGCGTCCACAAGGTCCCGCCGCCGCGCGGCAGCTCCTGCCGCGTCGTGATCGGCCGCGACTGCACCACCCAGAAGCGCCCCGCGCGATCCTGCACCCACTCGACGTCCTGGGGCCCGCCGAGCACGCTCTCCGCGCGCAGCCCGAGCCGGCACAGCGCGTACAGTTCGTCGCGAGGCAACTTCCTCGCCAGCGGCGCGTCCGCGGCGCCCTCGGCCACCCCCGCGCCCTGCACCACGAGCTGCCGGTCCTGGCGCGCCACCGTCTCGCTCGCGAGCTCGAGGTTCGTCCGCGCGAGCACCGCCTGCACCGGCCCCGGCGTGCGGCGCGGGCGGCGCACGAGGTACCGATCCGGCACCACGAGCCCGCCCACGAGGGGCTCCCCGAGCCCCCACACCGCCTCGACCGCCATCTCCCGCCAGCTCCCGGTCACCGGGTTGACGGTGAACATCACGCCGGCCGTCCGCGCGTCCACCATCTCCTGGACCAGCAGCGCCATCGCGCCGGGCGTCACCTTGCCGCCGCGGTAGGCGACCGCCCGGGCCCCGTGGTAGCTCGCCCAGCACCGGCGCACCGCGTCCGCCAGTCCGGCTTGTTGTACGCCGAGGACGCTCTCGTACTGCCCCGCGTGCGACTGGACCTTCCCGTCCTCCTCCAGCGCGCTCGACCGCACGGCCATGCGCGGCGCCACACCCTCGAAGGACGGCATCTCCGCCGTGAGGATCCGGGCGTGCAACGCGGCATGTTCGCCGCGCTCGGCCATCTCCCACAGCCCGGCCTGCCGCAGGAAGTCGCGGAAGGCGTCGGGCGGCAGCACCCAGGTGCCGGGCACGGGCACTCCACGCTGGGCGAGCCGCCAGAGGGCGGCGCCCTTCCCGCCCGCGAGGCGCGGCCCGGCATCCGACAGGGGAATCAGCACGGGGCGGCGTCTAACCGATCGTTTTGGCGGGGGGTGTCACGGGATGCCGTGGTTCGGGCGCGCCGGCCGGGCGCGGGCGCGTGGGTTAGTCGGCGCGGATGACCACCGGCACCTCGCGCGTTCCCCGCCCCGTCAACGAGCCCGTCCGCGCCTACGCGCCGAACTCGGGGGAGCGCGCCTCGCTCGAGCGCGAGCTCTTGCGGCAGGCGGCGGAGGTCGTCGAGATCCCCTGCGTCGTCGGCGGGATGGACGTGTACACGGGCCGCACGCGCGACGTGACCATGCCGTGCGCGCACGGCCACGTGATCGCGCGGGTGCACCTCGCCGGCCCCGCCGAGATCGAGCGCGCCGTGCGCGCCGCCGAGGCCGCCCGCCCCGCCTGGGCCGCGATGCCCTGGGAGGCCCGCGCCGCCGTGATCCTCCGCGCGGCGGACCTGCTGGCCGGCCCCTGGCGCGACCGCGTCAACGCCGCGACCATGCTCGGCCAGGCCAAGACGGTCCACCAGGCCGAGATCGACGCCGCCTGCGAGCTCATCGACTTCTGGCGCTTCAACGCGTCCTACTACCAGTCGATCCTCGCCGACCAGCCCCCCGAGAACGCCCCCGGCACCTGGAACCGCACCGACCACCGCCCGCTCGACGGGTTCGTGTTCGCTGTGACCCCGTTCAACTTCTCGTCGATCGCCGCGAACCTGCCGACGGCCCCCGCGCTCTGCGGCAACACCGTGGTGTGGAAGCCCGCCACCACCTCCGCCGCCTCGTGCTGGCAGCTCTTCTCGCTCCTGCGCGCGGCGGGGATGCCGGACGGCGTCATCAACCTCCTCAACGGCGACGGCGCCGACGTCGGCGCCCCGATCCTCGCCCGCCCTGAGCTCGGCGGCGTGCACTTCACCGGCTCGACCGGCGTGTTCCACTGGATGTGGAAGACCATCGGCGAGAACATCTCGCGCTACCGCCAATATCCGCGCATCGTCGGCGAGACGGGCGGCAAGGACTTCATCCTCGCCCACGCCTCCGCCGACCCGCAGGCGCTCGCCGTCGCCATCGTGCGCGGCGGCTTCGAGTACCAGGGGCAGAAGTGCTCGGCCGCCAGCCGCGTCTACGTGCCCGACAGCCTCTGGCCGGAGGTCGCCGAGCGCGCCGCCGCGATGATGGCCGAGATGAAGCAGGGCGACGTGCGGGACTTCTCCAACTTCGTGGCCGCGGTCATCGACGAGCGCGCCTTCACGAAGCACCAGGGGTACCTCGCGCTCGCCCAGGCGGAGGACGTCGTGTCCGGCGGCACCGCGGACGGCGCCGTCGGCTGGTTCGTCAAGCCCACGCTCGTCCGCGTGCAGGACCCCCACCACCGCCTCATGGAGGAGGAGATCTTCGGGCCCATCGTGAGCGCGTACGTGTACCCCGAGGCAGAATGGGCGGAGACCCTCGCCCTCGTCGACTCCACGAGCCCCTACGCCCTCACCGGCGCGGTGTTCTCGCGCGACCGCGCCCCCATCGAGTCCGCGCTCTCCGGGCTCCGTCACGCGGCGGGGAACTTCTACATCAACGACAAGCCCACGGGCGCCGTCGTCGGCCAGCAGCCCTTCGGCGGCGGCCGCGCGAGCGGCACGAACGACAAGGCGGGCGCGCCCCAGAACCTCCTGCGCTGGATCTCCCCGCGCACCATCAAGGAGACCTTCGTGCCCCCCCTCGAGTGGCGCTACCCCTTCCTGGGGTGATCCGTCGGCCGGGCGGAGCCGCAAAAAGCGGTGATCCGCCCGTGCTCTGCGGATCTATTGAGGGGTCCCGGTTGACATCCGCCGGAAAGCGCGTAAGGTAAGAGGCAGATCCCCGGGTTGCGGACTCCTCCGGCCTTGGGGGTGGAGGCCCACCGAGGCGGCGATCATGTCGCCAACGGGGTGGCCAGGCATCTTGCGCTTCGCTCCTGCCTTTGGGAATGAGCACACCTGATGTCTTCGCGGAAGGTCCGTCTGGCCCGCTTCGGCGCTGCCCGCTCGGCAACCACCGCGACGAGGACCGAGATCTGCCGTCCCGGGAGGACGCTAGCTACATGACTGATGCACGTCAGGCCTGACAATCCCCTGATCGTTCAGGGCGATGGCAAGGTCCTGCTCGAGACGAAACACCCCCGCTACGAAGAGGTGCGTGACTTCCTGTCCCGCTTCGCCGAGCTGGAGACCTCTCCCGAGCACCTGCACACGTACCGAATCAACCCGTTGTCGCTGTGGAACGCGGCGAGCAGCGGCATGCGTCGGGACGAGATCGTCGACGGGCTCCGCAGCTTCTCGAAGTTCGACGTTCCGCCCGACGTTCTCACCCAGGTCGGGGAGACGATCGAGCGCTACGGCCTCGTCAAGCTCGTCGCGCACCCCGACTCCCCCGGCAAGCTGCTCCGCCTCGAGTTCGCCACGGCCTACATCGCGAAGCTCATCGGCAACGAGAAGTCGGTCAAGGAGCTCCTCCTCGAGGATGGCAAGCGCTACTTCGCGATCCAGGCCGGTCACCGCGGCATCTTCAAGCAGCGGATGCTCCAGGCCGGCTGGCCGGTCGAGGACCTCGCGGGCTTCCTCGACGGCGATCCCCTCGAGATCCACCTCCGCGAGAAGATGGTCGGCAACGGGCAGCCCTTCAACCTGCGCGACTACCAGATCCAGTCCGCGGAGAAGTGGTACCAGGGCGGCAAGCCCTCCGGCGGCCACGGCGTCATCGTGCTCCCGTGCGGCGCCGGCAAGACGATCGTGGCCATCAAGACCATGAGCCTCGTCAACCAGCACACGCTCATCCTCGCCACCAACGGCGCGGCGGTGCAGCAGTGGGTGCGGGAGATCCTCGACAAGACAGACCTCCGCCCCGACCAGGTCGGCGCCTACACCGGCGAGAGCAAGCAGATCCGCGCGGTCACCGTCGCGACCTACCAGATCCTCACCTGGCGGGCCTCGAAGGAGTCCAAGTTCGCCCACTTGCACTTGTTCGAGGACCACAACTGGGGCCTCATCATCTACGACGAGGTGCACCTCCTCCCCGCCCCGGTCTTCGGCGCCACCGCCGACCTCCAGGGCCGCCGCCGGCTCGGCCTCACCGCCACGCTGGTGCGTGAAGACGGCCGCGAAGGCGACGTATTCAGCCTCGTCGGGCCCAAGCGCTTCGACCTCGGCTGGCAGACGCTGGAGGAGAAGGGCTGGATCGCCGAGGCCCGCTGCTTCGAGGTCCGCGTCGGCTTCCAGAGCGGCGCCGCCGAGCAGTACGAGCGCGCCCGGGAAGGCGAGAAATTCCGCCTCGCCGCCACGAACACGGCGAAGCTCAAGGTGCTGGACGACCTCGTCAAGAAGCACCGGGACGACAACGTACTCATCATCGGGACCTACCTCGACCAGCTCAAGGAGATCGCGCGGCGCTTCCAGGCGCCGCTGATCACCGGAGAGACGCCGGGCGCCACGCGCGAGGACCTCTTCGCGAAGTTCCGCGACGGCCGCATCAAGCTGCTCGTCGTGAGCAAGGTCGCGAACTTCTCGATCGACCTGCCGGACGCGAACGTGGCCATCCAGGTCTCCGGTTCGTTCGGGTCCCGCCAGGAAGAGGCGCAGCGCCTCGGCCGCATCCTCCGCCCCAAGAAGGACGGCGCCTACTTCTACAGCGTCGTCACCCGTGAGTCGAAGGAGCAGGAGTTTGCGATGAAACGCCAGCTGTTCCTGACCGAGCAAGGCTACCGCTACTTCATTCAGGAGACCACCCCGTCCTGAACGGGGGGGCACAAGGAAGTCTGATGTCGAACGAACGGACGGATCTGGCCCAGGGTGGGCCGGACGACGCGGGTGGTGGGCGGCGGCGGCGCCGGCGGCGCAGGCGTCGCGGCCCCGGGGACGGCCCCGAGCAGCAAGCGGGCGCACCGGAGACTCCGGGCCAGGAACGTGCCGAACCTCGCGTGGGTGGCGACCGCCCCGACCGTGGTCCGCGCCCCGAGCGCGCGGCGCGTCCCGAGCGCGCCGATCGTCCGGATCGCCCCCGCGGTGACCGTCCCCCGCGCGCCGACCGTGGCCCCCGGGCCGACCGCGGCGACCGTCCCCCGCGCGTCGAGCGGAGCGACCGCCCCGAGCGCGTCGACCGCCCCGAGCGCGTCGACC